>JBHACV010000080.1:0-3312 GCA_041854705.1 Corynebacterium sp.
GTACCGCCGAAATGGGTGACCTAGTGCGATCCGCCATCAAATCCATCCCACAACACCAATACTTGTCTAGTTATGCGCTGGGGATTGAAGGCTGGGACCTGTACCGCTACGTAGTCTTACCCCAAGCAATCCGCGGACTCTTACCATTAACCATTAACCTGACCAATCGTATGATCATGACTACCTCCTTGGTAGTCCTCATTGGTGTAGTAGAAGTACTCAAAGTAGCACAGCAAATCATTGACGCTAACCGATTTGAATACCCCGGTGCTGCCTTGTGGATCTACGGCGTGGTCTTCTTGTTGTATTTCATCGTGTGTTTCCCCATCGCTTGGGCCTCCCGCAAACTGGAAAGAAGGTGGCAGCTTCAATGAGCCCCCAACCATTGCTCGAATTAACCGACGTCGAAAAGATTTACCCAGGCGGCTTCCATGCACTCAAAGGCATAACCTTTAATGTCGCACCTGGTGAAGTAATCGCCATCATCGGCCCTTCTGGCTGTGGTAAATCCACACTTTTGAAAACCATCAACGGACTGGAAGAAATTACCTCCGGCACCATCGCACTCGATGGAAAAGTGGTTACAGATTGGAAGAAAGTACGCACCCAAGTAGGAATGGTCTTCCAAAACTACGAACTCTTCCCGCATCTTACCGTGCTCAAAAACCTACTGCTCGGGCCTAAAGTGGTGCAAAATGCCAACCTTGACAAAGCAACCAACCAGGCCATGAAACTCCTCGAACGCATCGGACTCAAAGATAAAGCTAACGCCAAACCTCGTGAACTCTCTGGCGGGCAAAAACAACGAGTCGCCATCACCCGTGCCCTCATGATGCAGCCTAAAGTCCTACTCCTCGACGAAATCACTGCATCCCTCGACCCTGAGATTGTTCGAGAAGTTCTTGATGTGGTCATGGATCTAGCCAAAGATGGTATGACCATGCTAGTAGTCACGCATGAAATGCCCTTTGCCCGTGCTGTCGCCGACCGAGTGATTTTCATGGATGCCGGTCGAATCGTAGAAGAAGGCAAACCTGAGGAATTTTTCACTCACCCCAAAACCGAACGAGCCCAGAAATTCCTCGACACCTTCGTGTTCTAACATGACGGTCTTGGCTTTTACTAAAAGCCAAGACTATGTAACCATTGCTAGCACCAATGCACGACTGTCAAACATGATGTAACACGAAAAGGATCTTGTCATGCCCACCTCATTCGAAACAATCCCTGGCATCGGCGCACCCTGCCGACGCGCACTGGCTGAAGCTGGTTACCAACACCTTGAAGCCTTAGATGGGGTGAGCTACCAAGAACTAATCACACTCCACGGAGTTGGCGCACGTGGCTTAGAGCGAATTCACGTGGCACTACAAGAACGAGGTATGACCTTAACAGGAGACATTCCCGAGCCTAAACCCTTAGGCCATAAGGTCACCCGGGGACATACCGGTGAGGTGGCAAAAGACATCAAAACCACCGTCACTGATATTGATCCAGAAACCTACATTCAGCAGCTACCGTGGCCGCGCCGGGTCACTCATGGGAAGCAGTTGCTCGAAATTTTCAACCGCGTTACTGGCGATCAACCAGTGATGTGGGGACCGAGCATGATTGGTTATGGACAAGTGCATTATGAATCTACCTCGGGTCGTCACGGTGACTGGTTTCTCGTTGGTTTTAGCCCGAGGCAGGCGAAGATTTCCCTGTACGGTTTAACAGACTTTCCTGACTTGTTGCAAAAACTTGGAAAACATAGCGCAGGTAAAGGCTGCATTTACGTCAATAAGCTTGAGGACATCGATCTTGATGTCCTCGAACAGCTCATCATCAGTGCTTGGACTAGGCAATTAGACTGATGTCTTGGTGCTTTGAGCTTCATCGAAAGCAGAGTGGCCGTGCTCGGCATTATCCCAAATCTCCTGGTTGAGTATCTTTTCTCGCTTTGCGACGACCACCGCTACTAGGTTTTGCCCAGTGACATTGACTGCGGTACGGCCCATATCCACAATAGGTTCGACCGCAAGGAGTAGCCCAACACCAGCGAGGGGGAGACCAAGCGTCGATAATGTGAGGGTGAGCATCACAGTGGCGCCAGTCGTCCCTGCGGTGGCTGCTGAGCCAAAGACCGAAACAATAATGATGAGCAAGTAGTGAGTGAAAGTGAGCTCAACGCCGTAGAAATTTGCCACAAAGATTGCCGCGATTGCAGGGAAAACCGCAGCACAGCCATCCATTTTAGTGGTCGCACCCAGTGGGATAGCGAAGGAAGCATAGGCAGGTGGCACGCCCATCGACTGTTCTGCAACCCGCTGGTTGATGGGCATGACTCCCATCGAAGATCGGGTGACAAAGCCCAAAGAGGTTACCGGCCATACTCGTTTGAAAAAGCCCAGCACCGGAATCTTATGCAAGGCAAGCACCCCAGGGTAGATAATGAAGAGCACGATCGCTAGGCCGAGGTAAATGGCGAGTACAAAATTTGCCAGTGATCCGAGGGCATTCCAACCGTAACTTGCTACGGCATCGCCAAGTAAAGCAGCAGTACCAATGGGAGCGAGTCGAATGATCCACCACAGCACCACTTGGATCACACTGAGGAAGGATTCAGTGAGTTTCAAAAACGGCTCGGCCGTTGCACCTGCTTTGAGTGCGGCAATACCAATGGCCATAGAAATCACGATGAGCTGTAGCGCATTAAAGTCTAAAGAAATACCTGAGTCTTTAGCCGTAGCGCTTAAACCGAGAATATTGCTTGGAATAACCGAATTGATAAAACCAGCCCACGACCCCATGCGAGATGGCTCAGCTGCCGCAGAGGGATCAATATTGCTGCCAACACCTGGGTGCAAAATAAGCCCTAGCAAAATCGCAGTGCTAACCGATAGGAAGGCGGTAATGGCGAACCAGATTAGGGTTTGTACCGCAAGCCGAGCCGCATTAGTTACTTTACGCAGATTAGCAACCGAAGTGACCACCGCAGCGAAAATCAGTGGGGCCACCATGATCTTGAGCAATTGGACGTAGGTGTCACCTAGCCAAGCCAGTATGTTTGAAAGCCAGCTGCTCTCGGTACTCCGAGCGATAAGACCAAGCAAAACGCCGACGAGCAGGCCAATGGTGATCTGCACGCCGAAATTAGACAGAAGCGATTTCTTCTCCATTATCTGTACTCCTTTTCGACTGTTGTCGTTAGACTACGACTAATGGAAGCACAGGAGCAATGAATTTATTCATGTAGGGATGGGTTGTTACAGTTAGAGGGATGAGGTACTTGTTCTGTACTGTAGAAGGTGCCCGTCTGATGATCTAAAA
>JBHACV010000081.1:0-5581 GCA_041854705.1 Corynebacterium sp.
CCCATACTTCACCCCACCGTTGGTAATACTGCCGATACGATTCGAGGGTACGGACCGCAGCCCCAGAACGTCCCTCGGGGCGTAAACCTAAATCGACTTCCAGCGGTGGATCACCGGAAGGTTTGCTCAAACGTTTCCGCATCCGGTCGCATACCCCAATGGACCAACGGACCGCATCATTATCTGAAATTCCTTCGGCGGGCTCGCAAACAAACATCACATCCGCATCAGAACCATAACCTAGTTCCATGCCGCCGAGCCGCCCCATGCCAATAACGGCAATGGCAGCTGGTGCCGTTTCCAGCCCCTCATCACGCAACGCAGCAGAAACTTCTGCCTGTAGCGCGGCTTCTAGTACTGCATCCCACACTAAGGATAAGCTGCGGCACACCTCTCTGATCTCCATGAGATTGAGGAGGTCAGCAGCGGCAATGCGTGCTAATTCGGTCCGCCGCAAACTACGCGCAACATTGATTGCTCGATCAGGATCAGTGTGCCGAGAGGCAGCCCTGACTAGGGAGGTGGAAACTGTATCGGGTTTAGTTTCGAGTAGCTTGGGGCCAGTAGCGCCGTCGCCAAGCTGTTTGACTATGTCAGGGGCTGAAATAATCAAGTCGGCTGCGAAGGGGGAATTTCCCAGAATCCGCATGAGCCGTTTGCCTACCACCCCTTCGTCACGCAGCATCCGCAAGAACCATGTGCGGTTAAAGGCGGCGTCGGAAAGCTTGCGGTAATTTAGCAGCCCAGCATCTGGATCAGCGGTGCTAGATAACCATTCCATGAGGGTGGGCAACAACATGGCTTGGATTTTCGCTTTACGACTAGCACCAGCAGCGAGGGCGGTCAGATGCTCGAAAGCACGATCGGGGTAATTATATCCAAGAGCACGCAGCTGTTCTTTCGCTGCGTCTGGGCTGAGTTTAATTTCAGCCACGCTCATATTGACCACCGAATCCAGCAGCGGACGGTAGAACAACTTGGAATGCAGCGAGGAAATGTTCAATCGAACCTTACGCAACTTTTCGCCCATAAGATCAATACTGGAGCGTTGCTTCTCCCCCCTGAACCCTGCGGCATGCGCGAGCCACCGCAGAGTTTTGGTATCGGAATCTTCAGGCAAGGTGTGGGTACGCTTGACTTTCTGTAGCTGCAACCGATGTTCCAGCAGACGCAGGAACTCGTAACATTCAATCAAACTGGCACCGTCTTCCCTGCCAACATAGCCAGCACCGATTAATGCCGAGAGTGCATCCACCGTGGCTAGGGTGCGCAGAGATTCATCTGAACGGCCGTGCACCAATTGCAGCAATTGCACCGCAAATTCCACATCACGTAATCCACCAACCCCGAGTTTTAGTTCTCGTTGTTTCAGATGTTCTGGCACGGTTTCTAGCACCCGCCGTCGCATAGCTTGTACATCTGCGACGAAGGATTCTCGCTGACTGGCCTCCCAAACCATGGGTGATAGTGCTTCAGAATAAGCAGTACCAAGTGCGAGAGATCCCGTCATTGGGCGATGCTTGAGTAGTGCTTGAAATTCCCAGGTATGCGCCCACCGACGATAGTAGGTCACATGTGATTCAAGAGTGCGTACTAATGCTCCCCGTTTACCTTCAGGCCGCAGTGCGGCATCAACCTCGAAGAAACAGCGACACCCAACTTTAATGAATTCGCTAGCAACCCGGGTCATCTTGGATTCAGCGGGTTCGCCAACAAAAATCACGTCCACATCCGAGATGTAGTTCAGCTCTCTAGCCCCACATTTGCCCATCGCAATGACCGCAAGTCGACAATCAACTGGGTTATCCCCATAGACTTGACGTACCGCCACTGCGAGCGCTGCAGTCAAAGCAGCATCGGCTAGGTCCGCCAACTGGCCGGTGACCACACTAAACGGTACCTCAGGCTGACCGACTCGCCGTGAGCTTTCAGGGTATGTCCCAGCTAAATCCACCGCGGCAATCCGCATCAATAAAGTCCGATACACCCGACGCAAAATCGCTTCCGCCTCAGCACCAGCTAACCCAGCACGATAGGTTCCAGGTTGATCCAATGTATCAGTAGCAGTGTCCTCATCATAGGTTCCATAGGTGATTTCTTCGGTGAAATAGGCGGGCACCGCCGAAACCGCGCCGAGAAGTTCAGTGAACATTTCACTGCGGCTGGGGGCATCGACCAGCAATAACCGCCACGTGCTGGGGTTAGCCACTAGATGGTCTCCCAGCACACTAGAGCCTCCAAGCAGTGCGAACAAGCGCACACGAAAGACCACATTGGTGCGAATTTCAGTGTCAATATCAGCGTGCCCTTCCCCAGATGCATCCAATGCTTCCATGAGACGGATGAGGGTATTCAACGCTAGGTCGGGGTCAGCGGCACCAGTGAGCGCCCACAACACCTCAACGCTTTTCTGATTCCACCAACCCAACCAATTGAGATCCTTGGAAGCATTTTTACTTCCCAAGCTCAGTGCACCGGTGGTTGGCAATGATTTTCGGGTCGATCGAGGAGAGGTCATTCTGTATCCTGCGTTTTGTCCTGCGGTAGTAGGCCATCGTGTGTTTCGCCGCCCATCTATGATGTGCGCCGAGCTGGTAAGGGCTAAAGGTTAAGATTGTGCTTGAGCTCCCACGGAGTAATTTGTTGCTGGTAATCATGCCATTCTCGCCACTTATTGCGTAGGAAATACTCAAATACATGCTCACCCAAAATAGTGGCCAGCAGTTCCGATTTCTCCATTTCTCGCAGAGCTTGATCGAGACTCCCTGGCAAATCCACATACCCCAAAGCCAGTCGCTCCCGACGCGATAATGAAGCAATGTCATCTTCGGCAGGTTCTGGTACCTCGTAACCATCTTTAATGCCTTTCAGCCCTGCCCCCAATAGCACTGCTAATGCGAGGTAGGGGTTGCAAGCCGAATCAGGGGAACGCACCTCTACTCGACGGGATTCTTCCTTGGCCAACCGATAAGTAGGTACCCGAATTAAGGCAGATCGGTTAGACACCCCCCATGTAGCCGCAGTGGGAGCTTCATTACCAAATAGGATGCGCTTATAAGAATTTGTCCATTGGTTGGTAATAGCGGAAATTTCATTGGCATGCGCGAGAATACCAGCTACAAATTGCTTAGCGGTTAGCGATAAACTGTACTCATCGTCTGGATCATGGAAAGCATTGATATCGCCTTCAAACAGCGAAATATGAGTATGCATCGCCGAACCTGCGAACTCATTAAACGGCTTCGGCATGAACGTTGCCCCTACCCCATTTTGCTGCGCAATGCGTTTCATTAAAAACCTGAAGGTCATAATCGAATCAGCCATTGTCAGTGCATCAGCATGACGGAGATCGATTTCTTGCTGGCCAGGGGCAGTTTCATGGTGGGAAAACTCCACTGGAATACCCATATCCTCCAACGCCAACATAGCATCACGGCGGAAAAACGGTGCATTATTGTGACTAGCTTGGTCAAAATAACCACCATTATCAGTCGGCCTAGGACTTTGCCCATTAGTCTCAAGATTTTCGACAAGGAAAAACTCAATCTCGGGGGAGACCATGCAACTAAAACCCTCATCCGCCGCCAACTGCACTTGACGACGCAACACCTGCCTAGGATCGGAATAGGAGGCATGCCCATCAGGATTCATGATGTCACAGAACATACGTGCCGACTGGATCTGCGAATCATCACCATCACTAGGCAACAGTTGAAAAGTCGACGGATCGGGCATAGCAATAGTGTCCGATTCCGAAACCCGAGAAAACCCTTCAATAGCTGAGCCGTCAAAGCCAATACCTTCGTTAAAAGCGCTTTCGAGTTCTGCTGGGGCGACTGCCACAGACTTCAAGGAACCCAAGATGTCGGTAAACCACAATCGCACAAACCGAATCTCGCGTTCTTCGATGGTGCGCAGCACATACTCCTGTTGTGAATCCATGCCCTAAACGATAGTCGGCTTCCACCAATTACTGCAGGAAGTCGGGGAAAACCAATCACTAACTGTTCTAAGAATTCATACCAACACCATGCAATAACACCGCAAACCCCCTACTAGGTAGGGTTTGATTGTTTCCACTGCCATGAAAGCCAATTCCGATATAACCAGTGCTGATATTGCCTAGGCAACATTTCACCCCTAGGAAATTTAGGACAGGTAGCATCGGGTCATGGGACTTGACAGTCAGTTAGAAATCGAAGCTAAATTCTCCGCTGCCGCCGAGACACCAGTGCCCGATCTGTGCCAGATTGACCACATTGCCTCAGTGCTTGACAGCACCATCCATAACCTCTCCGCCACCTACTACGACACCTACGATCTACGTTTGACCCGAGCAAAGATCACACTACGACGCAGAATCGGAGGTAAAGACGATGGTTGGCACCTGAAACTTCCAAGTGGTGACGCACGCAAAGAACTCCGCCATGAATTAACCAGCGGCCCCGAAGTTCCCCCAAAACTGGCCGCCGCCGTCAGCGCCTTGGTACGCAGTGCCCCACTAGTACCGATCGCACAAGTAGACAACGAGCGTCACGAATCCATCTTGGGCGATGAATCAAACAATGCCATCGCCGAATTCTGCGACGACCATGTGTCAGCTCGTTCCTTCCTACCAGAAGGCACCAACACCAGCTGGCGGGAATGGGAAATCGAAGTCACCGAAACCGGTCAGGAAGCCGAACTAGCCGAATCGCTGATTGCATCAGCAACCACCATTTTCACCGAAGCGGGCGCTGAAACTTCCGATAGCCCCTCAAAGCTGGTAATGGCGCTTGGTGATTCTGCCAATAATGTGCCCGAACCAAATCAGTTGCGCCTCCCCGACCCCGACAGCCCCGCTTTTGCAGTGGTCTCAGCATTAAAACGCAACCGCGACAAAATCATCGCCTATGATCCAAAGGTCCGCGCCGATGAATGGGACTCGATTCACCAAATGCGAGTCGCAACCCGCGAGCTGCGTAGCCACCTGCAAACCTTCTCTGGAATCTTGCACGCCGAAAAGCAAAAAGAACTCAGCGCCGAACTGAAAAATCTTGCCACCATCCTAGGGGTTGCCCGTGATGCAGAAGTGATCGCCGAACGATTCAAACTGCTCGCAGCCTCCATCGATAGTGAAGTCGTGACCAAAGCTGATGGCGATCAACTTTATGCCAGCATGCGTGACGAATATCGACTAGCCCACCAAAAAGTAGTCAAAACCCTTGACGACCCCCGCTACTTCGCATTACTAGATCTGCTCGATACAGTCCTGAGCAACCCCCAGGTGGAAACTCCCGCTGCTGATGAACCACCATCACAAGACATCTTGCTGGGTCACCTATACCGCACTTTCAAACAGCTGCGCAAACGCCATAAACGTGCCGTATCTGTTTGGAATGATCGCGCTGTCCCGCTGGCTACCCGGGAAAATTATTTCCATGACATGCGGAAAGCCGCAAAGAAACTCCGCTATGCGGCAGAAGCTGTGGGTGATGCCACCGACATTGACACCACAAAGCTATATAAAGCCTGCAAACAGCTGCAAACTGTACTCGGTGATTTCCAAGACAGTGTAACTTCACGTGATAAATTGCATGTC
>JBHACV010000082.1:0-40878 GCA_041854705.1 Corynebacterium sp.
AACGGTGGCGGCGATCTTAACAGCCTCGAAGACCTGTTCCTTGGTTAGGCCTTCAGCACGTACGGTTTTTTCGTGCGCAATGGTGCAGTGTTCACAGCCATTGATAGTGGATACAGCCAGTGACCACAGTTCGAAGTCAACCTTTTCCACACCTGGCTTGGCAATGACATTCATGCGCAGACCCATTTTGACCTGGGCGTAGTCATCACCGAGCCATGCCTTGGCGCGGTAGGCGACGTTATTCATGGCCATAATGGAGGCGGCGGCGAGGGCAGCGGTGAAAGCCTCGTCAGAAAGATGCTGCTTGGCTTCTTCAGTGATCTCAGAGAACACAGCTTCGCTGCGAGTAGCAGCGGCAGCGGCAACTAGTGTGCCCCACAATTGCTGTTCGGAAAGTTCAGTGCTGCGCAGTAGGGTGCCAATGTTGAGTTTAAGATCCTTGGCGTACTCTGGCAGACCAGCCTTGAGGTTATCAATCGACATTACTTCAGCCCTTCCTGCAGTTCAGCGAATCGGTCGATGTTCTTGGTTGGGTCGTTCTTCTGCCAGTTACAAGCACAGACCTCTTCAGACTGTAGGGCATCAAGCACGCGTAGGACCTCATCAACGTTGCGTCCCACGGCATCTGGGGTAACGGAAACAAACTGGATAATGCCATCTGGATCGACGATGAAGGTGGCGCGGTCAGCCACACCATTGGCGTTTTCGACACCAAGCTCCCGAATCAACTCGTGCTTGATGTCAGCGAACATTGGGAATGGGACTTCCTTTAGCTCTGGGTGGGTGGCCCGCCAGTTGAAGTGGCAGAACTCATTATCGGTAGAGCCGCCAAGGATCTGAGTGTCTCGGTCTTGGAATTCCTCATCAAGCTTGCCAAAGGCAGCAATCTCGGTGGGGCAGACGAAAGTGAAGTCCTTGGGGTAGAAGAAGATGACTTTCCACTTGCCCTCATATTTATCTAAGGAGACCTCTTCGAAGTAATCTTCGGGCTGTGCTGCATTGACGTCATGCAAGTCGCCGCCCTTTAGCGCGGTGAGGTAGAACTCGGGGAACTTTTCTCCAACGGTCAGGATGGGCATGGGGCCTCCAAAAGTAAAACTGAGAATCTGGCGTGTAGTAGCACTCCGCCCGTTGGGCAATGGCAAAGCGCTTACTAGATAATCTGTACCCATTTCCGACCAAAGTGTCAATACAGAAAAATTTACAATCCCGCCCTTTTATATAGTACGGCGCGATGAGTTGAATCGTCGATTCCTTTAGCCACAGCTCAAAAGTGTTTGAGTACCTAAATTCATGCAGATTTATGCGGTATCGGCCTTGGAATTAAATTCTTGGTTACTCGCAGCAGCGATGATGTCTGATCTCGCTCGGGCAACTCGGGAGCGAATGGTACCGATCCTAACATCGGCAATTTTGGCCGCCTCCTCATAGCTATAGCCCAGAACTTGGGTGAGGATGAGTGCCTCACGTCGCTCTGGTGGTAACCCATCTATCAACATGCGCACATCGACCCACTCAGACCAAGCAGATTCTTGGGGGGTATCCACAGACTCTACTTCTTTTGCAGATTTGCGTGGCCGAGCCCTGTCGTGCCGGATATTATCGACCCACACCCGGCGCGCCAGTGACAGTAGCCAAGTCCGTGCCGAGGATCGTGCGGCGAAGCGGGGTAGGGCGCTCATGACACGCAGGTAGGTTTCTTGGGTGAGATCATCGGCGATTTCTGCACCCCCAAGGTGGGCGAGTAGTCGCCAGACATCGGATTGGGTGGCGCGGATGAATGCGGTGAGTGCAGCACGGTCGCCCCGGCCAGCTTTAAGCGCCAGTTGTGTGATCTGGTCGTCATTGTTGGTGGGGCTCATATTGATTAAGTGTATCACTGGGACTAGGGCAGAAGTTCTTCTGATTCCTGCTCGGCTTCGTGTGCTACTGCATATAGTGAGCGTCCTAGCAGGAAGGCACCAATGGCGAGGATCACTAGGTAACCTGCAATTGCAAAGATTGCGCGTAGTAGGTCGCTGAGGTCAAACCCATGTGTGCCAATGTCATGAATTAGCTTTGCGACGATAATGAGTGGCAAGCCCACACCAGTGGCAGGTCCCATGATATTGGCTTGGGTTATTGGGTCTGGGTTGCGCCATAGGCCAATGAGCGTGACAAAAATCAGCAGGGAGCCAATGATGAGTAGCGCGCTGGCCAGGATGTCGAAAATCATTTAACGTCGCCCCTTTGAAATAATGCGGGCAATGGACATGGTGGGTAGTACCCCGCCTACGAGGGCTGCAAGCAGGATGATTTCGTAGGCGATTTGGGTCTCATTGAGCATGCTCCACATGACATAGCAGGCGATCATGGAGTAAAACACCATGTCGGATAGCACTGCACGGGTGTAGTTATTCTTTGAACGAATAATCAGCAGGATGGAGCCAATAAGGGTGATTCCTACGATGGCGATGGAAAGATAAATAATTTGGTCAAACATTAGATGTCCTTCCATGCGATAGGTGCTGGGTATTCGATCCGTGCTGCATTGAGGTCGTGGACAATGCTCTTGACGTGTGGTGCGAGGGTTTCTTCCATGTGGGCTAGGTCATGGAGTACCTGTTTGCCATCGGTACCGTGGACTGCATGGACTAGCAGGTGTCGGCGCCCGTGTTGCTCGGGGTCTTCGTCGATAATGGTTAATGACAAGGTGCCTGGGGTGATCGTGATGGAAGCAGCAAAGGCGGTAATGTGCCAGTCGGATGTTACCCGTAGCGGATAGTGTACGATGCATGGGTCGATCTTTTTACTGCCGGTCAGGGTATCGATTACCACTACCCAAGTTGCTTGGGCTAGCTGCCCTAGCAACCAGAACACATAATAAACCGAGTGCAACATATTAGTGACCTCCTCCAGTGCCAAGAACCGCTGCGACGTAGCTGGGGACGTCGATAAGTGCTGCTGCGGCGGCTTGGGTAGCAGAAACGAGTGGTCCGGCGAAGATGAACATGCCAAAAGAAACCACGATCAGTGCGGCGCCGGGTGCAAGGCGGGCAAAGGGGACGCGAAGATGCTCTGGGATGCGTTGTTTATTCATTCCCGGACCCCAGAAGACTTTGCGCCAAATGCGCAGCACAGCGAGGAAGGCGGCGAAGCTGGCGACGATCATAACGCCGATGACTATCCAAGCTGCGGTAGAGCGTGCTTCGGCAACATTGAGGATGACCAAGACTTTGCCCCATAGGCCAGAAAATGGTGGGAAACCAACAATAGAAAACGCCCCGGCGGCGAAAACCGCAGCAACCAGTGGGTCGCGTTTGGCTATTCCCGATAGTTTCGAGAGTAAATCGGTGCCATAGGTTTCTTCTACCGCGCCAGCAGTCAGAATCAATGAGCCGACGGTAATCATGTGGTGCAGCATATACAAAATGCCTGCGGCAAGTGCGTGCTGTTCATTGCCACTGGTAAATGCCAACATCACTAGGATGAATGGCATACCAGTGACCATTTGATAAGCCAAGACTCGGCGCATGGAATTTTCTGCTAGCCCGGCGAAGGAACCAACCAGCATGCTTAAGATGCTAAAGCCGATAATGACCCAAACCCAGCGGTTTGATAGGTCGAAAATGACGACATAAATGCGGAAGAGGATATAGACGGCGACTTTGGTGTGTAGGCCAGAAAACAGGCCCATTACACTCGCGGAGGATTGTGGATAGGTTCTCGGCAGCCAAGTGTGCACTGGGAACACACCAGCTTTGATAACCATTGCAACCACGACAATGCCCATTGCCACAGTTGCTGGGCCATTGCCAGCGGCCGCGCCTTGAAGCACCGCAATATTGACCGAGCCGGTGACACCATAAACGATCACCACACCAATGAGCAGTAAGGTCGAAGTGGCTAGGTTGACTAGCACAAACGCCCGGCCTGAAGACAACCTTGCCCATGTGCCAGTCATTGCCAACAAGCCATAAGAAGGCAAGAGCATGACCTCAATGAAAACGAAGAAGTTAAACAAATCAGCCGTAAGCAGTGCCCCCATCACACCAGTGAGCAGCATTAATGTTAGTGCTGGATAGAATTGGGCTTTGGTTTCACCAACTACAATGGCAAACCAGTTGGCACCAAAAGTGACAATCGAAGTAGTCACAATCATGATCGCAGCGAATTGATCCCCAGCAAAGGGAATGGCCACACCCCCAATGTATAAGCCCACCGAGTGAGAGATAGTGCCATGAGCGGCGGTGTAAGCAAATAACCATGCCCCACCGCTAGCAGTTAGAGCTGGAGTGACAAGCGCAAGTGTATTACGCGCCAACGCCCACGGAGCGATAGCGGTCAGTGCCATCAGTACCAATGGCACACCTACAAACAAGGGCAAAATCGAACCAGCGTTTATTGCTTGGGCATCTGGGGTGGCGGCTAAAACCAGCGGTAGGGTCATCGTGGTTCCTGCCCCTCATGGTCGTGATTGGTGTTACTGTGTGCATCCTTACGGGCAGCCTGTTTGGCTCGACGTTTGGCTAAATGTGCCTCACTAGCAGCTAATTCTGCAGTGGTGGTAGAGCGCCCTAAAGTCTGTAGCGGAGAGTCTTCATCTGCTACCTCCTCGGCTTCGGTGTCATCAGAACGACCTAAGCCAGACAAGGTGAGCATATATGTGGTAGTTGCCATCGCAATCACAATTGCGGTCAGTACGAACGCCTGTGGGAGTGGATCAGCCGCTTCGGAGAGATCGGTCAACGAGGGGAACGGTTCGCCCCGCCACACCGTGACACCAGTAATCAGAATCAGTAAGTTGGTGGCATGACTGAGCAGGGTCATGCCAAGCACGATTCGGAGCATGCCACGCTGTACCACAAGGTACACCCCGCCAGCTGCGAGAATGGCAATGGTCAGCGATAAGATCATCGTTCCTCCTCCTTTGCGTTTTCCTCCGCGCTCCGCGCGGTTTGCGCGGCCCTTCCCGCATTTTGATTGGCACCCTCCACGCCGTGTGTAGCAGCTACTCCCTGTGCTTTTTCTGCAGTTTGCGCAGTCATGATGGTGTCAACCTCGGCGAGTGATTCCAAAGGGGAATCCTGTCGATTGAAATTCAAATCTTGGTATTCCATGCCAGGGCGCAAATAACCACCAAGTGCATTGATTGCCATGCTGAGCATGCCCAACACCGCGAGATAAACGCCAACATCAAAAATCATTGAGGTAGTCCAATGCTGGCCCAATCCATGTCCGTGGATGGCATACAAGAACGAACCGCGTAGTAATCCGAGGAAACCAGCACCGACCGCAATCAACACGCCAGCACCAGTGAGATAAATAGGGGTATTTACTGGGAAAATCCGACGATCACGGGGGAAGGACAGATAGCTAAGCATCATGGCACAACCTGCGACTAGGGCCGCGATAAAGCCACCACCAGGGGAGTTGTGCCCGCGCCAGAAAATCATCACTGAAAGCACCAATAGGATCGGTATTAGCACCTTCAGTAGGGTGCGTAGCGGAATGGAATTCACCGTTGATTGGCCGATCGGATCGGGATGGGTTCCCTTGTGGAAAGGATAGCGCGGCATGGAGGTAACCACTGCTGCGATTACCACCGCTGCCATACCAAGCACCGTAAGTTCTCCCATGGTGTCAAAAGCACGGAACTCCACCAAAATGGTGTTTACTACGTTATCGCCACTGGTAATTTCCGGTGCTTTCTCGAGATACCACATGGCTAGCTCACTGCGATCATGACGACCAAGCAGCGTGTAACAGGTCAAGAAAACCACCACGCCAATGCCACTGGCCAATACCGCACCAGCGACTTTGCGACGCTTCTTCGTTGGGTGGAATTTCTCTGGCTGTTGGCGCACCACCAGCATCATGATGACAACTACCAGTGCTTCAACGAGGAATTGGGTCAAGGCAACGTCAGGGGCACCAAGCGTTAAGATCTGCAAAGTCACCCCAACGCCGATTGCACCAATAACAATCACTGCGGTCAGCCGGGTGCGGGCACGCAATAGCGACCACACACCCAAGATTACGATTACAAGCGGTAATAGGTCAGTGACGCGATCAGCACCGGGGACTCTCGGGGCCAGCGGCACACCGTCGATACCGCCATAGCGCAGGCCGTCGATAAGTACTACCAGTCCATAGAACACGACGAAACCGAACATGAAAGCTAAATGGCGCGCCGGGGAGAGAGAATCGGCCATGCGGGCTGGGACTCGGCCGATTTTCGAGAGTGTTTGATTGAAGATTCTCAGTAAGTCATTGCCACTGTAGGGGCTAAATTGGATGGCGTCGATTCGATCCCAGATTTGTTTGCGGAATACCGCACCGATTGCACCTGCGACAAGCACTGCTACAGAGATTATCAGTGGGGTGTTGAAGCCATGCCATAGGCCAAGGTGAAGATGCGGATCAGCGGTGGTACTCGTAACTGCTGCTGAGATTGGCCGGTCCAGTTGGGAAACCACGAAAACCAGTGGGACTGACAGTAGTCCCGGCAATGCGGCTGGCAGCCATAGTGATAGTGGTGCTTCTTTGACGTTCGACATATCGCGTGGACCGTCAATGAAGCCATCGGCAATGATTCGGGTGGAGTAGGTCAGGGTGAAAAACGCCCCGATGCCAGCGCAGAACAGTAGCAGTCCGATTCCGAGCCCAGATAGCGGGGCTTCTTGGAAGGCGGTTAGCATTCCTTCTTTGGAGATGAAGCCCAGTAGCGGTGGAATGGCAGCCATTGAACCAGCGGCAATGACCACCGAAGTGAAAGTAAAGGGAAGCTGTCGCCAACTGCTGCCGAGTCGAGTCAGGTTACGGGTGCCAGTTTGGTGATCGACCACGCCGATCAGCATAAACAGCGAGGATTTAAATAGCGCGTGCGCCAAGGTATGGACTAGGGCGGCGGCGAGGGCGAAGGGCGTGCCGACCCCGATGGTGGCTACGATCCAACCGAGGTGGGAAACTGTGGAATAGGCAGTGAGCTTTTTCAAATCAGTTTTTTGGATCGCGTATAACGAGGCCACAAGTGCGGTCGCCATGCCCACAATAATCAATAGTAAATTCCATATTTTTACGTCATGGAATACCGCGCTGAAGCGTAGCAGCAGATAAATACCAGCTTTGACCACAGCGGCTGCATGTAGAAACGCCGAGACTGGGGTAGCGGCAGCCATTGCTTCAGGTAGCCAGAAGTGAAAGGGTAATTGTGCGGACTTGGTGAAAGCTGAAATTGCCACCAATACTGCTAGTACTGAGGTTAGCGTGGGGTTTTCGGACCAGAAATTCGAGGCTAAAATCTCGGTGACATTGGTACTACCGGCATAGACTGCAGCGATTACCAGTGCTACCAGCAGTGTTAAACCGCCAACGAAGGTCAAAAGCAAAGTCCGTTGAGAACCATGTTCTCCACCTTTGCCACCTGAGCGGGCAATCAGCATGAATGATGCTAGGGAAACCAGTTCCCACGCAATAAACAGCACCACCACATCATCGGCCAGCACAAGCAGCAGGATTGCCGCGGTGAAGGCCGTCATGAGGGTATAAAAACTGGTATTGCCATTGAATCTAGGCAGGTAGGCTGCGGAGTAAATAAAAACCACCGCGCCAATGACCAGCGCTAAGAGAGCAAAAAATACAGCGAGAGCATCGGCACGTAGACTCAGATCCACGCTGGTGCCCAGCACATCGGGTACCCATTGCATGCGCCACGTTAGTGCCTCACCATGAAAAATTTCGGATGATTGGCGTATTAAAAGGGCAGCGAGTACCAAAAAGAGTGCGGCAAGAGGCCAGCCCGCCTTGCGGTCGAAGATCCTGACCAACACAGGTGCCACGGCGACACCGAGGGTCGCTAACACTGGGAAAAATATCAAGGACACAACGGTATCTCAAACCTCAAACCATTTCTGGTTTGAAGCTGGCATCCACTAACCAATGTGAAAGTGGCCAGCGGCGCCTACTTTCATTCGATATCGGAACTAACAATAACTCGACCAATATTACCAGTCATCGCGGTGTGCCTCGGCCCTTCGGGCCCGTTAGTAGTTAAAATTGTCCTGCATGACCTCGCTGAGCCCTGTCATTCGTCGTTCCCTTGCTGGCTTTTTGCTCGTCCTGCCCCTGATTATTGGCGCAAGCTATTCCTATTTTGCGGACATTGATCCCGCAGATACGTGGTCGCAAGGGGGCGAAAGATCGGGTGCGCCCGCAGCAACCGTTGATGATTCCGCGCTTGTCGACGCCCGCCGCGCTACCGGCGAAGCTAGCAGCCAAGCTGGGTTTCTGGTCACTGGTACCGAAGAGTTGGTCGCGGGTACTGGCGAGTTGAATAGTCGTTCAGGTGAGGTGGTTACAGGGGTTACCAGTGCTGTTGATGCTGCCCAACAATTGGCTGATGGCATGGTGCAGTTACAAGCCGCCACTGGGGAAATGGGTGATGGCGCGGTCAAAATCGCCGATAATGTGCAATTCGCGGTGGACCAGATCGTTGGTTTCGAAGCAGCTCGGGGGCAGATTCTTGGCACCTTGGATCGTCATATTGAGGATCTGAAAACAGCCAAGGATGCTGATTCCATCAAACTTCGGGAAGAGCTCATTGGGTTTCGTGACCAAGCGGCTACCTTTCAGATTGATGAAAATATGAAAGCTAATTTGGAAGAGCTGAAAAATGGTTCCCGGGAATTAGCTAATCAACTGGATGTGCCGGGTTATGCCTTCCATGATGGGATTTATGCCGCTACCACTGGTTCGCGTCAACTTTCTGATGGTCTCAATGAGCTTAATGCTGGGGTGGATGAAGCACTCGCTGGGATTTCTGATTTAGAACAAGGCGCAGTCAAGGTCGATGATATGGCGAATCGGACCAAAGACCGGATCTCTACTGTGCAACGTGCCATACCTGTTACCCAAGCAGGTACTCCAGAAGCAGAATTAGCTGGAGTTAGCCATACTCTTGCACCAATGTATGCATTCTTAATTGCCGCAGCTGTGCTGCTGGGTGCTAGCATGCGGATGCGGGATAAACCATGGATGCTGGGATTGGTTATTGCAGGGCTTGCGCTGATTGCCGCAGTACTCACCGCAGTGCTGGGGGTGGGAGTTAGCGCCGGTGAAGTTTTTGGGGTGTTTGTCATTGCTGCACTCACTGCCGCTGCCACAGTTTTGGGTGGGATACTGCTACTGCGGCTTTTTGGTCCGATTTGGGGACAGGTGTTGGTTTTTGGTGGGGCGATTATGCAGATTGCACTTGTTGGTGTGGCTTGGAACAAGACCACCACCAGTAGTGGGGAGGGAATCTGGTCGGTGATTTCTGCACTACTGCCCGTGCACTACTCAACTTCTGCTATTTCTGCGCTGGGTAATTCGGCAGGCGCGGGCTCTGTGGTGGCGTTGGCTGTGGTGGTGCTTGCTGCTTTGTGTGCTGTGGTCTTCGGTGGCTTGCGACTCATCGGGCCCAGCGCCACCGAAGCGGAATAGCACTTATATTAGTGAGTGATGTTATTTGGTGATGCTATCGTCGCTGAACTCGATGGTTGCAGTACCGACATCAGGTATCGAACCAGTGTGGGTAACGATGGTTTCCGAGAAATTCTCCCCAACGATTTCATTGCCACCAATATTCAGATCCACCACATTGCCAATGATTTTCTTAGTGCCATCATGGCCTTTAGACACGTCAGCACCAATATAAAACACCGGTGCTTTGTCGTTGTTGGGTGTGAAGACATTGTCACGTATGGTGATTCCACGCAGTTCACCATGCCCACCACCATAGGTTACTTGTTGCCCGGTAGCAGGATTTTCAATGCTATTGCCTGACATGTAGGAATAGGCGTTATGGTCTACTTCACCGGCATCTGAGGAGCGAGCAGACTCTGAATCCCACACAGATTCGATGCCTACCACCGCATGGGTGGCCTTACCGCTAATTCGATTGTGGTTGAAGGTGGTGTTATGGGAATCCGTTCCCACATACAAAATCCAACTGGGGTGTGCATCGCCAGAAACGGTTACCTCATTATCGCTGAAGGTATTGCCATCACTAGCTTGGTAGGCCTGTAATAAGCCCTGCCCTCGAGATTTATCAGTGTTGATTGCATTACCAGTGATCTGGTTATTATCCGAGTTGTAGGCAATGTGTACAGCAGAAGAGATGGAATCACTGAGCTGATTGTTTTCTATCACATTGTTGCTGCAGTTATTTTGTATCGAGATATTGCGGGTATTGGCGGTGATGGTATTGTTCGCAATTGTGCTGTCAGAGACTCCTGAGAAGCTAATCCCGTAATAACCACCGTGGATAGTATTGTTAAGAATTTTCAGCCCAGTTGCGCCATATGACGTTGGGGCGACAGTGCCATCATTAACATAGCGCTCCCAGATGGGGCTGGCACTGTTTTTGTATTGCTCATCGGTTTCATCCCGCTTAGCGGTGACCATGATGGATAGGGAATGCCCCTTTTTATTAATATCACCAGGTTCATTGTCGATGGTGTTTCCTTCTACCGTGACATTAGTCAAAGGGCCATGATCTGCTGAAAGCTGAATACCCCGGTAGACGACATTTTTTAGCTCTAGATTGCTGATGGTGACATCGGAAAGACTTTCACCAGAAATCCCCCGGACAAAATCTTGGTTATTGAGATCAATGACCAAGTTGTTCACGATAGTTCCGGTGGCGCCGCGGGCAAACTCAAAGGCGCTGACGGCTTCTTCCCGTGAACCTGCTGACAGATTCACGGAAATTTCTGCACCATTACCATCGAAATAGGCTACCCCAGCAGGGATCGATACCCGCTGGGAAATCGAGTATTGCTTGCTGGGATCTAAGGTGACACCAGTATTATCTTCTGCTGCTTTATTCAGCGCGGCTTGCAGTTCCTCGCCAATGTCGCCATCGGCATCAAGTTGGGTAGCGGGCTGATCGTAAGTGCGCTCCTTATTGGTCGCAGTCGGACCGGTAACACCACCAGTGGCATCACTCGCAGATGAGCTACTAGAAAGTGCATCATCGAACACACTTGCCGACGATTGGGCATAGGCAACGGGTGCAACTAGACCGCTCATAGCGATACCGCTGATAGTGATAGTGGTAAAACTGGCCGATGCCAAATCTTTCCAGTGTCGAAACGCACACATGTTGGTACTTCCTTAAACAAACGAGGTGATAATCGTTAGATTAAGTGGCGGAAAAGGAATTATCGAGGCTCCCCAGTTTTTCTTAAGTATTGTTTTAATTTTATGGGCCTATTCTCATTTTTGGTGCGGGTTCCGCCCCTCAAGTGGGGGTGTGGCAAAAGCGCTCCTCACCAGCACAAATGCGATTCTAAGGAAGTTGAAAAATGACCTGCGCTTTCACTCTGACAATGAGAGGAAAACGCAGGTCAAAGTGGGGTTTAGATTCTTAGGTGTGTGACTTGGTCTTCACCCAACGATAAGCCCAAGCGGTAGCTGCGACGAATATAATGATACCGAGTAGATTTGCTAAGAGGTCAAAATGGAAAATCGCCAAGGGTTCATCGGATCCGCTAGCGCCAATGATGCCAGCTAAGACCACGCCGAACAGCGACTCACCAACAATAAGGCCAGTGGATAACAATGTGCCCATGCGGGTGGCCGCTTCAGGATCAGGTTGTTTGGCAGCCCACTTGTTATAAGCCAAGCCCAAGAATGCGCCAATGGGGATCATGAGGGTAAGCAAAATCGGCAGATACATACCCATACCTACTGCCAATGGTGGCAGGTAATAACGATTACCAGTGGTTTTGCGTAGAACCTCGTCGATGAAGACAACTACTACACCAATGGCAGCACCCAAACCAATGAGGCTCCAATCTAAGGAATTGCCGAAAATACCATTAGCAACTGAGGATAAAAGTGCAGCCTGTGGTGCTGCTAGTGCTTGGCTACCAGCGCCTTCCATACCTTGGAATCCGAAGCCATTGAGCATTAATTGCAGCACTGGTGGGACCACAATGGAACCAAAAAATACCCCAATAATGAGTGCAACCTGCTGTTTCCACGGAGTCGCTCCCACTAATTGACCAGTCTTGAGATCCTGGAGGTTGTCATTAGAGATCGTGGCAATACCAAAGACCACTGCCGCGGTGAAAAGGGTATAAGCAACAAGCGCGGTGGCATTGGTATTGGCCTCATCGCCAGTTACCGCCTTGATGAGCAAAGCGGCTGAAAGTACCACGATGATGCCTACACCAGAAATTGGGGAGTTGGATGCGCCAATCAACCCAGCCATATAGCCACAGACTGAAGCAACGATTAAGCCAATAAGCAATACATAAACCACACTGAGAATCACCAAAGTGGTGGTGTGATGGGAAATCTCAGACACATTCACGAACAAATACAGTAAGGCCGCCACCGGCAACATTGAGGCTAGAATAACCCCAATAACTACCTTAAATGGGATGTCTTGCTCGGTCAGTGGTACTTCCGAACCGTCGTGCCGCAGGCGTGTTGAGGCCATAGACTCCCGAATGCCTTTGATGATGGGGCCAATGATTTTCAGTAGCGTCCATATGGCGGCTACTGCCATTGTGCCAGCGCCAACATAACGCACCTCAGTGGAGAAAGTGGTGCTGACAACCTCGGAAAGCTCACCGGAACCAAGGGCATCGGCAGAAAATGCTGGCAGTAATGCACCGTAGGAAATGAGCAGGCCAACAATCATGGCAATACCAACACCAACACCGACAAGATGCCCAACACCGATGAGCGCCATTGATAAAGAGGTGCCCACCATTGTGCCGCCACCAAATAACTTAAATGGATAGGAAATGCTACCTGCTACCGCTTTTAAGGCTGCTAATAGTGCATAACCAGCTGAGAGTAGCCCACCGGTGATAATTACCTGTAGCCCACGGCGGTTCTCTTCAGCGCCTGCATCATCGGCTTGATCGTCACCGATTTTCAGTACCTCAGCTGCGGCCACGCCCTCGGGGTAGGGGAGATCGGAGCCAGTAACCAAGGCGCGACGTAGCGGAATGGAATACATAACCCCCAAGGTGCCGCCAATGGCACAGACCGCGGTAGTGGTCCAATAAGGGAATCCAGACCAGAAACCAATCATCACCAGACCCGGGAGGACGAAGATAATGGCTGATAATGTTCCCGCTGCTGACGCAATGGTTTGGACAATGTTATTTTCCATGATCGAGTGATTGCGGAATTTCCGCAAAACTGCCATAGAAATCACGGCCGCCGGAATGGAAGTTGCGAACGTTAGACCTACTTTGAGGCCGAGATAGACATTGGCTGCAGTAAAGACCAATGTGATCAAACCGCCAAGGACAATCCCTCGGACTGTTAGCTCGCGCAATGTTCCGGTTTGGGTTGCTGGGGGACTAGGCACTGCGCTTTCCTTTCTATTCGATGAAAATTTCATGAATAGTTATGAGCCTAGGCACTTAGAACAAGCAGTGTCTTTCAAACTGACAGAAAGGTTTTATGACATAAATCATAGAACCTACTTTGTGTAACTATTTATAGGAAAAGGTGGATAAATGGGCACAGTTGTATGAGGTAGTGAGGCCTTTCTTTGGGTGCAATTTGCAGCATGGGGATTGTTCCGAGAGGAGTCGTTAAGACCGATCGGCCAAGGTTGGTCGAATTGGGCGGGCAATCTGGGTCATCATGTTTCGCCCACGCAATTCTACTGATTTCATGAGTGTCCACCGAGCTTGCTCAGCTTCGTTGGCTTTGGCAAGAGTGCTGGCGTTGGTAATTACTCGACCAGGCGTGTCCTTGGCTATCTCGGTTAATCGAGCGGCGGTATTTACTGCGTCGCCAATGACGGTGTATTCAAACCGATCGCTGCCGCCAATATGCCCAGCAACTACATGACCAGAAGCAACACCAATACCGGCCTGCAATCGAAGGTCCTGCAGCTCATGGTGTAACTCGCGAGCGGCTTTTAGTGCATGGCCGGTGGCGTCGGAAAGGGTAATCGGTGCCCCAAAGACCGCGAGTGCAGCATCACCTTGGAACTTATTAATAACACCCTTATTTCGATGGACCACCTCTACGACATGTTTGAAGAACCGATTGAGTTCCTCAACCACTTCTTCTGGTTCATGCGCCACAGCGAAGGTAGTCGAACCGATGACATCAACGAAGACTACCGCGACCTCACGATCCTCCCCGCCGAGTTCTGGGATTTCCTCCAAGGCACGTCGAGCAACCTCAGTTCCAACATAGCGGCCGAAAATATCGTTGACTCGTTGGCGTTCTTTAAGCCCTCGCATCATTTCATTGAAGCCTGCCTGTAGTACTCCGATTTCGGAGCCGTCGTAAATATCAACCTCGGCATCGAGCTTGCCTAAACGCACCTGAGTAATTGCGTTTTGTAGCTCTAGGATCGGATCGACCACGCTCATGACCACCAAAGTGGTGCCCAAGAAACCCGTGATGAGTGCGGTAATGCACAAAGCCATTATGGCCGGAACGAGCTCTGTTAGTAATCCTGGGAAAAAACCAGCACGATGACCAGCAAGCAATAAGATGATCCCAATGGTTGGCACTGCAGAAGTCAATACCCACGTTAACCGTAGTCGTTGGGTGATTGGTGGCTCTAGGGATGAATCTTCGAATCGGCGTGCCAATGCGGCTGATGCGATTGGGCGCATTAAGCGCTCTGCCTCTAGATAGGTCAGTAGTACGACCACTAACCCTGCCAAGGTGGTGGCAACCCCAACGACTAACGCTAGTCGCCAAGATTCTTGGGCTGCCACGGTGGAAATTATGGCAATGCCTCCAGCCCAGACCACTGCGGCCAGAATGGTTTGATAGAACGGAATGCGCATAACCAAGTTACGCACCATATTGGGATCGTGTTTATCTGGTCTTCGCTGCCAATCCAGTACCGGCCGAAATAAGGCAAAGGTAATGACAGTACTGATTACGATCGCAATGGCGGTATAGATGGCAGCGATCGTTGATAAAGTGGTAGCGGTGGGCAGTTGATATAGATCCGGCAGCGGCACCAAGAACTTCAAGAATAAAGTAATACCAACAGCAGCAAGGATGTTGGAACCTAAAATAGTGACCGTGTATAGCGGCCACAGGGTACTTGCTAACCAGCGAACCGCTCGCCAGATTCTCTGCATGCTCACTACTTTAATCAACCTAGCTGACAATGTGGGATGCGCTATGCCCCGAATTCCTAATAATCTAGAACAGGTGAACACCGACATCTTCGCGCGCTTAGGAATCGCCAGCACCGTCGCCGATACCTTGCGTACTGCCGCACTCGCTGCCCGTCAGGGGGGAAGTGGTAGTGCTATGACCCATGCCTGGCTGTTTACCGGTCCACCCGGTTCTGGCCGCTCCGTGGCAGCGGTTGCTTTTGCCGCTGCCCTAGAATGCACCGACCCGACAATGGTCGGCTGCGGCGAGTGTGAGCAATGCCGCAAAGTGCAAAACAATGCCCACACTGACGTCATTCATATTGTGCCGCGAGAACTCACCATTGGGGTGGAAACCATGCGTGAGGCCGTGGTCAATCCAGCAGCCATGATGCCCACCGTGGGCAAATGGCGCATTGTTATCCTTGACAATGCTGACCGACTCACCGATGCCGCGGCCAATACCCTGCTCAAAACCGTTGAGGAGCCACCTGCCCACACCGCCATTATGCTGTGTGCACCTTCTACCGACCCCGACGACATTATTCCAACCCTATTGTCCCGGTCTCGGCATGTATATGTTCCCCAGCCCTCAATCGAGGATGTCGCCGCTGTGCTCATGCGTGACGACGGCATCAGCGAGTCCGTTGCTCGGCTGGCAGCCGCTGCATCCGGTAATCACATTGGTCGGGCTCGACATCTGGTGCGAAACCAAGATTCCCAGATCCGTCGCGCCAATATTCTCAACTTGGCAGAATTGATTTTCCATGGCTCCCTTGCCTTCCAGGCGGTTAGTGGACTAGTGAAAAACGCCATTGAAGAGGCTAAAAGTTCACTGGAGGCAGAAAACGAACGTGACAAAGAAAAGCTCAGCAATGCCCTCGGTATGGGGGCAAAAGGCCGTGGCGCACAAAAAGCGTTGAAGGGATCGGCGGCCCAGCTAAAAGAGTTGGAAAGACTGCACAAGAAACGCGAAACCCGAGCGGTGCGAGACGCCCTCGATATGCAACTTGTTGATCTGATGGGTTTATATCGCGATGCGCTAATGGCCAGTACCGGAGCCTTGGTGCATCCCATTCATCCAGATATGGCAGAGCTAGCAGCCGAGCTCACCAAGATTGGCGAAGCTGGCTTACTAAACTGCATGACTGCTATTCAAAAATGTCGGGAAGCAATAAACCAGAACGTACGGCCAGAGGCTGCTATGGATGCAATGGTCGGACGAATTCGGATTGCCTGCAACGTGCAGTAAGACGGAACTTTTCGACGATCCACGGCAGGTCATTAGCAGCTGCGGGATGGCATATTTTGGCATGATCGGTATTGGTTAGTTGAGGTGGGTTTCATAACCAGAGGAATCTACGCTAAAATCACCGCTTGGACATTTCGTCCAAAGCCGCCTTAGCTCAGTCGGTAGAGCGCTTCACTCGTAATGAAAAGGTCGCGGGTTCGATTCCCGCAGGCGGCTCTGCTTCAACACTTATTTTACAGAAGAAAACATGGCATATTGTTTGTTGTTGAATAAGGCAAGAGCTGTAGTGAGTGTTTTGTTTTATGCTAGCCAAGCTGAATTTCTATATCTTCTACTGCGATATGGTGGCCTTTAGTGCACTCCAATGAATAGTGGACTTCTTCACCACAGTCTGTATGTATTATCTGAGTTTGCACTAGGTGTTTGGCGTCAAGGTATCGTATGCCCCATTCTTGTAGTGCTAGGAGTACCGGCATGAGCTGCATGCCTGTTTCGGTGAGGTAATAAGCCAATCGTGGCCGAGAGCTAGGCTCTATATACTCGCTTGTATAGAGGATTCCTGCACTTTCCAGAGTTTTTAAGCGTGTTGAAAGTAGGTTCTTTGGGCAGCCAAGGCTGTCGTGAATTTCGCTAAACTTCGTTTTCCCACGGGCAATGTCTCGCAAGATGAGGAGGGTCCACTTCTCCCCAACAATTGCTAGGGTTCCTGCAATCGGGCATGTCATTTTTGACATCGGATCACCCTTCACATAGTCTGAGTTTACTATTTAAACCCAGACTATCATGAACGGGATACAAATGAAAGCCTTAGTCCTAGTCCAATATGGCCAACCACTTGAGTGGCAAGAGATTCCAAAACCCCACCCGCAAACTGGAGAGGTGCTGGTAAAAGTCCACGCAGTCAGTATTAACCCCTTGGATAATATGATTCAACGTGGGGCTATGAAATCCCTCTACTCCTATAAGCTCCCACAGATTGTTGGTAACGACCTCGCTGGCACTATTGAGGAAGTCGGTGCTGGAGTGGCGGATTTTCAGGTGGGCGACAGCGTATTCGCTCGGCCTGCCATGGATCAGCTCGGCGCTTTTGCGGAGTATGCAATTGTACGAGCAACTGATCTTGCGCATGCACCAGTCAAAATTCCACTAGCTGAAGCGGCAGCACTGCCGCTTGTTAGTTTGACTGCAGTGCAAGCGTTCACAGAGAAGACAGCCGTTGGCCCTGGTACCAAGGTATTCATCCAAGGTGGTGCCGGAGGCCTCGGGTCTATTGCGCTGCAGGTTGCAAAAATGCTTGGCGCGACTGTGGCGGTGACAGTGGGAACAAGTGACATTGCCTTGGCCCACGAGTTGGGCGCAGATATCGTGGTGGACTATAAAACACAAAAATACGAAGACTATGTAAAAGACTTTGATGTAGTGCTAGATACCCTTGGTGGCAAAGAAATTAATCGTTCGATGCAGGTGTTACGAAAAGGCGGCACTATTGTGAGTGTCATTGGGAGCCCTGATGTAGAGCTAGCAGCACAACTTGGGAAGCCATTTCTCAAGCCGATTTTCTATCTTCTTAGTCGCAAGGAACGGGCTGCAGCCCGCCAAGCTGGCGTGACATACAAGTTTTTATTTATGCGTGCAAACGGTGAACAACTCACACGCATTGCCGAGTCTGTGGATGCTGGGTTCATTAAACCAGTTATTGGTCAGGTTATTCCTTTTAACGAGATCCCTGAAGCTCTCAATCCTTCGACCCCGAAAACCAACCCAGGCAAGATTGTTGCAGAAGTGGTAAGCGCAAAATGAAATTTCACGAACAACCAATCAAATATCTCACTACCGCTCGAGGTAAAATTGCCTACCGAGAAGCAGGAGTTCCCAGCCCGAACAAACCAACACTCGTGTTGCTGACTCATCTTTCCGCAACCTTAGATAATTGGGATCCCTATCTTATTGACCTCTTGGCACAAGATCGTCATGTTGTGACGCTCGACTATTACGGTATAGGCTCAAGTACAGGTGCTTCGGCAACAACAATCCACCAAATGGCCCAAGGTATTGCCGAATATTTAGAATGCAGTAACCTTGGAAAAGTCGACCTGATCGGCATGTCTATGGGAGGTTTTGTCGCTCAAGAGCTTGCCATCTATTACCCTGAACTCATCCGAAAACTAATTCTGGTCGGAACTGGGCCAGCAGGAGGCAAGGGAATCGCACTTGTTCCGGTTATTACCGTGGGCGCAATTCTTCGCGGACTTCTAACACGTAAAGACCCACGTAACTACCTTTTCTTCCCAAAACAAGTACGGGCAAAGATGAGCGACTATTTCATGCGGCAACTTACTTTTGTGCACCCAGATACTGCTATAACACCAAAAGATTTTGTGAAGCAGTTGTTTGCAATCACAAGGTGGGGATTCCAAGCCCCACAGAATCTTAGCCAAATCAAACACCCAACTCTAGTAGTCAATGGTGATAACGACATTATGGTTCCAACAAACCCAAACACCTTTGAGCTTGCACAAAGAATCCCAAACGCCATAATGGCAGAGCTCTATCTAGGAGCTGGACACGCGCCACTCTTCCAAGAACCAGAGCGGTTCGCCAAGAAAGCATCTAATTTCCTCGACCATGAAGGAAACGCATAACCTTATTGAGCGAAACAGGTGCCGACACCATAGAACAACATCAGTAGTTCTGACATTATTTCAGGTTGTGTCAGGACTTTTACCAAGGTATGCATCGTGTTCTACTTTGGCAAA
The DNA here is from genome assembly GCA_041854705.1 of Corynebacterium sp. Taxonomy (GTDB): domain Bacteria; phylum Actinomycetota; class Actinomycetes; order Mycobacteriales; family Mycobacteriaceae; genus Corynebacterium. The sequence goes on from JBHACV010000082.1 coordinate 19,134, forward strand.
AGCGCTACTGCTTGTTGTGCGGCTAGTACCGCTTTTGATTTCCCCTTTTTACGTGCCAATGCCGTTAGCCCCGGCGCGGTTGCTGCTTCAGTGGGAATAGCGGGGGCGAACTCGGCCATTGCATTGGCGATTTCTGCGGTGCCGGCTAGTAGTCGGGGTGCTTGTGCTGATGCGGCGAGTATTTGGTCGAAAAATTCCCAGATCACTGCCAGTAGGCCTTGTTTAGCTAGTTGGGTGCAGGGTTCTACCAATGCTTGGAGGTTGTGCAGTGCACCAGTGTGGTCGAGGTAGTTGATGTCTATGTTTTCTGGGCGCAGTAGGCCGCGGTGCCATGCATTTAATGCTGCTTGAAAACATTGTTCTAACACCGTGGTTGATGAGTGTTTCCGTTGGATTCCAAGCATATTGACCGCAATGCTTTTAGGTAGTGGGGTGGCTTGTCGGGCAAACTGGAGTGCTTGTTGCCCAAGCGTTGGGTCGTGGTAGGTGTCATAAGCAAAGGATGTAGCAGATAATGTGATGAAGTGTGGGAATATGGCGTGATCTGTTTGGGTGTTATTGAGGTTTTGGAAGTAATTTGGTAGATCGGCAAAAGCGGGTGGGTTGGGTGTAGCTGGGATTTCAGCGGGATTAGCAAGATCAAATGTGATGGGATTATGGGCGTAGGCTAGTGCAATTTCGGCGGCAGAATGGGGTAGTTGAGTTTGATCGTCTTTGACTACTGGCACCGAAATGTTTGCTAGCTTATCGACGAACTCCGCTGTCGCTAGTGCGCGGAAGTTTATGCGGCATAGTGCCAGTATGAGATCAGTGGCGTGGGCTGCCACCTTTTCGACGTCGTAACGCTGCAGCCTAGTGATGAAGTCTTCTGGTGTGACTGAAAGGTCTACAAAAGAAGGCTCAGATAAGAGTAGTGGGATTGTTCCTAGTCTGGTGGCAATGTCGTAATCACGATCGTCGAGGAGGCGTTTGCCACGGTAGGATCTGTGGGATTTCTCAGGGTCGGTTAGCCAAGTCGCGGGTTGTCCCCATAAGAGGTTTTTGTGGATGCGGTTGATTGTTTGTTTGGTGGTATCGATGTTGAGATAAGCTGCGCGGACCAGTAGACATCGAAAATGTTCGTAGTCGAGGTCGTGGTGGGTGAAGGTTCGTTGGGCAATGGTTGTCGCTACTTCGGTGAGATTTGTAGTGGTGGGCTCCGCACAGGTGAAACGGGGTAGTTTCCATAGGTTGGGGGTAGGGTCCCAAGAATAGCTGTTTTTGGGTGGTGTTGGTGTGGTGTTTGACTGCACATTCCAAGCAGCAAGGAGAGTTTGTGCCAGCTTGGCGATGGCAGTGTCTTTGTCGTGTGCTAGTTCGGCGATTCGAGGTTGGAGAATATCAACATTTGGTGGTTCTGGGAGTGATATGAGGGTTTTGAGTACACATTTGATAGCTTTTGCAGTCTTGGCATAAAGCGCAGATAAGGCTAGTTCGGTGTAATCAGGCGAAGCAACGATCAGTGGTAGGAGTCGACTTGCAATCAGTTCGACGATGATTCCGTCATTGGTGGATACTAGCTCAAAGGCGAGTGGTTGTTGTGCTAAGAGTTCGGTGTCGGTGATGGCGAGATCTGTGAAAAGTAGGACTGTGGTGTCTTTGCGGGTCTTGGGGCGGGTGGAGTGTGTAAGGACGGTACCGGCTGCTTCGATAGCTTGTTCTCTGGTTACTAGGCCTTGTTTGAGTCCGGCTGTGACTGTTTTAGCAAATTCTGGGGTGGCGAACTCGCCAGCGGCGATTAGGTGTTCGGCAAAGCGTGGTTGAAAGCGGGTGAGAGGATAAAAGGAGTGGTTGGGGGTTGCAAGAGCGCGACCAGCAAATAGGAGCCAAGTGGAGAAATAAGGGCTTGATCGGGGGATTTCTGCACCATAGTGTGCTACTAAGTCGAGGACTTCGTCTGCTATGCGTGATGAAAGGTTGGTGCCTGATGTGCTCGCATGCTGGACGAATCTGTTCATGTAGTTTTCGCCTTGGGCGGCGATGACTTCAGTTAGTTCTGGTGGGGCTTGTATCCAGATGAGGTCTTCGATGTGTTCTGGGGCAATTCCTAGTCGGATGGCGAAAAGTAGCAACATTTTTCGATCGATATCGAAGTGGTTGATGTATCTGTAATTGCCGTCGCTGTCGAAATCATAGTCGCCCCAGTTTTTACTGCGTAGTCCGGCAAGTGCAAGTTTTTGTTCTGCCGGTGAACCAAGTGGCAGCTCTAATGCTTTGCCGTATGGTTGGTTTTCCCAGCCCAGTGTTTTAAAAAGTGCGACTGCTTGTTCTAGGGTGGGGGTGGCGTTCATGGGGTTTCCTTTTACGGTGTGGGCTTGGTTGTTTGGGGTGATGGTGACTCATTGCACCTTAGGGTAAGTGGAATATCTGGATGGAGTGTTTGGCGAAAACCATAGTAGGTGTTTGGTTAGCAGGAGAATTAGTGGTTTCTATCCAGCTATAGAGGATTGCGCTTAGTTTCATGGAATTTATGGCTGTTACCACACTCCCATGAAGTTGTCGGAGAAATTATCGTTGCAGCAGTGGTGCTAGAAATAGGGCATAATGTGACGCTGTCACAGCTGCGGTCGGTGGTGGTGGATGCTGGTTTAGCCCACTTTAAGCAACCTGATCGGCTGCTCATAATAGATCGGGTGCCATTAACCGTGGTAGGAAAGCCCGATCGGAAGGTTGTTACTGCTTGGGCCCAGGAGGCGGTGGGTAACTAGTATTAAGGCTCAAGCTCCACCTTGTTTATCAGGATAAGGATGGGGCTTTTAATCCTCAGATAGTTCGATTGGTTTATCAAAAGACGTGGATCCAGCTTTGAGTCGACGGAGGATTTCGTCGGTGAGTTCGTCGTCAGTGGCGATTTTTAGGGCTGAGGCTACATCGGGAACATTGGCCCAAGAGATGTCTACAATGCCGAAGTCGATGAGAGTGTGCAATGGGTGTTGGTTGTATGCAATTGAGATCGCAATGAGATTTTCCACACTCATTTTGCCGGTAGTAATTTGATGTTGAACAGTTCGAGCCGGTAGTCCAGCCTTTTTGGCTATGTCACGGGCACTGTCGTCGGTAAGGCTCGCGATCCAAGTTGCTATTTCCATAGTTGGAATCGTATTAAAACGATCGTAAGTGCGCAAACCTTGCATGGCGTTTCACCTCGCAGGACAGCAACTTTCCCAGCAGGACTTGCGCTAGCTGCGCAACATATGCAATCATTGCGTTATTACGCAATGATTGCGCGTTTAAGGCGAGGAAAGGAGGACGGATGGCCATTCGTTTGAACGCCGAGGTGCTGGACTTGGCTCGTGAAGCTCACGGCTTTACCAGCGATGAGCAGTTGGCCGTTCATATCGGGATGTCGGGTGCGGCATTGCGGAATCTGCGAAACGGTCGGAGTGCACCAAGTGTGGCCACGCTGGTGAAGCTGAGAACATTAACAGGGCAGTCACTCGACTCAATGGTCATTGTGTAGTTGTGGACGAACGGGCAAAATTTCCGCCTCTGGTAGGCACTAAGGGGTGGGGTGTCGGAACTGGCATAAATGCTGCGGGTTTAAGGGGGCGACGCTTATTAGTTGCAGTAAAGGTTACTGGCTGTTGGGTGTATCTAGCAGATACCCGAATGCGTCGAATCGGGGTTTCGTGTCGCTGGTAGCGCATGAAAATCCCCCGAGACAGGGGAGTTGTACGTAATAATTTTGGGGGCTAGCTGAAGAAAAGCCTAATCGCGTTATTAAGGTGCGAAACCATCTTTATTATGGCGTGAACTACTTGCTACACAGGCTTTGTTTAATCAGAATTGGCAAAGGGGAGAATTAGTTTATTTTTTTATTAGTTTAGGCTGAAGAGTCCAAAGGTTTTTCCCAGGGGTGGTTGTTAGCATCAGAAACGTTTTTATCAATCCCTACCGACCGCCGAGCTAAAACAAGGAATATCATCCATGAAGAAGATTCCCGTCATTGTTGGTTTATGCGCCACGTTCACCTTGATGGCTCCAATACCTGCCCACGCCGCCCCAGCTGAATTCGAAACCGTTGAAGAGCTCATGACGGCTTCCGTGACTACTGGGGAAGTCACAACCACTAATCACGTTGATCCCAATGATGATGTGACGGTCAGTTATGATGTTGTCCCGGATCAACCCCAAGGTATTGATGGCGCAATCGCCATTCCGCTTGCCGACGGCAAATGGGCCATCCCTAACAGTATTCCAGAATCTGCACCCGCCCAGGCTCCGGCAGCCATAGCTACCGACATCATTGATCGTGGTCGTTCCTTTACTGCTGCTGGTAAGGATCTGAAATGGGATGGCACTTCACCTACACCCCTGTCTGGAAAAGTGATTCATGAAACTGACTCCAAACCGTATGGTGTGACCTGCTCTTCTTTCGTAGGGATGGTTATGCAGGGGTGGAGATATGACAGCACCACTTATGTGTCCAATGAAAACCAGCGAGTTGGTAGTTGGGTGGATTTTGGTGATGCCGGAAATGTATGGCAAGCACATAAACTCGCCCGCTGGCTCTACGACAATGGTGACCTCGCGGTAGCCAAAGATACCAATAGCCTACAACCAGGTGATATCCTGTTCTTCTCGAAACAAGCACCAGAAGGTGAAGATACCACCGGAAAATATTTTGGCAATGTCTACCACACCGCTTTGTACATTGGTGACGGTAAAGTCATTCACTCCTACGGACCAACCTCAGAAACTGGGGTAGTTGAAGAAGAGCTCAGTCCGATTGACCAACAGGACTTGTCCTTTGTCGGGCGACCAGAGTGGCAGCAAGCAGGTGCAGCGTCTACTGGTGCGGGAAGTACCCCCACACCAGAGCAGGAAAAAACCTCAGATAAGAAATCGGAATCGGATCAATCATCTGCGTTGAGCGGCTTGTCCAGTTAACTGTTAACTTGTGGCGGAACCAGCTGGGAAGGAACAACCTTGCCAGTTGGGTTACGCGGGAGTGTGTCAACAAAGTGCACATCACGGGGGACCGAATGCTCGGCGAGGTTGTCAGAGACCCAAGCCCGAATATGGTCTTCGGTTAGTTCTTTACCCGCAGAGTCATCGCTGCGAACCACCCATACTGCGATGCGCTTGAAAGTTTCGGAATCGTCCACACCACCGGCATACATATCCGATACGCCAGGCATTTCTTCCAAAGTTTCTTCCACGCTTCGGGGATAAACGTTTTCCCCACCAACGATAATCATATCGTCTGCGCGCCCAAGCACATACAGATAACCATCTTGATCGAGGTAGCCACGGTCGCCAATTTGCACTAGGTGACCATAGCGCTTCATTGGAATTGTTGGATCGGTATAGCCGACCAGAGTCACAGAATTGTGGCAGAAAATCCGGCCAGGTTGCCCAGTGGGACAGGGCAGATCATTGTCATCTAAAATCACCAGATCAGTACCCGTGCAGATGGGGCCTGAGGCGGTATGACGTTCGGCAATATCAGTCATTGACGCCACCGCCACGGCAGAAATCTCAGTGGAACCGTACAAATTGCATAAAATCGGCCCGAAACGCTTGAAAATGCCCTCCACCAGCCATGGCGATAGTGCATTACCCGAGGAGAAAATGAACTTTAAGCTAGAACAATCGTATTGTTCATGGCCCTTGACTGCCAGCATCTGTTTGAGGAAGATGGGCGAGGATAGCAATGCATCCAACTTATGATCGTGGATGTCTTTAAACACCGCTTCGGCATCAAAAATTCGACGAGTGACAATGGTGCCACGCATACCAAAAGCAATATTAAAGCAAGCCCAACCCCAAGCGTGGAACATGGAAGCGGTGCATTGGACTTTCATGCCCGCCTTCCACGGAACTTTAGCCAAAATGCCAGCTAATACGGTTGGCAGCATGGGCTCATTGCGGATCACACCCTTGGGAATACCGGTGGTACCTGAGCTCATCACCACAATGGGACCATGTTTGGGATACAACGGCAACTTATTGGGAATATGGGTTTTAATGATCCCATCCAAATCTGGATATTCCAGCTTATCGGTGGTATCGCGGTGTGCCACAATAATCGGAATGTCAATGGCATCAGTATCCAACCGAGGCAAAAACTCTTCATCAATGACCAATACTTTGATGCCATCACGCTTGATGCAAGCGGTCAGCTGCTCTTTAGAAGACCCAATATTGAGCAAATATACTGTCGCTCCGGCATAGCCTTTGGCTGCCATGGGGTAAAGGATTCCCCGACCATTGCGAGCCATAATTCCCAAATGGATTTCATCTGGGAATTCTTGGCGCAGATAACTAGCCAAAATCCGAGAGTTATTGCGTAGTTCGGTGTAGGTCAGCGAGCCGCTGTCGTCGATAAGTGCGGTGCGATTTGGGCAGGTGATATAGGCCTGTTCGATTTCTCGGGCCGTCGAAAAGCGATAACGGCTTAAGACCGGGAGTGTGGACAAGGCAGCCTTGGCGCCACCTTCAGAGGAAATAATGCCGGAACGAAACATTTCAGGCAAGAATTCCTTCAGTTGGGCGAGCGTGCGGAATAGGCGATTACTCATGCTGTTGTGGTTCTCCGAGATGCTGGTCAAACGTAGTTAGTTTGTTTATCGATACTATCGCGTAGGAAGTTACGGCATGGGATCCTCAGGTCTAATTACATTCTGGAGCGCCACCGCACGCGCAAGTTGCGCATATCGCATTTCCTGCTCCCGAAACTGGATCCAAGTAGACAAAGTAGTAAACCCGAAAGTCACGATTAGAACATATAACATCAGATCAGAACCGCGACCAATACCAAGCCAATTAGCTACCACTGTGACATCATGTGGACGCAATATCGCCCAGATGGCAGAAAACACCAGCAAAGTAAAACTAATCTTCACACCAGCACGTGCACGGGCTGTCTGGCGATTGGTCAGGAAATAGAGTGACAGCAAAACCATTGTTCCCAACAGCAGAATCTGAACCATGATTACAGCCTCCTCGCTAATAAATTATCAGCAAGAATATTCACGCCGTTAATAAGCGACTGACCTTTACTCTTGGAATAGTCCGTGTACAGGATTTCGACCGGTTCCTCAGCCACCCGCCACTTCTGCTCCGCAATGGCCCCGACGATCTCAGAAGCATGGGACATGCCATTCATCCGAATATTTATCTCATGAGCAACCTTTTTATTAAACGCCCGCAGTCCATTATGAGCATCGCTAAGACCTAATTTACGTGTGGTTGGGCTAAATGCTACCGCGGTTTTTAACACCAGCCGTTTGAGCAGTGGAACCTGTTTTTCTTGCTGCTCACCTGTCTGATCGTGATTTTTGGCGAATCGGGAACCAACCACAATATCGAGCGGTTCGGTGCGTAGCCGGTGGATCATTCGCATAGCATCCTTGACCTGATGTTGACCATCAGCATCAAACGTGACAAAAAATTGTGCGCCAGGCTGTGCCCGAGCGTATTCAATGCCGGTTTGCAACCCAGCACCTTGACCTAAATTAACCGGATGATTAATGAGATGCGCACCTGCTTGATGGATCGCTGTGGCAGAATCATCTTTCGATCCATCATTAACCGCGACTATATTAGGGAAAGTGCGCCGAGCGGCTGCAATTACCTCCCCAATGATTGGTCCTTCGTTATAGCACGGGATAATCAGCCAAGTGTCTCGAAAGTCCATAATAGTTGAGCTTAAAGCACCTGCGATTAAGGAGTAAAATATTGGTGAAAACCCTAGGCATTATCATCGTCTCCTATGGGCACGAAGCTGAAATCCCACAATTAGTAGAATCATTCCTTCCACAGCTTTCTACAGGTGACCAGGTAATCATTGTTGATAATAAACAGCCGTGGCGGTTTGATCCTCACACTTTGCCAATAGATGCCCGCATCCGAGTGCTCACCCACAACAATGGGGGATTTGCGGCAGGATGTAATTTTGGTGCTCGGCATGTTAATACCGATCTATTGTTCTTCCTTAATCCTGACACAATCATCAATGATCCCACACTATTCGACACCCTGCGGCGCGCCGGGGAAAGCGATTATGCCGCGTTCATGCCCTATCTGCTTCTTTTTGATGGCACTGTTAATTCTGCTGGAAATGCCCTCCATATTTCCGGGTTAAGCTGGGTTAATGGCTTAGGTACCCGCCCTGAAACAGGGGAGATTACAGATATTGCTATTGCTTCGGGGGCGTGCTTGGTAGTCCAGCGGGACTGGTGGAACAAGCTTTCGGGAATGATTGAAGAGTATTTCATGTATCACGAGGACACGGATTTTTCCGCTCGGGTGTTATTAGCTGGTGGCAAAGTTGGGCTGGTGCATGCAGGGAAAGTGCATCACAATTATGACTTTGACAAAGGAGATCACAAGTGGATTTATATTGAACGCAATCGAGTGCTGTTTCCAGTAATTACTTGGCCCATGAAGGTGTTAATAGCTCTTCTACCCCTGTTGATTGCCTTAGAACTTGCGCTTTGGGGGGTGGCGCTGAAACAGGGACGAGTGAAATTGAAACTGGAATCGGTGCGATTAACCATTACCGCTTTACCACGGGCGCTACGATTGCGTCACCAAACCCAACAGTTAAAAGTGATGAGTAGCAGTGAGTTCTTTCGGCATATGAGCTGGCAGCTGGATAATCCAAAATTGGGATTGCCGACTGCTGTGGGAATTTTCTTCCGAATTTACTACCAGTTAGCAGGTGCATTTATTCAGCTACTGGCGCGCAGCAAGTAGGCCCCGTACCCTGATTTTTCTAAATCTTTGGCAAGAGCATGCAGCTGTTCAGTGGTGATAAAACCCTCCCGCCAGGCGGCCACCTCTGGGGAGCCAATGATAGATCCGGTTCGTTTTTGGATCACCTCGACATAGGCAGCAGCCTCATTCATGGAATCAATGGTGCCAGTATCAAGCCATACATCACCTTGGGCTAATCGCTGCACGGTGAGTTTACCGCGTTTTAGATAGGCCTCATTGACACTGGTAATTTCTAATTCTCCACGTTCTGATGGGGTAATTGACCGGGCAATCTCAACTACTTCGTTGTCGTAGAAATACAAACCCACCACGGCATAATTCGATTGTGGCTGCTCAGGCTTTTCCACGATTGAGGTGGCCACCCCATTCTTGTCAAAGCTGACCACCCCATAGCGTTTCGGATCGGCCACCTGGTAGGCAAAAACCGTACCACCATCTGGGTTTCGGCATTCTTTCAAGGCACTGCCGAGGGCTTGACCATCAAAAATATTATCGCCAAGTACCAGTGCCACTGAGTCAGAGCCAATAAAATCTGCACCGATGATAAACGCTTGGGCTAGACCTTCGGGGCGCTTCTGTACCGCAAACGAAATGCTAATACCCCATTGAGAGCCGTCACCGAGGAGGCGTCGAAAAGCAGGTTGATCCTCAAGTGTGGTAATCACCAAAATGTCTTTGATGCCCGCTTGGATCAGGGTAGTCAAGGGGTAGTAGATCATTGGCTTGTCGTAAATAGGCATTAGTTGTTTGGAAATGCCCAAGGTAATCGGCGATAGCCGAGTGCCAGAACCGCCAGCGAGGATAATGCCCTTCATGAAAGCTCCTTGAGATAATCCGCAAGGCTAATCCGCCAATCGCGGGGAGTAAAACCAGTCTCGGTCACTTTAGCTAATGCCAAAGCGGAATGTTTTGGCCTAGGGGCATGCGGTTGGTCACCAAAATACTCGGTGGTACTAACCGGGGTGACTAATTTCGGATCAGAGCCAAGCAGCCGGTAGCATTCTGCTGCGATTGCGGCCCAACTGACTACCTCGCCAGAATTACTCACATTAAAGGTCCCAGTGGCATTATGGTTGAGCAGATGTACGATCGCGGCCGCCAGCTCAGAACAAAAAGTCAGCCGCCCGAATTGGTCATTAACTACTCGCGGCGCAATTCCGCGGTGTGCGAGCTGTGCCATGGTACGCACAAAATTAGTGCCGTCGCCAACCACCCAACTAGTGCGAATCAGCAGGTGACCCGGTATTGACGTCGCTATTTGATCGCCCGCGGCCTTTGACTGGCCGTACACACTCAGTGGGCTGACTGCTTCGGTCTCTGGGTGTAGCTGGGTGTTTCCATCGAAAACATAATCGCTGGAAATATGCACGAGCTTCAGGTGATGTTCACCAGCAATCTTGGCTAAGTTTGCTACCCCAGTGGCATTGACCGCCCAAGCTTTAGCCCGGTTGGTTTCTGCGGCATCAACTGCAGTGTAGGCTGCGGTATTGATGATGGTGGAATAGTCTGGCCAGCGGCGAGCTTTGCTTAGGTCGCTGCAAATGTCTAGATCTGTTTTAGCAACCACTTCAGCAGTAGGAAGCAATTGAGCTAGAGCATTGGCTAGTTGACCGCCACCACCAGTAATGAGGATCTTCTTCGGTGGCACCGGGGTGGCCTTGGCAAGAAAAGGGTGGTGGCGGTCTTTTTCGGAAAGCTCACATTCATCTAAGGGGATGGGCCACTCAATTGCGAGGGCTGGATCGGCAAGATTGACAAAAGAATACTCCGCTGTTGGCGACCAATGGTCATTAACGAGGTAGGTATAAGCAGTCGGTTCGAGAGCCTGAAAGCCATTAGCTACCCCGCGTGGTACAAATACCGCAATATCTGGAGTGATGATGGTGCAAAATACCTTGCCATAGGTGGCGGATCCTTCTCGTAAGTCACACCATGCCCCAAACACTGAACCAGAGGCGACCGAAACGTATTTGTCCCACGGTTCGGCATGCAAACCACGAGTGACACCTGTGTTGGTATTAAAGGAAATATTGTTTTGCACCGGGAAAAAATCCAGTTCGGCCTGCTTTTCCCGCTGCCAATTTTCTTTGAACCAACCCCGATTGTCGCCATGAACGCTGAGTTGATAAACCAGCAAGTCGGCAATAGGGGATGAGGTGACAGAAAGTGGGGCTGAAAACTCCATGATGGATATGTTACTGCCTATGTTATTGTCCTAATTTGGCATATTTGGTTTCTACTGCTTCTTTCTGTGGTCGCCACCAATGTTCGTTCTCGGAATACCAGCGAATGGTATCCATAAGACCGGTGCGCATGCCGGTGTCATTGTCAGTAAATTGTGGTTGCCACCCTAGTTCGGTACGAATCTTGGTTGAATCCAGCGCGTAGCGCAGATCGTGTCCAGGTCGATCTGCCACATGAATGAACCCATCGGCAGGAAGTCCCATGAGTTCGCAGATCAGCGAAATGACCTGTTTATTATTCACATGGTCATTATCGGCGCCAATAATATAGGTTTCCCCAATCCGCCCACGGTCAAGAATCATATGTACCGCATCATTGTGGTCATCGACGTGAATCCAATCGCGGACTTGCTCACCAGTGCCATAAAGCTTTGGTGGCATACCTGCGAGAATATTGGTGATTTGGCGCGGAATAAACTTCTCAATGTGCTGGTAAGGGCCATAATTATTGGAGCAATTCGAAATCGTTGCTGGAATATTAAACGACCGCACCCACGCCCTAACCAAATGATCCGAACCAGCTTTCGTAGCAGAATACGGCGAGGAAGGATTATAGGCAGTGGTTTCGGTGAAACGATGAGGATCATCAAGCGCTAAATCCCCGAAAACCTCATCAGTAGAAATATGGTGGAAGCGAGTCCCATGCGCGCGCACGGCCTCTAGCAATGTGTAAGTGCCAAGAATATTAGAATGCACAAAGGGATAGGGATTAGCTAAAGAATTATCATTATGTGATTCCGCAGCGAAATGCACCACCACATCAGCAGTTTTTACCAACGGTGAGACCACTGACATATCGGCAATATCACCTTGGACAAATTCAATGTCCAAGCCTTTGAGGTTGTCTCGGTTACCAGCATAAGTGAGCTTGTCTATCACTGTGATCTCATATTCTGGTCGCAGTTTGAGGGTGCGATGGACAAAGTTTGCGCCAATGAATCCCGCGCCGCCGGTGACAAGCATCTTCATACAAGGCACTATACAAGTTTCGGACGCACCACAACGATGACATGGGCGACTGGCTGGGATCACAGCTAACAGAGTTGCATAAGACGATGCTGGTGTAGGTGCTCGACATCATGATCCCCCGATCAGTAATATTACTGTTAGTAATACTAGAAAGGTGAGATTACATGTTAGAGTCCACGCTTGATCCCTATGTGACGAAAATAGCCAAGCGACGCGCACGAGCCGGATTGCCTGCCCCACAAGTACTACTCCAGACTCCTGACGGCGAATACTCGTTTGGTGCTCGGCACCAAGCTTTCCATTCGGCATCGGCCGGAAAGCTGGCAACAACTGCGCTTATTATGCAAGAGGTGGAAGCTGGGCTAAGCCTTGGAAGCTTAGTTGAAGAGGTGTTGCCAGAAGCGCAGGGGCTTTTTGCTGCTCCCGGCGCGACCATAGAACATCTACTTGGTCATGTTTCTGGGTTGCCGGATTCTCTAATGGGACGTGATGGTCTAATCCGTACATGGATTACTCAACCAGACAAAGTGTGGAGCCCAGCCGACCATATAGCTTTTGTGCGAAACTATAGAAAACCACGAGGATTACCTGGTGAAAAGTATTGTTATGCAGATGTTGGGTTCATTTTGCTTGGTCGGATCGTCGAAACGCGATCAGGGAAATCGTTCGACGAATTGCTTCAGGAGCGTATTTTTCAACCATTGGGGATGACCAATTCCGTGCTGTGGGGATATGGTTCCAATCCAATGCCAATCGCCCCAGCTTGGGTGAATGGCGTGGAGATAAGTAGCTTCCGTAGCTTGGAATCGGATTGGGCGGCAGGTGGGCTTGCCACAACCCTCGATGATTTGGTGAAGCTAGCACGAGGTATTTCCGATGGAACATTGATATCGCGGGAAAGCTTCCGATTGATTACAACACCACGGCATCAGTTCCGCCGAGGAATGTGGTACGGGCTGGGGACGATGCAACTGCGGGCTGAGGGTTTTGTTCCATGGTTACGAGGTATGCCACGATACGTAGGGCATTTGGGGTTACTTGGTGTGCACTGCACAATTGATGTGGCTAGTGAAACCGCGATTGCCTTGAACTTCCATAGCGCTCAAGAAATGCCTGCGAGTGTGCGGACATACCTACAAATCGTACAGGCCCTGACTTAGTCACACTAGTACTTATCGACGCTTAGACGTAGTGCTTCCTAGCAATCGCTTCTTATTTCCGCAGCGCTGTCATGTGAATAACCAAGCCTGATAATGGACCCAAAGTCAATGCCAACCAAGATGCAGTAGCGAGATTGTCGATAGTTGCCATCAAACTAATAGCAACTATCGTTGCTAAGATCCAACCCCATAGATATGCTCGATGCTTATTTTTTGCCACCACAGCAGCACCAGTAATCATGATGGAAGCAGTACAGGTTGCCCCGAGGGTGAGCAGAAATAATTGCGGCCCAGTCAGGTAGTAGGCCGGACCAAGAATCGTCACCATGAGCCATGGGCCAATGAGGTAGGCGCCAGCCGCACCGATTAAACCCACCACCCACACAAACCCTAAAGGGGCCGCGAGCATTCGATAAGGATGACTGCGAGTGGCAACAAACCGAACAATCAATGCAGAAAGAAATTGCTGCAATGGCACCAAGATGGGAGCCCTCGTGAAAATCACACCATAAATAATGGCTGATGCACTAATGGTTGCAGTTGTTGCGCCCGACACCGGAACTTCTGTGCCTGAGTGGGTGAATTTTACGATTGTGGGAAAACTAGTAATTAAGATCGCCGTTGCCCCCGAGGCAAGCATGGCATAACCAGATTGGGTGAGAAACTGCTTGCAGGGGATGTCGGCACGCGAAAATAGTGCGCGCCGCACCTGGGTGCTACCAGCGACAAGAACCAACCAAGACCCAGCACCCAACACAGTGATAATAAGAAAGGCAACCAGTTTCCATCCTGCCACCCACGCAATAATGGCAACCACCATGCGTGAAGCAGTATCAAGAGTAATCAAGGCAGCGTAGCGCGACCACAGACCTAAGCCAGAGATTACCCCAGTGACGGTAGCTTGAATGGCACAACTAGCTAAACCAACTGCCATTAAGCCAACTGCGAGGATGGTGTCATCATGAACAATTTCAGTTGCCCACAATGGAGATGAGGCCACTACGACAATAAAAGCCGCCAAAGCAATCCACAAGCCAATGACAAACGGACACGCCACAGACTGGGGTTTTGTGGACATCGCAAGTACACCCTCAGGTGCTGGTGTGGCCATACTAGGGGTCGCTGTCCCCGCCACTGTTGCATCAGATGCCGCGGGATTAGCGGTTATATGCTCCTGTGCCGCAGCTACCGACCTCGTGGTTTCTTGAGTCAAACCGGTCAAAACTCCAGTCACACCAAAAAACAGACCCCAATAGGCAGCAAACTCCTCGGCCATAACCGTATCGTCACCAAAAGCACGTGCTGCAATGGTAATGACTACGAACCCAGAAATTCCGGCGATGACCGTGGCAATGGATAAATACCTCATTCAGGAAACTCCGGCAGCGAGGTTTCCTTGAGCCAAGCATGCCACAGCCGGTCAAAAACCCACGGATCAACTTGGGTACGCAAGATTTCCCGCCGCAAATCCAACGGCTCCACCACCGAGTGTTTACCAGCTGCCACATAACGGTGCAACATGGCAAAAAACGCCTCATCGCCAAGTAGCTGACGGATAGCATGGACCAACAAGGCACCACGCTTATACACCCGATCGTCAAACATGCTCTTTTTACCAGGGTTAGCTAGCAGCAGATCCTGTGGCTTATGCGCTAACTTGTGATAATGCGCCTTCGCCGAGACCGCCGCTGGTTTATTCTGCGAACGTTCAAACCACAACCACTCCGCATAACAAGCAAACCCCTCATTGAGCCAAATATCATCCCACTGGGCCAAACCTAAGGAATTGCCAAACCACTGATGCGACAACTCATGGGCAATCAGCCGCTCCCACGCATTATCACCTTGCGCATGATTCGCCCCGAAAGTAGATAGTCCTTGGGCTTCCAATGGAATCTCCAACTCATCCTCGGTGATTATCACACTATAGGAATCAAACGGATAAGGACCAAACATATCCACAAATGCAGCCAACATAGCGGTCTGCCCAGAAAAATCCTTCCGGAAACCTGACAATAAATTCCGCGGGACATAGGCACGAACCGGCACACCACCCCCAGAAAGCGAAAGCTGCTGATACTGACCAATATGAATCGCCGCAAGATAACTAGCCATTGGCGCTGTACACCGATACTGCCAGCGGGTACGAGAACCAGAAAACCGCCGCGATACCAGCTCACCATTTGCAACCACCACATGACTAGAATCCGCGCTGACGAAAAACTCATATGTGGCCTTCTCATCCGGGGTATCGTCGCACGGAAACCAACTACGTGCACCACAAGGCTGGCTGGCCACCAAGGAGCCATTACGCAACTCCTCCCAACCAATCTGCCCCCACGTAGAACGCACCGGCTGCGGATTTCCCTGATACCGCACCTTTAAGGTGAACTCCTCATCCACCGGAATCTCCCGGCTGAAGCTAATCCGTAATTTGTCACCCCGATGCCGAAACCGCAGCACCCGTACTGAAAGCGCAGCAGTAGCAACCACCGACACCTCCCGCACACTCAACTGCTGTGCCAAATCCAGCGTCATTGTTTTAAGCGGCAGATAATTATCCACCTTCATGGTGACAGTCCCAGAAAGATGATTAGGACCAACCTTGTAATTCAAATCCAACTCATAATGGCGAATATGAAACCCTAGGTTGAAATCAATACCGGTATAAGCATCCCGGGTACCGGGAATTGGCGTGGAACGAAGGGCTCTGCTTTTCATATCAACCAATCAGTCTAACTGCTGGTACAACCAGCTATAGATCAATGCCTCCATAAAGGCCACCTGCGCATTATCCGCAGCCCCAGCGTGCCCACCCTCGGTGTTTTCGTAATAATCCACCGGCTGCCCAGCACCCAACAACGCATTGGCAAACAATCGGGCATGAGCCGGATGTACCCGATCATCACGGGTAGATGTAGTTACCAACGCTGGCGGATATGCCCGCTCTGCTCGCTTGTCGACGTTCGCTAATGGGGAATAGGACGCCAAGTAGTCCCGCTCTTCTGGCACCTCAGGGTCACCATATTCCGCAATCCACGACGAACCCGCCGACCACAGGTGATACCGCAGCATGTCACACAACGGCACCTGCACCACCGCAGCACCAAATAGCTCTGGATATCTTGTTAATGCCACTGCCATCAACAGCCCACCATTAGAACCACCCCAAATACCCAGCTGCTTACTGGTTGCATAACCACGTGCCACGAGGTCCATTAATACCGCTTGATGATCCTCAAACACCTTATGACGGTTCCCCTTCAACACCTGCTTATGCCAGTCTGGGCCATATTCACCACCACCGCGCACATTAGCCTGCACATAGTAGAATCCCTTTTGCAACCACGCGAGGCTGCGCGCCGGGGAATAACCAGGAATCAATGACACTTCAAACCCACCATAGGCATAAACCAGGGTAGGTTTCGGCTGGTCGGTAAATTTTCCAGTGATGTAATAAGGAATTTTGGTGCCATCATGAGAAACCGCGAAATGTTGCCGGGTTTCGATGCCAGTGGCGTCGAAAAGCGCAGGTAGTTGTCGGATTTGTTGGAGCGTTCCATCAAACAAATAGAGGGTGTTCGGTTGTTGGAAGCTGGCCACATTTATCCAAATCTCGCGGGTCTGCGGATCAGTAGCTATCACTTGGGCGGTTGTGCCAGCTGGTAGCGGGAGTGGGGCAGGAGGAAGTGTCCAATTATGGAAGGGGACCTGATAGATAATGGTATTCACATTATGCAGTGCAGTAATAACCACCGTATCTCGGGTAAACTTCACCGAGTCAAAGCTGGTTTCAGCATTGGGGCAAAAGAGCACGTGGAACTTACGCTCGCCTGAACGGAAACGATCAAATTCAATTGCCCCAACTCCGCCAGCTGGAACATTGGCAAAATCCTGTTTTGGCATGACAAACAGAAATTCCCGTTTCATCATAATGTCGCAATCATCTGGCACTGCAATAAGTTCCAGACCAGTGTTGGTCAAGTACCAAGTTTGGGCGGAGTAGAAATCCTGACGTCGGTGGACGAAAATATCCTGGTTCCCATAATCAGTTTCCGCCCAACCAACAACAATGAGATCATCTGGGGTGCCGCGATAAAGTTCTTCAGCATTAGCAATATCCTCACCACGTCGCCACCGACGTACGGTCATGGGATAGCCTGACCTGGTTACGGTATTATCGCCAAAATCTGACCCCACCAAGATGGTGTCAACATCAATCCAACTAACGGAAGTTTTCGCCTCGGGGAGACAGAATCCATCTGAGACAAAAGTCTGGGTGTGTAGGTCAAATTCTCGTACCACGGTGGCATCTGCACCGCCTCGGGAAAGCTGAATCAATGCACGGTCGCATTCTCGGCGTACAAGTGCGCTAGACCATACCCAGTTTTCATTTTCCTCATCAGCGAGTTGATCCACATCAAGTAGGATCTCCCATTGTGGCTCCCCCCGATACTGTTCCAAGGTGGTACGGCGCCACAGGCCACGGGGGTGGTTTGCATCTCGCCAGAAGTTATATAAAAACTCACCACGTCGCTGTACGTAGGGAATTCGATCATCGGAATCAAGTGCGGCGCGGATCTCAGTATTGAGCTGGGGATCTACCAGTGTGGCGGTCTTTTCCGACCAATTACGGCTCCACTCGGTGTGGTCGATGTCTTCCAGCAGAGTTGGATCGGCGAGATATTTCATGGTGTCAATAATAGAGTTAAGTCCCACCAGTTAACAGAACTGAACTCAGCTAACGGTGGGACTTAGGTTTTAAGAGTTGAATGCCTTTTCAAAAACCGGCCAAGAACCGCGGAGGTCATCCTGCCAGTAGCCCCAGGAGTGGGTGCCAGTGTTGTGGAAGTTGAAGGTCGCTGGAATGCCAAGGGAATCGAGCTTGGTCTTCAAATCATGGGTGCAGGCATTGGTAGCTGCCTCGATAGCACCACCTTCGATAGTGGTCTTAGAAGCTGCGATAGAAGCAACTGCTGGATCGACCCCTTTCAGGCGTGGACCACTTGGCATGTCGTATACCCCAGTTAGTCCAGAGCCATTGGAGACATAGATTTCCGTATCCCGCAGTCCTTCAGCATTAATCAGAGCGTCATTGTAGGCCCACCGTTCGCCTGGCCATTGGCCCCACATTTGATCAATGGTGGCCCCACCACGGTTGAGGGTAATTACTGCATAGGCCGCTGAAGCAGGTTGGGTGGAACCGTAGCAACCAGAAAGCGCTGCGGTAGCATCGTAGAACCCAGGATTGTGCTCAGCGAGCAAGATAGAGCTGGTAGCAGACATAGACATGCCGGTAATAGCGCGCTTACCATTGGTCTTCAGCTCATTTTCGATGGGGCCAGGAAGTTCCTTGGTTAACCACGTTTCCCACATTTGCTTACCGCCAAGGCTGGGGGCTTCAGATACCCAGTCAGAGTAGTAGGAGAACCTGCCTGACATGGGGATGACCACATTGACATTCTTCTCTTTGTAAAAGTCGATCACGTCAGTTTGCACGATCCAATTGGCGCGACCTTCACCACCATCAGCACCATTAAGTAAGTAGATGATGGGACGATTTTCTTCCGCAGCTTTGATAACTACCAGTGGAATTACCCGATTATCCATCGCTGGAGAGGTGGCGTACATTTCAACCACGCGGGGATCGTCTTGTGGAAGCTTCTCCCGCCAGATCGGTTCGATGTCAGGGGTCTTGCCAACTTTGATTACAGATTGTGGCGCTTTACCAGCTAGCTGTTCTGGAGTGATTTCCGAAGCGAGTGCTGGGGAAGCCACAGCTGCTGGTGTCACAATCGATACAGTCAGTGCCATGATGGTGGCTATGATTCTGTGTGGAAACTTCATGAGGCTAAATAGTTCCTATGCTTTGTGGTGGTGAGTTTCTGGCATGGTTTTAGGGGACTATAAATATTATGTAGCTTGGTACGGCTATGAGGTTCGTAAATTCTAGGGGTCCTAAGCAAAGAAACCCCACCGTGGATTTTTCACAATGGGGATTGTTAGGTTTTAAGAATTGAAAGCGCGCTCAAAAACTTCCCAAGAACCGCGCAAATCTTCCTGCCAATACCCCCAGGAGTGGGTGCCAGTATTGCGCATATTGAAGGTTGCTGGAATGCCAAGGGAATCGAGCTTGGTCTTCAAATCATGGGTGCAGGCATTGGTAGCTGCTTCAATACCGCCGCCTTCGACGGTGGTGACTGTAGCTGCAATAGAAGCAACTGCTGGATCCAGTCCCTTCAGGCGGGGGCCATTGGGCATATCCCACAGACCAGCTAAACCGGTGCCATTGGAAACATATACATCGGTCCCTCGTAGTCCTTCAGCATTAATGAGGGCGTCATTGTGGGCCCATGTTTCGCCTGGCCATTGGCCCCACATTTGCTCAATGGTAGCCCCGCCGCGGTCAAGGGTGAGGAAGACATATGCAGCAGAAGCTGGCTGAGTGGAGCCATAGCAGCCAGAAAATGCTGCGGTGGCATCGTAGAACTTGGGGTTGTGCTCAGCGAGCAAGATAGCGCTGGTAGCAGACATGGACATACCAGCAATAGCGCGCTTGCCATTTCCCTTGAGCTCTGCCTCAATGGGGCCGGGAAGTTCCTTGGTTAACCACGTTTCCCACTTCTGCTTACCGCCAAGATTCGGAGCATCAGATACCCAGTCGGTGTAGTAGGAGAACTTGCCTGACATGGGGATAACCACGTTGACATTCTTCTCTTTGTAAAAGTCGATCACATCAGTCTGTACGATCCAGTTGGCACGACCTTCGCCACCATCGCCACCATTAAGCAGGTAAATAGTGGGGCGATTTTCTTCCGTGGCCTTGATAACTACCAATGGAATTACCCGATTATCCATCGCTGGAGAGGTGGCATACATCTCTACAATCCGTGGATCACCTTCTGGGATTTTTTCTCGCCAGACCGGTTCGATGTCAGGGGTTTTGCCCACTTTCACTACGGACTGCGGTGCATCGCCTGCCACCTGTGCGGGGGTGACCTCTGCGGCCAGCGCTGGTGGAGTTAAGGCCGTTACGGCAAGTGCCACCACGGTGGCCAAGATTCGGCGTGAGAACTTCATAAGGCTGATGATCCTTGGAATTTTCGTAGATTATTTTGGGTGTTTTGACACTACCAAAGCTATCGCGGTTGTGGGAGTGAATGTTAACGTTACTTAGGATTCTAAACAACATGTCTAACCTATCACTAATGTGACGCAAGTATTCTTTTGTGATTCTAGTGGTGAAATCCGTGATCGGTTTGTAACATGTTTGATGTGCCCACCGTTGGAATAAACGGTACCTATTCAAACGACTTAAGGATTTTTATTATGGATAATCTCACTCTTCCAGAACTACTGATGGTGCAAATCAACGAAGTTCTTGGTGCTGCACTCCATGCAGGTTCTTCTGCCTCCAGCCAACTTGGGGGAGCCATTGGCTTGTTCTAAGAGCGAAACCGGAAAAACCCCCGAAGAAAATGCGACATTTCGGGGGTTTTTCCGTATTCTCTAGTGTGTGACTGAACATTTTGACGTAGTAGTACTCGGCGCTGGCCCTGGTGGCTATGTGTCTGCAATCCGTGCATCTCAACTGGGCTTGAAAGTGGCCGTTGTGGAAAAGCAATATTGGGGCGGGGTATGCCTCAATGTTGGTTGTATCCCTTCTAAGGCGCTACTCAAGAACGCTGAAGTTGCCCACATTTTTAACCATGAGGCCAAGACCTTTGGCATTTCTGGCACCGCCTCCTTTGACTTTGGTGCGGCTCACGCTCGCTCTCGCAAAGTCTCTCAAGGCATTGTGCGCGGCGTGCACTATTTGATGAAGAAGAACAAGATCACTGAAGTGAATGGTGTTGGTGTGTTTAAAGATGCCAAAACCATTGAGGTTACTGAGGGCAAAGATGCTGGCAAGGTACTTACCTTCGATAACTGCATCATTGCCACTGGTTCGGTGGTTCGCTCCCTTCCGGGGGTAGAAATTGGTGGCAATATCGTCTCATTTGAAGAGCAGATTCTTAGCTCTGAAGCTCCTAAGTCTATGGTGATCGTTGGCGCTGGCGCAATTGGCATGGAATTTGCTTATGTGCTGTCTAATTATGGTGTAGACGTGACCATCGTGGAGTTCATGGACCGAATCCTGCCTAACGAAGACGTAGATGTTTCTAAGGAAATCGCTAAGCAATACAAGAAACTTGGTGTGAAACTGCTCACTGGCTTTAAGACCACCGCCATCCGCGACCTTGGCTCTGGGGTTGAGGTGGATGTGGAATCCAAGGATGGTTCCAAGTCTGAGACTTTAAAGGCTGATCGCGTGATGGTCTCCATTGGTTTTGCTCCGCGCGTTGAGGGGTACGGCCTAGAAAACACTGGTGTGAAACTGACCGATCGTGGTGCCATCGAAATCGACGATCGCATGCGTACCAATGTTCCTGGCATTTATGCTATTGGTGACGTTACCGCTAAGTTACAGCTTGCCCATGTTGCCGAGGCGCAAGGTGTAGTGGCGGCTGAAACTATTGGTGGTGCTGAGACCCAAGAACTTGGGGATTACATGATGATGCCGCGTGCGACCTTCTGTAACCCACAGGTTGCTTCCTTTGGTTACACCGA
>JBHACV010000083.1:0-15074 GCA_041854705.1 Corynebacterium sp.
GGAATCTCTGGGCCAATGACCACCAGGTCGGCAGCAATCTGTTTCGCCAATGCCACATAACCAGCGTCATCGACAACGTCTGGATGTATGGTGGCGATGTCAGTCATGCCGACATTGCCGGGGGCAATATGGAGTTCAGTGGTGGCGGGATCTGCAGACAATCCCAAAGCGAGGGCGTGTTCACGGGCGCCCGAACCAATAACAAGAATGCGCATGGTAATTCATTATAAACTCGGAAGGCATGAGTAGCGTTTTTACCAAGATCATAGACGGCGAATTACCAGGCCGATTTGTCTACCGCGACGACGAGGTTGTCGCTTTCCTTACCATCGAACCCCTCACCTATGGACACACTCTCGTGGTGCCCATCCAGGAGGTGGATAAATGGACTGACCTCGACCCTGAGTTATGGGCCAAGGTCAGTGCCGTGTCTCAAAAAGTTGGCAAAGCTGTTATTGAGGCGTTTGGATCGCCGCGTGCGGGTTATATCATCGCCGGTTTTGATGTTCCACATGCTCATATCCATGTGTTTCCTACCTCGAAAATGTCGGAATACGATTTCGGGCAGGCACTGAAAATGGATGAAACCGATCCAGTATTAATGGATCGCGCCGCTGAGGCATTGCGCGCCGCCCTCGGGACCAATGAAGACGGCAGTGTGGCGTAACCCCACCGCTTTTCGACGCCGCAACCTGTTGCCACCGCAAGGTTGCGGCCTAGTCGTCTGCTAACACCCGTTTGGGCAGGGTCAAAGTGAAAGTAGTACCTTCCCCAAGAGTGCTATCAACCGTGATGGTGCCATGATGGGCAGCCACAAGAGATTTCACAATCGCCAACCCTAGCCCAGAACCACCAGTGGCCCGCGTGCGGGAGGTATCCGCACGATAGAAACGCTCGAAGATGTGGGCAGCGTCTTCTTCGCTTAATCCCACTCCGTCATCGGCGATGGTAATAACCACGTCCGTGTCAGTAGTCGAAATTCCAAGTTTGACATTGGCTTCCTCCCCACCATGCTTTAAGGCATTGACCAGCAAATTGGTGAGCACTTGGTGCATACGAGAAGAATCACCCATGATCTCTGGGATGTCAGAAACCTGGTTATCTACTTCAATATTCCTATCAGGATAAGCGCCGCTGAGTGAGCTGACCACTGAAAGACTCAGCCCCAGCATATCCACCGGGCGTTCCTCGAAGCGGGCCTCTTCGGCACGAGTAAGACTAAGCAGGTCTTCAACGAGGAGGCTCATTCGACTAGCTTCTTCTTCGATTTTTTCAATCACCATATCGGTATTTCCAGTCGCACCAGAGCGATATAGTTCAGCGTAGCCTTTGACACTGGTCAGTGGGGTTCGCAATTCATGGGAGGCGTCGCCTAAGAAGCGGCGCATTTGTGTTTCTTTGGCTTGCAATTCCAAGATTAACGTTTGCAACCGCTCCAGCATCACATTGATACTGCTTGATAATGCGCCCACTTCGGTGTTTTCCGGTAGTACTGGCGCTCGTCGGTCGAGGTCACCTGCCGCAATTGCCTTAGCAGTTTCTTCCACCGCGCGCAATGGTCGTAGGGTTCTTCGAATGACAAAGTAGCCGAGGATACTAATGAGGAACACCACTAGTAATCCAACAGATAGTTGTCCGACTGCCAACCTATTCAAAAGCATCAACTCATGGTCAATTCGCTTGCCCACAATAATGATGGAGTCTTCATAGGTGCCAGCTACCACACGCCATTCTGCGCCAGCTCCCTTAGGGTTGGCTGATTGCACAATATGTGGTGGCGCACCGATCTGAACTTTCTTGAGGTCCGGTTCGTCTTCGCCACCACCATTAATAATGAAATATGTACCATCCCGGTAATAGCGCACCACATAAAAATCTGAGGGCAAACTGCGCTGTGGATACTGGTCTAGGTTATAAAGCTCATCATTTTTCACCCATGAGTCCAGCGCATTGTGGAGTTCGTCATCAACTCGGGTGAGTGCGACGTCGTACATGGTTTGCTGAATACCGATGGCACTGGTGAAAAGTCCGACTGCGGACACGAGAATAGTAAAAAGCACTAATCCAAAACGCAGTGGCATCCCTTGTTTGCCACTTTTGAGTGTTTTGGTAGCAGTCTTCTTCTTTTTACCTTCGTCAGTTTTAGCCACGGTTTTTAACTCCCATTACGACCGAGGTTTACGCAGCACATAGCCCACACCGCGTACTGTGTGAATCAGTGGGGTATCACCCGTGTCGATCTTTCGACGCAGGTACGAGATATAAGACTCAACCACATTGCCATCCCCACCAAAGTCATAGTGCCACACATTATCTAAAATCTTGGCTTTGGAAAGCACCACTTCAGCATTGAGCATGAGGTAGCGCAATAGATTGAATTCCGTTGGGGATAGTTCCACCACTGAACCACCCTTGGTGACCTCATGAGTGTCATCGTTCAGTTCCAGATCGGCATAGGCAAGCACAGCGGTGTCATCAACAGTTTCGTCGGTGGTGGCACCACGCCGCAGAATCACCCGCAGTCTGGTGATGACTTCTTCCAAAGAAAATGGTTTAGTCACATAATCATCAGCACCAATGGTCAGGCCGTGAATGCGGTGTTCCACTGCATCTTTGGCGGTGAGAAAGAGTACTGGCCCATCAAATCCTAGAGCGCGGAGTTTTGGCAATAGCTCAAACCCGTCCATGCCGGGCATCATGACGTCAAGGATGAAGGCATCTGGCTCGAATTCTTGGGCCACGTCGAGTGCTTCCACTCCTGAGGTAGCGGTTGCTACTTCGAAACCTTGAAACTTCAGGCTCACGGTGAGTAATTCGACAATGTTGGGCTCGTCGTCCACAACGAGGACTTTGGTGCTGTTTTCTTTCATATCTTTTATTGTTCCCTATTTTCTAATGTTTTGGACATACTCACTTAAGAGTATGGGGCTGGCGCGAGACTGTGTTCAAGCTGGTAGCAATCTGTGAATTGATAACTGTAACGTACGTTCGGTATAGTTTGGAGCATGTCGAATACCTCAACCCCTACTCGGCGTTGGACCTTCCTAGCCATCATTTCACTGGGATTATTCATGGTGGGCGTGGACAACTCCATCCTGTTTACCGCGCTTCCAACCTTGCGTTTTGCACTACATACAACAGAACTCGAAAGCCTGTGGATCATCAATGCTTATCCCCTAATCTTGGCCAGCCTCCTGCTCGGGACTGGCACTTTAGGTGACAGGATCGGCCACCGCCGTATGTTTGAGATCGGCTTAGTCATCTTTGGCCTTGCCTCTCTTACTGCCGCTTTTGCCCCCAATCCAGAGCTACTTATTATTGCTCGCGCGTTTCTCGGGTTTGGGGCGGCTACCATGATGCCTGCCACTTTGGCTCTATTGCGTAGTACCTTTATTGATGTTCAGGAACGCAATACCGCCATTGGCATTTGGGGGTCGGTCGCTACTCTTGGAGCTGCTTCTGGTCCAGTAATTGGTGGCTTTTTGCTGGAACACTACTGGTGGGGATCGGTGTTTCTCATCAATGTGCCGGTGGTTATTGCCGCATTGTTATTCACCGCAGTATTAGCTCCACGCAATATGGCTAATCCGCAGCGGAAATGGGACTTATTATCCTCCTTATTAGCCATGATCGCCATGATGGGCGCCGTGATGCTCATCAAGGAACTAGCGCATGCCCCACTCAACCTTATGAGCATGGCGGGTGCGGTGTGTGCCTTAATTGGTGGTGGTTGGGCTTTTGCTAAACGCCAACAATATCTCACCGAACCACAGCTGACCCTTGACGTGTTCAAGCATCCACTTTTTAGCGCTGGAGCACTTGGCGCTGGATTGGCAATGTTTGTTGTTTCTGGTGCTGAATTGGTAACCACCCAACGATTCCAATTATCGGTTGGATTTAGCCCACTACAGGCAGGTATTTTGACTGCAACCGCCGCACTCTCAGCTATACCCACCTCAATCTTGGGCGGTATGACACTACACAAACTTGGATTCCGGCCCTTGATCTCCGGCGGTTTTACAGTTATTACTATCAGCCTGATTCTAGCGGTAATCGGCGTCCAATCTGATATCTTTCCCGTGTTTATTATTGGTCTTATTCTTTTAGGCATGGGAGCTGGTCTGGTCATGTCGGTAACCTCCTCCGCCATCATTGGTTCCGCCCCCGCCCACAAAGCTGGTATGGCTTCAGCTATTGAAGAAGTCGCCTATGAATTCGGTACTTTAATATCAGTGGCAGTGCTTGGTTCCTTATTGCCCATGTTGTTCCAACGCTTTGCTGGGCCTGAGCTCAGTTTTGATAACGCTTTCCATAATGAGGCCGCCCAACATGCTTTCGACCAAGCCTTTGTGGTCACCCTCATCGTCGCAGGGGTGGTCAGTGCTATCGCCATTGTTATTTCTGCACTACTGCTGAAAGGAAACCCCAAGGAGGCCCCCTATGCGCACGAGTAAAAAAGTACAGTTGATTGACGCGGCGATAGCGATCGTCGAAAAGCATGGGATAGCAGCGGTGACCTACGAGTCCCTGGCGGAAGCCTCAGGACTATCAAAATCTGGGCTGATCTACCACTTCCCTACTCGCAATGATCTACTCAATTCCATTAATAACCAACTCGCAGCAGCGTGGGAGGCCGAAATGGAAGCGGTTGCAGGTGGCACAGCGGAAGAAGTATCAGAGTTGACACGATTGCGGGCGGCGTTTTTGGTGATGTCCCAATCCGCAACTCTGGCAGATTTGCGCATGACATTGGAGGGGATTCAGCACCCAGAAATGATGGAACCGTGGTTTGCCGTCATGCGCCGCTGGTGTCGCGTACCAGACTCCATTGCTCAAGACCCAGATGGGTATTTAATTCAAGTGATTGCTGACGGTCTTTGGGTTCACGATCATGTCAATGAATTTCCACTGAGTTCTACACAACGTATGGCTTTAGTAAACCGCGCCTTGGAGCTGATTTCCCACTAAAGTAACTGTCATGCCATCTGCTGACAGCAAACGCACCGATAAAAAGACTATTCTCGCATGGTCATTGTGGGATCTCGGCTCTGCTGCTTTTAATGCAGTACTACTCACCTTTGTGTTCTCGGTCTACCTCACTGACTCGGTAGGTAAAACCATTGATTCGCAGTACTCCCCTGCTACCTGGTGGAGCTGGGCCACAGCCGTAGCTGGTGTACTAATCGCCCTGCTTGCACCAGTACTGGGACAACGTGCCGACGCTAAAGGCGCCCGCCGAAAAAGCGTCCGCACCTGGACTCTCATCACGGTAGCGTTGATGGCTCTGCTGGTCATTATTCGTAATGACGACCCCATATATTTCTGGATTGGAATTAGCCTACTTGCGTTAGGCTCTGTCACCTTCGAATTGGCCGAAGTCAGTTATTTTGCCATGCTCAATCAGATTTCCACCGAAGACAATGTAGGCCGCATCAGTGGCTTTGGCTGGGCAGCTGGATATTTCGGCGGTATCTTCTTGCTACTTATCTGCTATGTCGGGTTTATTCAGGGGGATGGTGGCGTCTTCCATATCAGTACTGATGGTGGGCTCAATATTCGGCTTGTCGCAATCTTTGCTGCCATATGGTTCCTCATTTTCGCCAGACCGGTATTGGTACGGGTTCCAGAAATCAAACCAAACCCCGCTCTTGCATCCGCTGGCATCCTTGACTCCTATATCCAATTATTCAAAACCATCGGTAGCCTATGGAAAGCGGATCGATCTGCGGTCTATTTCCTCATTTCTCAGGCGATTTTCCGCGATGGACTTGCCGGAATTTTTGCCTTCGGTGCAGTACTGGCAGTCGAAGCATATGAGCTTAGCCCTAGCGATGTTCTGCTATTTGGCATTGCGGCGAATCTGATTTCTGCCCTTGGGGCAGTCATGTCTGGTTATCTTGACGATCTTATTGGCCCGAAACCAGTGATCCTCATTTCCCTCGCCGCCATGATCGCCACCTGCGTCTACTTATATTTCGTTGCGGGTGCCACCCAATTCTGGATTTTCGGATTACTGCTAACCTTCTTCGTTGGCCCAGCGCAGTCTGCGGCCCGTACCTTTTTGTCCCGCATGGCTCCTGAGGGACATGAGGGACAACTGTTTGGCCTCTACGCCACTACTGGCCGGGCAGTCAGCTGGATGGCCCCTGTAGCCTTTGGTTATTTTGCTGTACAGTTCGGCAATGACAAGGCTGGTATCTTCGGCATTGCCCTAGTATTGCTGATTGGTGCGTTGATTCTGCTCTTTGTCAAGCAACCAAAGAAATTCCGCCTCACCCATGAACTTGTCGAATCTCATTAGAAGACGCCGGGGAACCATCACTACCCCGTTGGCTCCCCTAGCTCCCGTTGATCTCAACGACCGTGCCACGGTCACCGCAGTCCTAGATTTAGCCGCCAAAATTGGTGAAGTGCTCATTTCTGCTGGTGCTACCAACGCCGATGCTGGCCTGCAGATGCGCAATGTCGCCGAATCCTTCGGCGTTTATAACTGCCATTTAGACATCACTTACACACGTATCAAACTTTTTGCACAAGTCCAAAATAACCCTGGAAAACCAGTTTCCATCGTTCGAGTCATTGGTTCCCCACGTCAAGACTTCTCCTCGCTGCGCGCCGTTGACCGGCTTATTCGCGACATCATGGTCGGCAAGGTGGGGCTTTTTGAATCCGATGCCATAGTCACTGACATCCTCACCACCCCACCATCACTGGCAGTCTCGCGAATTGTTACGGCATGGGCTGTTATGGCAGCAGGCGTAACTGTCATGCTTGGCGATAATCTTGCAGTAACACTCATGGCATTCACCGCTACCGCTTGCATTATGTATCTTGGGGCTCAACTTTCCAAACGCGGGCTGCCACTATTTTTCCAAAACATTGTCGGCGGCACCTTCGCTGCATTACTCGCATCTGCTGCCTACCATGTCGGAGCCAAAGTTGGTGTGACAATCCACCCTAGTACCATCATTGCCTCTTCAATTATTGCGATGCTTGCTGGTTTAACCCTCGTGCAATCAATTCAAAACGGCGTGACCCATGCCCCCATCACCGCCAGCGCCCGACTTTTCGACGCAATGATTATCACCGGTGGCATTGTCGCAGGTGTTGCTATTGGTATTGAGCTCTCTTTGCTTGCCGGATATTCCATACCACCAATTGGAACTTTATCGCCGCATAATTTCGCCTCAAATTCATTACGAGTACTCGGTGGGGCTATT
The DNA here is from genome assembly GCA_041854705.1 of Corynebacterium sp. Taxonomy (GTDB): domain Bacteria; phylum Actinomycetota; class Actinomycetes; order Mycobacteriales; family Mycobacteriaceae; genus Corynebacterium. Next base: position 7,221 of record JBHACV010000083.1, read on the forward strand.
GCTTCGGCTGCTTTCGCGCGAGCTTGCTATGGCGATTGGTCCAGCGTGACCATTTCTAGTCTTACTTCACTCGCTGGTTCTAGTGTCTTTTATTTTCTTCTGGTACCCACTGGTTTAGATTCTGTAACCATAATCACTCTAACCGCAATTTTCATTGGCCTACTGGGAGGATTACTAGCACGTCGATTCCGCATCCCACCACTGATTGTTGCCATTGCTGGGGTTACCCCACATCTGCCAGGTTTGAGTATTTACCGGGGCATGTACGGATTGCTCCACGACCAAATCCTCACTGGTCTGGGCAATTTAACGGTCGCTTTGGCTACAGCGACCGCGCTCTCAGCCGGTCTGGTTTTCGGAGAATGGCTGGCCCAGCGGATTAGACACCCCCGAACTATTCTGTGGCAATTTGCTCAACGTTGGGAGCAAATCCGACGGACAGCTCAAACAGATTAGTTAACATTCACCGCCTAGACAAATAACGGCATCTCACCGTGCTATTCGACGAGATGCCTTAAGGGCTGGCTACCCCACACAAACCCTAGTTATCTGCTTTTACAAATTCCGCAGCCTCCGCTTTAGTGGGATAGTTTGGCAATGGTGATGGTGTGTCTTCAATGAATGCACGTATGGTCGTAAACGGCAGGCTTTCTTTTTCCTTGTCAAACAAGGCATGACCATATCCTTTGTAGTACTGCACTCGTTCCATTGCTGTATATCCAAACATCAATCCGATCTGGTCTTGCCGCAGCATATAAGAGCATTCCCCTAGCATGAGCATTCCTGGGATGGTGCTTTCCCCAAACTTTTTCAGATCGAAACTAGTCCCATTTTTACTAATCGCAACATTAGCTTTAAGGTTCAGCCGTAGGCCAGAATCATCAGTTTGAGCGCGGTACGCTTCGTAATTTTCTGGGCACACCATACCCTGTGGACTATTGTTGATCCGCTCTGGGGTGAGGATATTACTCAACTCGGCTTGGGTGACGAAGTTATTATTTTGCGGTAAGTAGAATTGCCCCAGCAAAATACGTGGTTTCATAAATACTTTGGTCAAGTCCTCAGAGGCTTTCCGAGGATTTACTGTGGCAGGCTCTGGAATATTGTGTTGTGCGTAGAACTCTTTCATTTCCGCTTCTTCCAAGGGCATGCCACCCGGTTCCGCAAAGACCGCCTTCGCCACCCGTGGTGCAATACGAGGATCAGTCACGGCACTGGTCAATAACACCCCACCGTAAGAGTGCCCAACCAGAACCACTTTTTCCTGCGGAATCTTATTAAGAATCGCCGCAAGATCATCAATATTACGTTGATTTGAGTATTCTTTGACCGGCAAGAAATCGCTTCGTCCCCCTCCTGCCTGATCGTACAGATAGGTGTTGTATCCTAACTGTGCGAACTGCGAGAAGAATGCTACATCTTCACTGGCAACTGATCCACCCGGTCCACCATGCAGGTACACTATTGCAGGTTTTGAGCTATCTGCCGCGTCTTTGTTCGCCGCCAAGTGGTAGTACGCAATTCGACTACCAGTTGGCAGATCCCAATACTGAGTTGCTACCTGTGAGAAATCTGCTGCCTTGGTATAGGTGGTGGACGCTAGCGGGATACACAAATAACCTGCCACGACTGTAGGTACCAATGCCACCAGTACCACAAATACAGTACGAATACTGCGAATAGTGCGGTTGCGAATCCCTAACCACACAATCCCTGCGGTGACCGCAACTGTTAGCCCCCACGCCAACCAACCATTGCCAAACCCAAAGGTCAGCACGAGAGCCAAATAAAACACCAATGGCGGGATAATAATCAAGTACAGCCAGGGGCTGTAAAACACCCGCTTAAGCACACGAACCACGGTTTTGTCCTTCAACAAGTTTTCAAATGAAACCGGCAGGAAAAGGGTGCCCCCACCGATTACAAGCCAATGCCGAGATCATCGACAAAATTGCACACAACACTTTCGGCCGTTGTACGGCCAGGTCATAGTGTTGTAAGACCTCACTGAAAATGATCGAATACCTCCCCAGTCACTACCACACCAATATGTATAAGTAGCGCCAACAAGCAACTGGGCTCATTACTACAGATTCACTCCTTTCATATGTGGTACCAATGCAAGAATCTAGCAGCACTTTTGCGTAAACTAATATCAACTACCGGAATTTGTGCCAGTTTTCTCGCCCTGTCGATACCTCAAATTTAGCCCACTACCTGCGAAAAATAATCATCCCTCGGTAGGATCTTAAAAAATATGTTCCCCTACTGTTCGATTACTAGTTGGTTTATCGCGTCTACCTGCGATTTTCATTCACAATCGGAGCGTAAAGCCCATTACCAACTTTCTCCCCCACCGTAATCTGAATTCATAGTGAAAGAATAAAACACCAGCTTATAATGCATAATTGTCATGTATTGACGGATTTCAATTCACACCCATTCCCTTAAGGAAGCCCCCTTAAGGGGTGCGGTCAAAAACCCAACCCGCAATTCCAATTGATTTAGAACCTCGTGGGAACATACGTACCTACTAGCTTTTCAGACCGCTTGGGGTCGTCGTTAGGTTAAGCCACCTGATAAACTTCCCACCCCCATAATTTTTTAAAAGGTCACCGCCGAAACTGGCGATGACCTTCTGTTGAGCTGGAGACGAGACTTGAACTCGCAACCTACGGTTTACAAGACCGTTGCGCTACCGATTGCGCCACTCCAGCATCACGCTATGCGTTAGATAATGTGCGTGAAATCACCATGATGGTTGCTTCACTGCACGAGAAGAAATATTAGTAAAAAACTCGCCGATACACCAACGTGGGTACCAGTAGCAGCAAGGTAGTATCTTGTGATTCAAGCATAACGTCGAACTGGAATGGTCAAACAAGCTGGCCGAAATGCTTAAATAAGACAGAGCAGAAACGAGGGCGGGAATGGTGATTGGAAACCTAGTACAGCGGTGGCGCCTTCGAGCTGCGGCTAAGGGACGGATCGCAACGATTGATGCGGTCAAGGCCGCACCACCACCATCACCATTGGCACCAGTCGAATTGACCGACCCAGTGCAGGTTGCGCAGGTAATGGATCTTGCTGCCCGGATTGGTGATTTTCTGCTTGCAGCTGGGACTTCAAATCGGGATACTAAAGCACATATTCATGCAGTTGCCTCCGCCTATGGGCTTCTTTACGCCCACGTAGATATCACCTTAAATACCATCACGGTCTTCACCACTATTGGGGTAGCTAAAAAAGAACCCGTCACGATTTTTCGGGTGGTTTCTAATATGCGCACTGATTTTTCGAAACTCAGTGAGGTTGACCGGCTGGTTCGATCTATCCAAGCTGGCGCAACTCCCCCAGATGTTGCCGAGAAGATCCTCGATAGCCTCCACGAAACTCCTGCTCCTTATGGGTTTAAAACCTCATTGATTGGTTGGGGTGGTTTAGGGGCTGCCGTGGCAGTGATGCTTGGCGGCACGTGGTTTGCAGCGATGCTATCATTTGGGATTTCGGTGGTTATTGTCGGATTGTCCGCCCTATCGCGTCGACATCGATTGCCTGAATTTTTCCAGAATGTGTTCGGTGGTTTCATCGCCACCCTGCCGACTGCGGTGGCATGGCACTGGTCCGATAATTTCCAGTTGTCCCTCACACCTTCACATGTCATCGGCGCAGGGATCGTCGTCATGCTAGCGAATCTTACTTTGGTGCAGTCGCTGCAAGATGGGATTACTGGCGCTCCGGTAACTGGAAGTGCGCGGTTTTTCGAAACGCTGCTGCTCATCTCGGCGATTATTGCGGGTGTGGGCTTCGGCATTCAAGCTTCGGATTTGTTGGGAATTAGTTTGCCGCCGCTGGAGACTATCGCCACCTTGAGCCTAGGAGAAGCAACGCTGAAGGTTATTGCTGGGGCGATAGCCGCCGTATGTTTCGCCCTTGGCTGCTATGCAGAGTTATTTTCGCTATTAGTAGCAGGTGGTACTGCACTATTTGGTTCGGCTATCTACTATTATCTGCTGATTCCGTGGGGTTTGTCTTCGGTCACTGCGACTGCGGTGGCGGCGACTATGGTGGGGTTCATTGGTGGCTTGCTCGCCCGTCGATATTTGATTCCACCATTAATGACTGCACTCGCTGGTATTACTCCGCTCTTGCCGGGTCTAGCCATCTATCGCGGCATGTATGCGGGTTTAAACGAACAGATGCTTGTCGGCTTTACCAATATGTTGGTGGCACTATCAGCTGCTTCCGCACTCGCAGCAGGGGTTGTGCTGGGCGAATGGGTGGTTCGTCGATTGCGCAGGCCACCACGCATAAACTTCTATCGTGCTTTTCGACGTCAAGGCTGGAAGTAGCGTAAAATACTACATCTGCACCTCTGACAACTGTCTTGCATATAAGGAGACCGATCTTGCCACCAAAGGTCACTGACACCCGCACCCCCGCCGAGTCATTACATGCGCTAGAAGCTGAAACCGCCGCTGCGGCCCGCAAAGTGGTCGCTTCGTATGCGGAAGACTTTTTCGATGGCGTCACCTTGATGTGCATGCTGGGGGTGGAACCGGAGCATCTGTCATACCGTAAAGTTGCTGCGGAACATGAAGAAGCAGCCCCACCGAAGAAGGCCACCAAGAAGGCAACAAAGAAAGCTGCCAAGAAGACGACAAAGGCGACAAAAGCAGCTAAAGCTACCAAAGCGACAAAGGCAGCAAAAGCCACGAAGGCCACCAAGAAAGCCACTAAAAAAGCGACCAAGAAGGCAACAAAGAAGACCACTCGGAAAGCCACCAAAAAGGCATAAGTCGTGGATAGCGCCAATAGTTTCGTCGTTGCGGCGAATCGCCTTCCTGTTGATTTGTCCTTCGATAAGGAAGGCAACCCAGTTTTTAGTCCCAGTCCTGGTGGGCTGGTCACTGCTCTGAGTCCAGTTTTGGAATTACATCAAGGCTGTTGGGTGGGGTGGCCGGGTACTGTTAAAGAAGCCCCCGAACCCTTCCGCACCAAGGCTGGGGTATTGCTACATCCTGTTTCTTTGACCTCTGAAGATTACGAAGGTTTCTACGAGGGTTTTGCCAATGCCACCTTGTGGCCGTTGTATCACGACTTGATTGTCCCACCGCAGTACCACCGACCTTGGTGGGAAGCGTACCGAGCAGTCAATGAGAAGTACGCCGCTGAGGTATCTAAGGTCGCTGCCGAAGGCGCAACCGTGTGGGTGCAGGACTATCAGTTGCAATTGGTGCCAGGCATTTTGCGTCAACTCCGCCCCGATTTGACCATTGGGTTTTTCCTGCATATCCCATTTCCCGGCCCAGATCTGTATCGACAATTGCCGTGGCGAGAGGAATTACTTAAAGGCGTACTTGGTGCTGATCTGATTGGTTTCCACCTAGCGTCCAATGCCCGTAACTTTCTTGGTGCCGTAGAGCAGTTGACCGACAATCATGTCAACGGTTCAGTCTCGGTTCGCAAAGTATCAGCTTTTGTCCACACTTCTGATGGCCGGAAGGTTGGCATTGGTGCTTTCCCGATCTCCATTGATCCGGTTCCGTTTGCCACTGCTGAAGTGGATAAGGCAGCGATTCGCGCAGAATTGGGTAATCCGCGGTCCATTATTTTAGGGGTGGATCGACTCGATTACACTAAAGGCATTTTGCAGCGGCTTCGTGCTATTGAGGAGCTCCACGAAGAAGGCGCCATTGATCCGGATGTGATGTTTTTACAGATCGCCACCCCATCGCGGGAGCGTATTGCACATTATCAACAGACTCGCAGGGAAGTAGAACAGGCAGTTGGTCGGATCAATGGCCGGTTTGGCCGACTGGGTAAGCCAGTGGTGTCCTATCATCACACTGCTTTGCACCGTGATCGCCTGATCGAACTATATGCCACCGCTGACATCATGTTAGTCAATCCCTATAAGGACGGGATGAACCTCGTGGCTAAGGAATATGTGGCCTGCCATCCTGATAATTCTGGGGCATTGGTTTTAAGTGAGTTTGCCGGTGCGGCGGATGAGTTGCATGCGGCATACTTGTGTAATCCTTTTGATGTGGAGTCCATTAAGCGCAAAATTCACCATGCTCTAACTGACCTCGGTACTGATGCTGCGCAAAACCGGATGGCAACCCTCCATCAACAGGTGATGAGTCATGATGTTCGGGTGTGGGCAGATGCCTTCTTAAGTTGCCTTTATCAGGCAGGTGCGGCAGTGCCCGCGTCACAGGGGAAGGAGGATCGGCTGTGAAAATTTGGCGGCTTGCGGTGCTAGCCATAACCTGTGCAGCAGTTACTGCTTGTAGTGATTCCAATACCATCACTGATACTTCTTGGCAGGTCACAGACGTCTACACCACCCCGGATTATCCAGCAGAAGTGCCTGAATCAATTGCCGGTAGTGTGACAGTGAGCTTTGGTAATTCCACCATCACCGGTTTTACCGGTTGCGCACCATTTAATGCCACGGTGGAGTTCAGTCGGACCGACGGTGATGCCTTAGTCCCCAGCACGAGCGGCGAAGCAGACCACATGCGGGTCCCCGAGATGGTTTCCGATGAGCAGGTGTCCGATGATTGCACTGGTCATGTGCGGTTTATTCACGACGCTTTGCTGGATTTTTTCCAATCAGGGGAATTCACCATCTCTCGGCCAGAGGAAACTGAGATGATTATTACAGTTGCCACCGCAGATGCTCAGGCTGTAGATCAGCCTGCTATTCGACTCGCCCAATAAAAATTTAAGGTAGCGTTGAGTTCATGGATCTTTCTTCCCGGTTAGCTTTGTTAGCTGGTACTTCCCGCCTATTGGTAGTTTCTGATTTCGATGGCACTTTGGCGGAATTTTCCACCGATGCGTCCAATGTCCCCATCAATGCCGAAGCAGTTTCCGCATTACAACGGCTTGCCGCATTACCGGAAACCACGGTAGCGATTTTATCTGGGCGACATTTAGACGGACTAAAACAGGTCAGTGGTTTCGGTCCCGAATTCGTATTGGCAGGTTCACATGGTTTAGAGTGCGCCGAGTATCAGTTTGAAATGACCGCTGAACAAGCATCGGTACTAGATCAAGTGTCGGACTTCTTCGAAGAATTAGCCGCTGGTATTTCTGGGGCATTTGTAGAGTACAAGCCGTATCATCGGGTGTTGCATATGATCCGAGCTACCGATGCCCACGCGGTGCAAATCGCTTATGATAAAGCCTTAGCTTTGGACATTCCCGGCGCGTTTTTAAAGCCAGGTAAATGGATCGTGGAGGCCACCGCGGTCAATGTCACCAAGGGGACATGGATTAATCAGGCGCGAGAGACTTTTAACCCCACTGGTGTGGTGTTTTTAGGTGACGATCGAACCGATGAGGACGGTTTCGCGGTGCTTAGGTCCGATGATCTATCGGTGAAGGTGGGCGAAGGTGAAACCCAGGCGGTGGCTCGGGTCGCTAATGTTTCTGCCGCAGGTGAATTACTGACCACTCTGGCTGATCTTCGGACCAATAACGGTGCTACCCGGGTAGAAGCCAACATCTAAGATGGTGCGTGGTTCGACCTGTAGCCCTTCAATCATGTGGTGTAGGACTCGACCAGCGCATTCGCCTTTGGCTTTATTCGGTTGTAGGACGGTAGTTACATTGCGCATTAAGGCAGTGGAAATCCCGTCGAATCCAGTTACTGAAAGGTCTTCTGGCACATTAATTCCGTGGGCTGCCGCGTAGTTAAGCACTCCTAAGGCCATTGTGTCGGTGGTGCAGAGAACTGCAGTTAAGTCTGGGTGGCGGGTCAACAGTTCCCGTGCCGCATCAATATTGTTTTCTGGGTCATTGATATGACGTTCAACAATCGGAACTGTGCGGGGGTCGATA
>JBHACV010000084.1:0-21555 GCA_041854705.1 Corynebacterium sp.
ACCCCAGCTAGCTGTGTCCTTATGATCTAAGAATGGCATTTGGATCGCTGGTGCATGTCTTGGTGTATGCTTGCTGGGAACTTTTCCGGTGACTGGATCTTTTAAGTCATTTTTACAGGCTTTTAGTGTGTCTTGACTGACCAGATGATGCCTTTGCATCGCCACCCCATCATGACGAACGGTGTCTAGTTCATAGTAACTACCGCCACGGTATGGGTTCTCAACAGTGGACTTTATCGATTTTCCACACGAATATAATCCATATACGTCCACTGATATCAGGGGGTTTGTGACGTATCCTTGGGCGGTGGTAGGATTGGGGCTTATACCAAGGGGGTCTTGGCTGGTGTAGGTACCAGCATGGGGGTTGTAGTAGCGGTAGCGGTTGTACACCAAGCCGGTTTCAGTATCTTCGTATTGGCCTGCAAATAGTAGGGGTGTGATTTCACCTTCCCATTTCCTCCTGCCATACAGGGTGTGGGTGGCTTTACCAGCCACCACGCCGGTGTGGGGATCAATGAGTTCTTGGGGCGCACCAGCCAAATCAGCAACCATCGCATAAAACGTGGCATCCACTTGGGCTTGTGACCAGGTGTTAGGATCAGCACTGGCTGTGCTGGTGTGGTTGATCTGACCAATAACATCCCCGGTTGCTGGGTCAGTGATCCACATCCTGCCTACCAGACCATCAGCACATACTGCCCTACTCCCCAGCGCCCCAGCCCACTTCACTAAAACCGTAGAATTATTGCCATGTCCCAGTTAATCCGCCATCGTATTACTTTAAAAGGCATAGTCCAAGGCGTGGGCATGCGCCCCCACATCTCGACTGTGGCCACTAAATACCAGCTCACTGGGTTTTGCGGCAATGACCACAGCAGCGTATTCATTGAAATTCAAGGGACACATAACCAGTTAGCCGGTTTTGAATCTGAGCTTTTAACAACATTGCCGCCGCTTGCCCACGTTATAAGCGTCGATAAGCAAGTGGTGCCAGTGGTAACAGAAAATGAGTTTCGCATTGTTGCTTCTCGTAGTGCTGTACAACAAGTCAAGACCTTGATCCCCCCGGATGCCACAATTTGTCGTGATTGCTGCAATGAGCTTTTCGATCCATCGAATAGGCGTTATCTTTATCCGTTTATTAATTGCACGAACTGTGGGCCACGGCTGTCGATCATTATGTCGCTACCCTATGATCGCCCTACCACCACGATGAAAGATTTCCCGATGTGTCCGGCTTGCGAGCAAGAATATCGGGACCCGACGGATCGGCGCTTTCATGCCCAGCCGATTTCTTGTCCGAACTGTGGGCCCAAACTGTGGTTGGAAAACCGCGACGGCAAGTTACCAGAAGATCCAATCGCTGGCGCGCAACGAATTCTCAATCAAGGTGGCATTATAGCGGTACGAGGGATTGGTGGCTTTCATATTCTTTGCGATGCCACTAACCCTGCGACGGTAGCTGAATTGCGTAGGCGTAAGCGTCGAGCCGATAAACCCTTTGCCCTGATGGTGCCAAACCTTGATGTTGCTGAAGAACTCGCAAGCTTCAGCACAGAGACACGAAAACTTTTAACCTCCCCGGCTCATCCCATTGTGATTGCCCCGGCGCGCACCACGCTTTCCGGCATTGCCCCTGAACTCGATGAGTTAGGCATTATGCTACCCTATTCCCCGTTGCATCTATTATTGGTGGACCGCCCGGTTGTGGCAACGAGTGCGAATTTCAGCGGCGAACCGATGTGTTTTCAAAATCCTGTTGCTCGACACCAGCTTCTAGAAACTGGGTTGGTAGATTGCTTGCTCACTCATGATCGCGAGATCCATGTCCCAGTCGAGGATTCTGTTTATCGCGCAACTACCCTGGTGCGTAGGTCGCGGGGGCTGGCACCGGTGCCGATTTCTGTCCCCGATCATCCTTGCACGGTTCTAGCTGTTGGTGGGGAGCTGAAAAATACCTTTGGCCTTGCCATTGGTGATCGTGTCCATGTTTCTAGCCACATTGGGGATATGGGTTCTTTTGCTGCGCAGCAGGCTTTTGAGTCTTCTGTGGCACAGTTACTGAGCTTGCATGAGGTAATTCCTGATGTGGTAGCGTGCGACCTGCATCCTGATTATGCCACTACCAATTGGGCACAACGCTTTGCAGTAGAATATGACCTGCCATTGGTTCAGGTTCAGCATCATCATGCCCATGCGTTGTCCTTGCTTGCGGAACATGGTTTGACTGGGGAAAAAGCCACCATCATTGTTGCAGATGGCACTGGTTTCGGCACGGACGGCACGATTTGGGGTGGTGAGATCTTAAGCCTTAATCATGCAAGTGGCTTCACCAGAGATTGGCATCTTCCTGTCTTCCCGCTGGTTGGTGGGGATCGTGCTATTCAATTTCCGTGGCGTCAAGCTTTAGGTCTGTGCCACCAGCTGGGCATTGATTGGTCTCCGGTGGCTGATCCCGCAGAAGTCAGATTAGTGCGTTCTCAATTGGAATCTGGCATTGGGGTTATCCCTACATCTAGTCTCGGTCGGCTTTTCGACGCCGCCGCCAGTCTCCTCGGGCTCTGTCAAGAGGTCACTTTTGAGGCTCAAGCTGCTATGTTGTTAGAACGCTGCGCCGCCAATACCCCACCAATGCGGCGATCGCCAAGATCCATTACTGAAATCATCACCAGTTTGTTTGATAAAACACTCAGTATTAGCCAGCGTGCCCGAGACTTCCACAATAATATTGCTGCACTTATTGCCGCTCAGATTGCTGATGATGTCGAAATCATCGGCATTACCGGTGGCTGTGCGCTTAACCAGTTGCTGATTGAAGACCTCCAATTCCACCTTGACCAACCGCTACTACAACACAAGTTAGTTCCTGCCAATGATGGTGGTTTAAGTTTGGGGCAAGCAGTAGCTGGAAGGTTATTGCACACAACCAAGCAGCCGACTGACAATTAGGACAGAAGCCTGTAGATCATAGTTGCTATTACCCCAGCATGTTTTAGCAAATACGTGGTAAGGGATCGCCAACAAGTTTATCTACCATTCGGGTACCGCCAAATCCGGTAACCAGCACTACTGCCGAAGATGGTTCTGCTACCACTCGGCCAATGATTGCTGCACCGGGTGCGCCCGCTTCAATGAGTGCATGGACTGCAGCTTCAGCTTCGGTTTCGGGCACCACAGCGGTGAAAGTTCCTTCATTAGCTACATATAGTGGGTCGATGCCAAGCATGTCACAAGCGGCACGAGTCATGGGTCGAACTGGAATTTTTTCATCTTCTAGGGCTACCCCCAGGCCGGTTTCTTCGGCGAGTTCGTTCATTACGGTTGCTAGTCCCCCACGGGTGGCGTCGCGCATCCAGCGGGTGCATGGTACGGCGGTGATGAGGGCAGTGGCAAGTGTGGTGAGCTCACGGGTGTCGGACTCTATGGGGGCTTCGATGGCGAGATCACCGCGGGCCATCATCACGCTCATGCCATGATCGGCAATTGGCCCGGAGATAATGATTCGATCGCCAACCTGTACTTGGTCAAACCCAAGTGTGCGACCTGCTGGCACAACACCTATTCCAGCGGTAGTGATATAGAGCTGGTCAGCAGCGCCTTTAGGCACTACCTTGGTGTCGCCAGTGGCGATGGTCACCCCAGCGCGGTTAGCAGCTTGATGCATGGACGCGACAATGCGACTCAAGGTGGCAATGGGGAGGCCTTCTTCTAAGATAAAAGCAACAGAAATAAATTTCGGGATAGCACCTGCAACGCTTAGGTCGTTGACGGTGCCATTGATTGCCAGTTCTCCAATATTGCCGCCAGGAAATTCAATTGGGTTGACCACGTAGCTATCGGTACTAAATGCTAGCTTCCCACCTGCTGGGTCGAGGTCAACTATGGTGGAGTCCTCAGCCTGCCCGAGCAGTTCATTACCATACTGCTGGTAAAACACATGCTCTAGTAATGCTGCTGATGCTTTACCGCCAGCGCCATGTGCCAAGGTCACGTGGTCGTCTTTTAGCCGTCCAGGCCGACGTCGAACTTTCGCGATAGTGTCGTTGACCTTGGTTTCGTCCTCATTGAGTCGGTTTTTGGGGTCCATGGTTGCCTTCTTTTTGTCAATTTTCTTCGTCCATCCTATCGGTTTTGTGCCGGGTTTTTAGTTCTGTCGCTTCCTGCGCTCTGAGTATGAGATACTGCTTGCAGTAATGCCACCATTTGTCAGGAGAAAGCATGTGTCTTGGAGTCCCAGCCCAGGTTGTTGACATCCCCGATGAGAGTCGGGCCAAGGTGAGTATCGATGGTGTCACCCGCCTAATTTCTACCGATTTATTACTTGCTGATGAACTTCATATTGGTGAATGGGTGTTGGTGCATGTTGGTTTCGCTTTGAGCAAGATTGATGAGGCTGAGGCACAAACCACTCTCCAGCAGATTAAGCAATTAGGTGGTGGCACCTTTGAAGAGGAAATGGAATCTTTCGAATCTTCCGATATTCACTAGGTAGAACTATGAAATTTGTTGACGAATTCCGCGATCCTGCTGCCGCCAAACAGCTAATTGCCACGATCGAAAAGCAAGCTGCCCAGCTTGCGCGGCCCATTAAGTTGATGGAAATCTGTGGTGGGCATACTCACACTATTTACCGTTATGGGTTGGAAAATCTTCTACCAGAGTCCATTGATCTAGTCCACGGCCCAGGCTGTCCGGTTTGTGTCATCCCTATGGGGCGTGTTGACGACGCTCTATGGTTGGCCAAGCAACCTGATGTCATTCTCACCACTTTTGGTGACATGATGCGTGTGCCCGGTACCGAAGGTTCCCTGCTGCAAGCTCGTGCCCAAGGGGCTGATATTCGATTTGTCTATTCCCCACTCGATTCGCTGAAAATTGCCACTGATAACCCCGATAAACAGGTAATTTTCTTTGCTGTTGGCTTTGAAACTACTGCACCTTCAACTGCTGTTACTCTCAAAACTGCCAAAGAACGTGGTGTGAAAAACTTCGCTGTATTTTCTAATCATGTCACCATTGAGCCGCCACTACGCGCTATTGCTGATGGTGGCCAAACGTTAGTTGATGGTTTCATTGGCCCGGGACATGTAGCCACCATTGTGGGTACCCAAGCTTTTGAGTTCCTCGCGGCTGAGCATAATCTTCCGGTTGCGGTGTGTGGGTTTGAACCTCTTGATATTCTCCAAGGTGTAGCGCAACTATTGGATCAATTCACCTCTGGACGGATTGCTGCTGGCCAAGCCCAAGTGGAAAATCAGTATGCCCGGGTTGTGCGGGAAGAAGGCAATCCTGCTGCACGATCATTGCTTAATGAAGTCTTCTATATTCGGGATACCTTTGAGTGGCGTGGTCTTGGCTGGCTAGAAAATTCTGGCATGGGAATTTCTGATACCTATGCCGACTTTGATGCTGAGCGACTGTTTACTGTGCCAGGTATTCGAGTCGAAGATCCGGTTGCCTGTGAATGTGGATCTGTGTTGACTGGCCGGATTAAACCGTGGCAGTGCAAGGTTTTTGGCACTGCCTGCACTCCTGACACTCCGATTGGTACCTGTATGGTTTCTCCTGAAGGAGCGTGTGCGGCTTATTATAATTTCGGCCGGATCGATAAAGTCACTAATGCTGCTTTGGTTGGTTAGCGCTTTTACCAAAGCAGCAGGTTTTATTCTGCTGGCAAGTGCCCTTGCTTGCCAAGGAATTACAGCGCAAATTATTCCCTAGTTTTGATCGTCTCCGTCATCATCACCATCTGAGTCATTGGTGGTATTAGTGCTGTCATTTTGACCATCATCGTTTTGGTCATCATCATTGGAATCGGTGTCATCGTCACCATTGTTTGTGGTGGTTTCTTCGGCACTGTCATCAGTGCTGGTGTCATCCTGGTCATCGTTAGTAGAGCTGGGAGGACTGATTGGTGCTGGAGTGGTTCCTGTTTTGCCATTATTACAAGCAGACAAGCCGCTTGCAGCCACGCCCAAAGCCAATGCGATGACCAAAAGTTTATGAATTTTCATTTTTAAACTCCTTATTGGATACCCTGATAGTTTTTCACCAGAATATTGTTTTAATGGAATTAATCCGATATATAAATATGGAAAAATGGTGATACTTATCTTTTAGCCATAATACGTGAGCAAAGATATTTTTGCAGAAGATAAAGTATCAAGCTGCATCTCGGGGTGCTAGGTATTTTTCCACAGCACCTACGGCGTGGAATAGCAGCTCGATTCTCAGTGGCGCCCACCACCTGCAACATCTATAGGCAAATTAAGCTGCAAAGCCCACCCACACCATCCAGCTTCCTCTGCCACCGCCCCCGAAAACAGCTCAATTCCGAAATGCCACCCACTTGCGCCATAGCACCCGCAGGGTGGAGTGTGGTAGGGCTATGATTTCGCGAGCGAAGTCCTGTTGACGATGCGGTGGTGGGGTCAATGCAGCAATAACTGTGATAGGAATGCCAAGGTGCCAAGCCCACACTTTAGTGCGGAACGTGTGGTAATCGCTTGTTACTACCGTCAGTGGTTGATTTGCACTTGGGAAAGTGAAACCTCGGTCAAGCAGTAATGCAAGACTACGTTCGAGATTTTCGTTTGTAGAGGTCGCAAAGGGTTCGATAATAATACGGTGGTGCGCTACACCGTGGGCAATCAAATAGTCAGCCATGACATGGGCTTCACTTTTGCCTGAGACCACAATGGGCTCCCCTAGATCACGCTGGGCAACTTCAACAGCTTTCGCAAGACGAGTAGTGAGAATCCGACCTGGTCGACTTTGATAAGTCCGACAGCCGAGCACGATTATTGCCACGAGCTCACCTTTCTTTATTTCTCGTTGCAACCATAGTCGGCAGATACATGCCAAGGAAAGTTATTAATTCATCACCTCTGAGCTGCCATTTTAAAACTTTTCCTTACATAATCCTTTACAGTGCGCTAGATCACAGTTATAGTGGGGAGTGTTGCACCTATCAATACAATAGCTAGTTGCGGCATTTTGGATCATTTATACGTGTGGTTCGACAAATATATACATCGATACGGTCTACCCCTAGGTAGGCGCGAACAGCATTTGGCCGGTCATCCCGGCCATTTATTGTTTCTGCCAGAAGTTGAAATTTATTTCCAATAGTGGGTTGGTTAGCAACTCACCAATAAGGTGCCTCGACCCACCCCTGCAAAAGAATTGATGAGAGGATCACTGATCACAATGACTGAACAATTTACCGCTGCAATCGTCGAAAAGTTCGGACCGGAACTGACTGTCGGACAACTTGATCTACCAGAACCTGGGCCGTATCAAGCGCTGGTTAAAAATCTTGCCTCTGGAATCTGCCACACCGACCTGCACGCTGCCGAGGGCGACTGGCCGGTCAAGCCCGTACCGCCGTTTGTGCCTGGTCATGAAGGTGTGGGTGAGGTAGTTAAGATCGGACCGCGAGTCACTGATATAGAGGTTGGTGACATGGTCGGAAATGTGTGGCTCTGGTCAGCCTGTGGCAAATGCGAGCACTGTCGCACCGGTTGGGAAACACTGTGTAACTTCGCAGAGTATGGCGGTTATACCGTCGATGGTTCCTTCGGTGAGTACATGTTGGTTGACACTCGATACTGCGCCCGCATCCCCGAAGGTGCTGACCCAGTTGAAGTTGCCCCCATCCTCTGCGCTGGTGTCACGGTATATAAAGGACTCAAAGTCACTGATACTCGCCCAGGACAGTTCGTGGTTATCGCTGGCATTGGCGGATTGGGACACATCGCAGTGCAATATGCTGTGGCAATGGGACTGCGAGTGATCGCAATGGATATCTCCCCAGAGAAGCTGGAACTTGCACGGAGCCATGGTGCAGAATTTACAGTCAACGCTGCCGAAGTCGATCCAGGTGAGGTTATTACTGAATACACCGGTGGCGGTGCACATGGTGTGCTGGTAACCGCTGTACATCCATCAGCTTTCCGCCAAGCCATTGATATGACCCGCAAGGGTGGCACCATCGTCTTCAATGGTCTTCCCCCTGGGGATTTCCCGGCACCGATCTTCGATATTGTATTCAAGTCGCTGACCATTCGTGGTTCTCTGGTAGGAACCCGTCAAGACCTAGCAGAGGCACTTGACTTCTATGCACGTGGCAAGATCAAGCCCACCGTCCACGAGTGCAAGCTTGACGACATCAACACCGTCTTTGAAGATATGCGCCAAGGCAAGATTGATGGCCGCATGGCTATCAAATACACCTAATTTTCACTATGAGGCCAGCTACACAGTAATGCCTGATGCTGGCCTCGGGCTAAAGCCCATCCCCAGCGTAAAACATCCTCAATCACGGTTACGTGCTGAAAAAAGATAAGGAAAAGTTTACGTCATCCTCGCGCTCACACTTTTAGCCCTGTAGAATTCTTTACACCCGGCAAAAAGGGGTTGACCTTTTCATGACCTCCAAACAGCACACCGATCCACCTGCTCTTGTCTGTAGGAAAATCTGCCGACGCAAAGTTGCGACACTGCTGGTCGTGGTTTACGCGGCAAAACTTTCAGAACGCGATTCCAGATTGCGCAGACAAAGCCTTGGGCGGAGCTATCGTAGCTATCGATCACGTCTCCACAACCGAGACTCGGCTTAGCGGCACAACTCAAGCACCGCACAACTCAAACTATCTCAGCTATAGCAAGTAGCGGTTACTCCCCTAACAGGCTGCGACGCAACCGATCATCTTTGGCTTCAACTTCTAGGCGCATATTTTCTTGGTACTTAGCCATTTTTTCTACCAATGACTGGTCGCCAGCACCAAGGATGCGTACCGCCAATAATCCAGCATTTTTCGCCCCACCAATCGAAACTGTGGCCACTGGTACCCCACCTGGCATCTGCACGATTGATAACAACGAATCCATGCCATCAAGCGTATCCAGTGCGCGCGGAATTCCAATCACTGGCAGTGGTGTTGCAGCAGCTACCATCCCCGGCAAATGCGCGGCACCACCAGCACAGGCAATGATGCATTTCAAGCCACGCTCATGGGCACTTTTAGCATAAGACAACATTTTCTCTGGGGTGCGATGTGCAGACACCACGCCAACCTCGAACGGAATACCGAATTCCGCCAAAACCTCGGCGGCGGGCTGCACGGTGGGCCAATCAGAATCAGATCCCATAATTAATCCGACTACTGCGCTCATGACGTTTTCCTTACTATCTCGCAATCTTTAGTGCGAGAATTCTTTATGCTTCGGGCCAAGTGGCGTGGACAATGAAGTGTGCGGCGGCGCGGGCATCAGCACGAGTCTGAACTGGGTCGGTGCCGCTGATATTGACATGACCGAGTTTACGACCAGCTCGGTAGGACTTGCCATAAAGGTGAATCTTCGCATTGGGGAAGCGAGCCAGCACCTCAGCGATTCGTTCTGGCATGGGCATATCTGGGTCGGTGTCAGCACCAAGGGTATTCGCCATCACAGTGACTGGTGCGGTGGTTTCCGCACTGCCGAGCGGCCAATCCAACACTGCACGTAAATGTTGTTCGAACTGGCTGGTCACACAGCCATCCTGAGTCCAGTGCCCAGTGTTATGTGGACGCATGGCTAATTCATTGATGAAAATTGCTGGTGCACCATCGACTGTTCGGGTTTCAAATAGTTCCACGGCTAACACCCCAGTAACACCAAGTTCAGAAGCTATCAGTACTGCTAATCGCTGGGCGTCTTCTGCTAGTGCAGGAGAAAGATTGGGCGCAGGCGCGATTGCCTCAGTACAAATGCCATTAGTCTGCACTGATTCCACTACTGGCCATGTTTGGGTATCCCCCGAAGGCCGCCGCGCTACCATCGCAGATAATTCCCGAACCAGATCGACCTTTTGCTCGGCCATCAAGGGAGTTCCAGCATCCAACAGCTCAACCACAAGTTTTTTCAATTCTGCCAGCGAGTCGGGGAACCACACACCATGTCCATCGTAGCCGCCACGCCGCGCCTTCAAACACACCTGTCCGGCCATTTGCTCATAAAACGAAACAGCATCCTCAAGCGTATCGACGCCTATAAACGGCGGCACCGGCGCACCAATGGTGGCCAATCGCTGTCGCATAATGAGCTTATCTTGGGCATTGACCAGGGCAGAGGGACCAGGCTGGCAGTTGATGCCCGCATCGATAAGCGCTTGCAGATGAACGGTGGGCACATGCTCATGATCGAAAGTGATAACGGTGGCACCGTTGGCAGTGCGGCGCAGATCATCAAGGTTGGTATAGTCCCCAATGAGCACATCAGAAGTCACTTGGGCGGCTGAAGAATCGAGACTACCAGCGAGTACTCGGATGGAAAGACCAAGTTCAATGGCTGCGGTGTGCATCATGCGGGCCAATTGTCCGTCACCAATGACCGCAATAATGGGCATGTCTGCTGCGTGTGCGTGGAGATTTGGGTGATTCACCCCTACCACTCTAAGGAGTAGCTCTGCGGTTACAAAAACCCACACAGCCTATGTGTGGATTAGTGTCCGTGTCTCAAGGCTTCTTCAATCCGAGCTTGCACTTTGCGACTACGAGGAACATCAGGAATGACCACTGGCCGGTCGTGACCACGCACCGCTAATGAAATGGTTGAGCGCCGCCTGCCAACCCCTTTAACCGCTTGAAGCGGAATGGTATGTACGCTGCTGCGGAAACTCGGCCCACGTAACGTGATACGTCGATTAGTAACAATGAATCGGCGACTGCGTAACCGCGCTACCGGCAGGACAAATCGGAAGATTAGCAATAACGCCCAGACACCGACCAACCCATTGCGGAGGTTAACATCAACGATCCATGGAGCATTGGGGGAATCGAGGTAGCCAATACCCATCCACATGACCCCAGTAATCACTACGAGTTCTAGTAATGGGTAAGTAAGCGCAGCAAATGGACTAGTGAGATCGACGAAAACAACTTCCTGTTCAAGCCGCTCTTGCGGCGGTGCTTGTTGGTGCATAGTGCGCTCTAGCTTAGTGCTGGAGACGAAGGTGTGTGACATCACCTGCGGTGAGCTGGTGCAGCGTCCCATTTTCGGCACGAACTTCGATTCGGCCGTCGTCGCCAACAGACTCAGCGTGGCCAAAAAGTTCACGCCCATCCGGCAGTAGCACCTTAACGTCTTGGCCAATGGTTGCTGACACCTGACGATAATCTGACAATAATGTTGGATCGTTTTCCTGCCACTGATTCAATCGGTGATACAACGCCAATAACACCCGAACAGCCAACTCATTACGCTCAAACGGAATGCCTTCCAACTTGAGGCTACTGGCATGAGGAACTGGCAGTTCGTCTTTTTCCAACGAAGTATTAAGACCAAGACCAATAACTACAGCTGGGTCCTCTCCTAACGCAACCGCCTCGGCAAGGATGCCACACAGTTTGCGACCATCAATAACTAGGTCATTAGGCCACTTCAGCCGGATATCTGGGACATTGAGGGCATCAATAAGTGCTAAACCGGTTGCAAGCGGCATGGTGCCTAACCGAAAGACTGCTTCAGCAGGTGGGCGGATCAACACGGAAACTGGAAATTGAGAGCCAGGTGGCGCAGTATAACTGCGCCCCATACGACCGCGACCCGCCGCTTGATATTCGGTAGTGACCACAGTCCACGCGGCGGCACCTTCGTGCGCAAGTTTAACCAGATCAGAATTCGTTGACCCGGTGGACTCATGATATTCAATCCGGCTGAACGGACCATTATCTACCAGTTCATGGCGCAAGTAGGCGATGTCAAGGGGTTGACGATCCTGCAATTGGGACTTTTCCATGTCGCCTATGGTACTGCCCAACCACCCCAGAGATGCAGCGCCCCAAAACTTAGGAAGTTTCCTTTGTATTTCCTCTAGGTATTTAAGTAAAATCCGATCTTTGTTGACATTTCACTAAGTGTCCGTTTCAGTGTTTTTGCGTTTGTTTAGGCTTGATTGCTTTTACTTGACCGTAAAACCGCTGCCCGATCTCCCATAGCCCCCAAACCCACCCCCCCCAAGCCACACTGTGAACTAAATTACTTTTTACCGAGAAACTATGGGATAGCCTGCGACTTTGCTTGCCAAACACGAGGAAAAACTCATGTTTTTTGGCGCGGGGTATTCCCTTTCGCCCATAGTGTGGTCTAGGATTCCAAAACATGACTATTTCCTCACCTTTGATCGACGTCGCTTCGCTACCCGATGTCAGCACAACCGCAGGGAAAATCGCCGACCTCAAAGCTCGCCGCATTGATGCCGCCTCCCCCGTGGGCACTGCCGCCCAAGATAAGGTCCGCGCCAATGGCCGCATGACCGCACGGGACCGCTTAGAGTACTTACTCGACCCACATTCGTTCGTCGAGATCGATCAGTTGGCCCGCCACCGCACCTACGACTTCGGAATGCGCGCCAAACGGCCTGCTACCGACGGCGTAGTCACCGGCTGGGGCACCATCGACGGTCGGGAAGTGTGTATTTTCTCCCAAGACGGCACCGTCTTTGGTGGAGCTTTAGGTGAGGTTTATGGCGAGAAGATGTGCAAGCTCATGGAGCTAGCCGTGACCACCGGTCGCCCCCTCATCGGCCTTTACGAAGGTGCTGGCGCCCGTATCCAGGACGGCGCTGTATCGCTAGACCTGATTGCTCAGACCTTCTACCACAACATTAATGCCTCTGGCGTTGTCCCCCAGATCTCTGTCATCATGGGCTCCTGCGCTGGCGGCAATGCTTATTCCCCCGCCCTGACCGACTTCGTGGTCATGGTGGACGAGACCTCCAAGATGTTCGTCACTGGCCCAGATGTAATTAAGACTGTTACCTCTGAAGACATTAGCCAGGAGGAGCTTGGTGGCGCCAGTGTGCACATGCTCAAAGCTGGCAACTCCCATTACACCGCTGCCAATGACGCCGATGCGCTTGACTTCGTCGCTGATCTTGTCAGCTACCTGCCATCAAACAACCGGGAATTCGCCCCACTGACCGACTTCGAAAGCGAAGAAGGCTCAGTGGAAGAAACGATGAACGCAGATGACCTGAAGCTTGACTCCATCATTCCAGATTCGCCCACTGTTCCTTACGACGTTCGCGATGTCATCGAGGCTATTACCGATGATGGTGATTTCTTGGAGATCCAAGCAGAGCGCGCTGAGAACGTCGTTATCGCATTTGGTCGCGTGGAGGGTCAGTCGGTTGGCTTCGTCGCCAATCAGCCCACTTGCTTGGCTGGTTGCCTCGATATTGATGCCTCAGAAAAGGCTGCCCGCTTCGTGCGCACCTGCGACGCCTTCAATATTCCGATTGTGATGCTTGTTGACGTCCCCGGCTTCCTACCTGGTTCTGGCCAAGAGCATGACGGCATCCTACGTCGTGGCGCCAAGCTGCTATATGCCTACGGTGAGGCTACCGTTCCGAAGATCACCGTCACCATGCGTAAGGCTTATGGCGGAGCCTACTGCGTGATGGGATCCAAGGGCCTTGGCGCAGACATCAACCTCGCATGGCCTACCGCCCAGATCGCCGTCATGGGCGCTGCTGGCGCTGTCGGCTTCCTCAACCGCAAGGAACTCAAGGCTGCCCGCGACAAGGGTCTTGACGAGGCAGAGCTGCTAGAGCTACAGAAGTCCTTTGAGCGTGAATATGAAGATCATATGCTGACCCCGTACCTAGCAGCCGAGCGCGGCCTGATCGACTCGGTCATCCTACCTTCCGAGACTCGCAGCCAAGTTGCTCGCAATCTCCGATTGCTAAAGAAGAAGCATGTGAACCGTCCCGCTCGGAAGCACGGCAACATTCCGCTATAAAAATTCTTTACCTCCTAACAAGCCCCCTGATATCCTTCGGGGGGCTCCTTATATATAAGGGGTGTGCCTCAACCAGACAGGTACAAAAACCCATAGGAGTGTTTGTCTGCTTTCCTACCCCCGCTCTATCTTCATCTTTTAGGCGATAACCTGGGAATCTAGGTTTGGGACCTACCCCCATTGGGTGGAATTTTAGTCCGAGGAGTGGTGAAATTTTCGAACACTTCACAAAATTTTCAACTACCCCCTAGACTGTGAAGTTATGACTGCCGCAACGATCACTGACGCAGGTGCACAGGCACCAGATTTGACCACAACCGCCGGTAAGCTCGCCGACCTTCGTGCGCGCATTGCCGAAACTCAAGCCCCTATGGGCCAGGCCTCCGTGGATCGAGTCCACGACGCAGGAAAGAAAACCGCTCGGGAGCGTATCGAGTACCTCCTTGACGATGGTTCCTTCGTCGAAGTCGATGCCCTTGCTCGTCACCGCTCCAAGAACTTTGGTCTCGACGCCAAGCGGCCCGTGACCGATGGTGTAGTCACCGGCTATGGCACCATTGATGGCCGCAAAGTCTGCGTTTTCTCCCAAGACGGCGCAGTTTTCGGCGGCGCACTTGGTGAGGTTTATGGTGAAAAGATCGTCAAGATCATGGATCTCGCTATTAAAACCGGTGTTCCATTGATCGGCATCAATGAAGGCGCGGGTGCCCGCATCCAAGAGGGTGTGGTCTCGCTCGGTCTTTACGCCAAGATCTTCTACCGCAACACCATGGCCTCTGGTGTCATTCCACAGATCTCCTTGATCATGGGCGCCTGCGCCGGTGGTCACGTGTATTCCCCAGCTCTGACCGACTTCATCATCATGGTGGACAAGACCTCCAAGATGTTCATCACCGGTCCAGACGTTATTAAGACCGTCACTGGCGAAGAAGTTACCCAAGAAGAGCTTGGTGGCGCGCACACCCACATGGGAACCTCTGGTACCTCGCACTATACTGCCGCTGATGATGCTGATGCCCTCGACTGGGTTCGTGACTTGGTGAGCTTCCTGCCGTCAAACAACCGCGCTGAGGCACCTCGCGAAGAAGCTGACATCATGGTTGGCTCCATCCAAGAGAACATTACCGAGTCCGATCTGGAACTCGACACCCTCATCCCGGATTCCCCGAATCAGCCATACGATATGAAAGATGTCATCACTCGCATTGTTGATGACGGCGACTTCTTCGAAATTCAGGAAGGCTACGCTGGCAATATCCTCATTGGTTTTGGCCGTGTTGAAGGCCGGTCCGTTGGCGTCGTAGCCAATCAACCCACCGAATTTGCTGGCTGTTTGGACATTAAGGCTTCAGAAAAGGCCGCCCGCTTCATCCGCACCTGTGATGCCTTCAACATCCCCATCCTAGAGTTCGTGGACGTACCCGGCTTCCTGCCTGGTACCAATGAGGAATACAACGGCATTATCCGCCGTGGCGCCAAGCTACTGTATGCCTACTCTGAGGCTACTGTGGGCAAGATCACCGTTATCACCCGTAAGTCCTATGGTGGTGCTTACTGTGTGATGGGTTCTAAGGATATGGGTGCAGATATCGTGCTGGCATGGCCTACCGCGCAGATCGCCGTCATGGGTGCCGCCGGTGCCGTCGGCTTCATCTATCGCCGAGAACTCAAGGCAGCTGCCGCTGAAGGCAAGGATGTTGTTGCACTGCTCAAGAAATATGAGAAGGAATACGAGTCCACCCTGGTTAACCCCTATATGGCTGCCGAACGTGGCTACGTTGACGCCGTCATTCCACCATCCGAGACCCGCGGCCAAATCATTGAGGGGCTGCGCCTACTCGACCGTAAGGTTGTTAATGTCCCAGCCAAGAAGCACGGCAATATCCCGCTGTAAAGAAATGGGAGGAACCAGCATTGTCTGAAAAAACCGAAGTAACCGAGGCCCCGAAGAAGCCGTTCTTAACCATTGTCAAAGGCAACCCCGATGACGTACAGGTAGCAACATTGACTGCCCTGTTTGCTAGCATGGCAAACAATGCTGCTAACGCCAAGCCAGTGGAACGGGAACGCAATCTGTGGGGCAATGTCCAAGAGCGACTCCAGCAACCGGTGACATACAACCCCACCGCATTCCAGAACGTCAGCTTCTTCTAAACCGATTAAGCACGACACCTTTTCACCGCCTCTTACAAGGGGCGGTTTTTCCATGGCTACACTTGAAGGTGGATTTGAGCACAGTCAAGGAGTTTTCCTGATGAAATTGTTTGAGACGGTCCCCCTCGGAAATGATTCCGATCCAGTTATTGATGCCACTCGCTTCCTTGTGTTACTGCACTCCCCCGCCACCGAACCCTACCCCTTGCCAGTGGATCCTGAAGCAATAGCCGAACAAGTTGGCTTGGTCACCATCGAAGCAGAACTTCCGGCCAGCGACTCTGGCCACCTTCAGTGGGATGACCTAGGTCCCAGCATCATGGTCAACCAAAATCAAACTCAGCTACAACGACGCTTCACCCAAGCTGTGGAGCTCGGCCGGTTTGTCGATATTGTGCAATCCGGCAAACGGGAAGAATTCCGCAATAACAGCTATCACAATGATGTCTATGCCATCAATTTTGCTAAAGAACTGTTAATGCCGCGCATTGCATTATGGCAATACCTAAATAGCAGCCATAACACCAAGCAACTTGCCAAGACCTTCGGGGTCGATCCAGCCACCCTCCAACGCAGAATCGAGGACTTTTCATGACTATCACCGTCATCGGCTCCATCAATGCCGATATCAACGTCTACGTTGACCGCCACCCTAACCCAGGCGAAACCCTTCTTGGTACCGGTGGAATGGTTTCTCCCGGCGGCAAAGGAGCAAACCAAGCAGTAGCTGCCGCGCTGCTTGGGGCCGATGTGCACTTCGTTGGCGCTGTTGGTTCTGACCCCTACACCGAAGCCGCACTAGCTGGATTACGACGTTCTGGCGCCAATCTCGACGCAGTCACTATCGTCGATCAACCTACTGGGCTGGCCCTAATCACTGTGGCGAAATCTGGAGAGAATTCCATCGTCGTTGTCCCAGGTGCCAATGCAACGGTGACAGCGGAGGCAGTCGAAAAGCATACAGAGCTAATCGGCGCCGCTGACATCGTCTTATTGCAAGGTGAAATCCCAGCTGAGGGCTTCCACGCTGCGATTCAAGCCGCCCGTGGGCGAGTGGTAGTCAATCTAGCACCAGTGATTGAGGTCGATCCCGATTTGCTACGCAAGGCTGATCCACTAATTGCCAATGAGCATGAAGCAAAGCTGATTAGCGGGCGGACTGGCACACCCGAAGAATTAGCTAAAGCCCTTCTTGAACAGGGATTTTCCTCAGTAGTACTCACCCTCGGCGGCGCTGGCGCGTTGGTAGCAACTCCGACCGCTTTAACACCTATCCCTACGCCCAAGGTGACACCAGTAGAAACTACTGGCGCTGGTGATGCATTTGCTGGCGCACTTGTAGCTCAACTCGATACTGGTGCCTCGCTTGTTGATGCCGCCATCTTCGCTACTCGTGTCGGGGCCTTTGCTGTCACTGGACGTGGTGCTCAAGATTCCTATCCCACCGCAACAGACGAGTTACCCGTACACTAAGAATCCATGCATATAGTTTTGGCTTCTGGATCTCAGTCCCGAAAATCTATTCTGCTTGGAGCTGGGGTGAATCCAATCATCCATCCTGCTGAAGTAGATGAAGACACGATCATACATCAACTAGCAGGGAAACCCGCAGCAGAAATTGTTACAGAGCTTGCCATTGCCAAGGCACGGAATGTCGCTCCTTCCTACCCTAATGACGTGGTAGTTGGCGGCGATTCCATGCTGTTATTGGATGGAACATTACAAGGAAAGCCCCATACCAAGGCCGAAACTATTCGCCGGTGGCACCAACAACGCGGTAAACAGGCCCAACTAATCACCGGTCATTGCATCATTAGTCCAGCTGGCGAATATAGCGAAACCGCCACCACTGAGGTTTTCTTTGCCGAAGCTACCGATCACGACATCGAAGCTTATGCTGCCACCGGTGAACCACTGCCCTGCGCTGGCGCTTTTACCCTAGAGGCCATTGGAGGTTGGTTCATCGACCGGATCGAAGGGGACCCATCATCGGTCATCGGGTTGTCGCTACCAGTGTTGCGCCGTGCCCTGTACCATTTCGGGTACAACGTCAACCAATTCTGGAGTAACAATGAACCTCAATAATATGCTGGCCCCACCACCAATCCACTTGCCAGAAGACATCATTCCCACACCGATTACCGAAACCGTGGTACTCGCTCATCCCGATTCCCCATTGGGGTGGGCCACGCTGGCAGAACAAGCACTTGCCACCGCCAACACGGACTCCGATAAGGCTCGGGCCTATGCTTATGCCCGCACCGGCTACCACCGCAGCCTCGATCGCTTGCGCGCCAATGGCTGGAAAGGTTTCGGCCCTATCCCCTTCGAACATGTGCCCAATCAAGGTGTACTCCGCGCAATCGCAGCCCTCGCCAATGCCTCAGCATTGATCGGCGACCAAGCCGAATATGACCGTTGCTGGCAAATGCTTTCCGACGCCGACCCCGAAGCCGCAAAGACCCTCCTCTAATGCCCGTTTTACTTCCCCGTGATGTCCCACTTGGCGGCATCCGCGCCCTCAATGTCCGCCGAACCCTGCCGCATATTGAACGCACTACCATTGGTCCGTGGGTATTCATCGATCATTACGGACCCACAACCATCCCCATGGATGTGGGTCGTCACCCCCACTGCGGTCTATCTACCGTAAGCTGGCTTTTCGACGGCGAAATCCGCCATAATGACTCCGCAGGCTTCCACGAAACGATCCACCCTGGAGACTTGGTGGTCATGACCGCTGGAGAGGGCATCTCCCACACTGAGGAATCTCAACCTGGGCACTTACATGGTGCACAACTGTGGTTAGTTCATCCTGAAGTAGAACGCCACGGCAGCCAAGGGCTACAGCGGTACACCCCAAAAGCACAAAGCTTAGGTCCCGCCACTGTGCTGCTATTCATGGGCGCCCTTGGCCAGCTAGTCCCCTCCCCGATCACTGCACCACTACAGGCCATCGGTGCAGAAATTACTATTCCGGCAGGCCGTAGCGTCGATCTACCACTGAACCCCGAGCTGGAGTATGCAGTATTATCCGACGCAGAGGGATTGCAGGTTAATGGTGAATCACTAGCCTTTGGTGCCCTGTGGTACACCGATACCGGAGTAGATACAATTCGATTACGCGCTGGAGATGCCCCTAGTCGATTACTGCTGCTAGGTGGCGCACCTTTTACTGAGCAGATCGTCATGTTCTGGAATTTCATTGGTCGCGACCACGACGAAGTGACTCAGATGCGTGCCGATTGGGAAGATCCCCACCGCAGACAAGAGCGCTTTGGTTATGTCCGAGGCTACAAGGGGAAAACCGCAATCATTCCGGCTCCGACAATTCCAGCAGTCCAGATGCGGGCGCGAGGAAATCGAAAAACTAGAGGTTAAATGAGGTAAAGCTAGAGCTAAATTGGGCTCATCTTCAGACTGTAAGTATGGAAGCTTATTCAAGTGCCGGAAAAACCCTAATGAGTATGGCTCTCACTTTCACCCATACTCCAAGGTGAGGCGCTTGAGTGGCTTAGAACCAGAAAATGATCTGGATAAGCTTCATGTCATTAGCACATCGATAAAACTCTCAAATGGCTCAGAAACCGAAAAACTAGGAATACCACTTTTCTTAAAATCCATAACCAATCACAACCCTGCAATCACGTATTTGCCTCACACCAACCACTGGCCAGGCAGTAATCCAGCGTCTCATTTGCTACACCCGCCACGACTTTCGTTTGTCTGTTGGCAAGGTCGAGGCCTGCTGGGATAACACGGTAGTTGAGTCACTCTTTTCCACACTAAAGCTGCACATACTCTACGGGCGAAAACAGTTTGGTAATAAGCTCGAAGCACACGTGAGCATTGGAGAATGGATTGAGACTTACTACCATCACCGGATCCATTCCAGCACCGGCTAGGAATCACCCCCGCCCTGCTGAGGGTGCGTTCCCAGCCTCAGTCGGTCTAGCACTTTCTGCCGGGATGTCTTCTTGTTTATGCTGGATGTATCTACCACATCTAGCCTGCTGTACTCATTAGTATGCGGTGTGCTGTGACATCCCCAGCTTCAGTGCGACGAGTTTGGTATGCAACCTACGGTCAAGGCGTTCTCAGCAAGAATACTTCTCCTCGATACGACGAATGACACGATCCTTGGCGTCTTGATCGAATTCCCTTTGATATATTCCGGATTTTTCGCATCTACTCAAATAGAAGACAATCTAGAACAGGTCATCAATCACCAGTTACTGGTTGGATCGGTAACGGTTTACCCTCTTTATATGCAAAAGCACGCGCAATAAATAAATCAATATTATTCGCTGAGAATACAATATTAGGGATAAGTAACTCACCTCGTTTCTCCACTGGCGTATCCCCCGCAATAATTCCGGTAACCCAAGTCACGATTGTCCATTGCGCACGGTCGGTACCCAAATCTGGTTCCACCCCATATTTCGATCGAGGAAAAAACAACCTCGTCGCCGGATCGTACATTGCGTAATTATTCATCAGTAAATTCGACTCCCCCAACTCCGGTAACTGAGCTTTCTGCTTCAAACTTGAAAAAATTGCACGACCTGTACCAGGCTGACCGAAACAATGACGCATCGCCCACATCGGGGGGATCAAAACATTATCCTCCCGAAAATCCTCCTCCGACAAACCACGCACATCAGAAGCATCCTCAATAATCAGATCAAAAATCCGCACAAGATGCCCCGCATGATTTTGGAACCGAGTATGAATCATCTGCCCCACCAAAATCCCACCACGTAATAG
This sequence comes from Corynebacterium sp., assembly GCA_041854705.1. Classification (GTDB taxonomy): domain Bacteria; phylum Actinomycetota; class Actinomycetes; order Mycobacteriales; family Mycobacteriaceae; genus Corynebacterium. The sequence goes on from JBHACV010000084.1 coordinate 20,710, forward strand.
CTGAATCCCCAACAATGTCCCATCACGCGGTGAAATCTTTCGTGAATGTCGAACAATATCAATCTCATGCATACCTACAACCACTCTCCTATGAAAAAGTCACATCTGATAGATTAGCATTACCAAAGTTCTTCGCCCATGTCACAGTGCCCTCATAAATACTTCTCTGCCGCCGAATACTATCACTGCTATTAACTAAGGTCGATGCATCACCATCAAGTCCTATACGGCCATATTTTTCAATCAATGCTTGTTCCAGTGCTCGTGCCTGATTACGACTCAAAGCAGTAGCACCTTCACTAAAGCCTTCTGGCGATACAGAATACTGAGTTAATTCCGTACCAAATCGATCTCCATGCCGAGCTGCTCGGATATCAAAATTATTGGTGATTCCAACATAAACTTCATGAACACCATCTGGATCTTGGTAGTGATACAGCCCCGTATCCGGAATAGAATCTTTGTTTAACCAATCAGCAACTTCTTTAGCATTTTTTACCCCAAGATTTTCCAGTTCGTTCATCGTCACTTTATGTGCTTTGAGTCCGAGTTTGTCTGTCCATGTTGTTGGGTTTTTGGTGTAGCCTTGTGGTGTTGCTGGGTTGGGTGTTATGCCAAGGGGGTCTTGGGTGGTGTAGATTCCAGCATTTGGGTCGTAGTAGCGGTACCTGTTGTAGACAAGGCCGGTTTCATTATCATTATATTGGCCGGTAAACAACAGGGGTGTGGTGGTATTACCTGCCCATTTCCGCCTGCCGTACAACGTGTGGGTGGCTTTACCGACAACCTCCCCAGTATCAGGATGAATAAGCTCTTGGGGTGCCCCAGCCAAATCAGCCACTAAAG
>JBHACV010000085.1:0-38995 GCA_041854705.1 Corynebacterium sp.
TAGTCCTGTAGGTGGGAATGGCAGCTTGATTCTGGCAAGTACTCAAGCACAGCTTAAAATCAAGCTGCTATTCCAACGAACGAGGCCTGCTTGGCTAACCGTGGGGCTGAGAACAGCAGCTTGATTCTCACACCACCCATCAGAACACCCGCGACCACAACAACCAGCACGCCACCAACACCACCTACCTGAATGCACTCTAAAACCAGAAGAACCTCTTTGTTTATGCGGGATAGTTCAGTAGCGCAATTAAGCTGTTTTTCCAGTCGGGCTCTGATTAACAAGATCAAGTGATGAGAAAAACGGCTCACTTTAGCTGAAACAAGTACAGCACTATCACGGCACTAGAAATTTTCACCAAATATCCCAATCTCACCATTTCCCCCAGAAAGGCTCAATTTTAAACAATTGAAGTGAAACCGTCGTCACAGTTCGTTTGAGCCGGTAGCCGACCGGAGGAAAGTAGCAAGAAGAAAGCCTAAATCTGAGTAACAAATTCACTTCAATCTCACTCAAGATTCAGAAATACTGGGTGGATTGGCAGGGGGAGAGGTAGTTATTTATCAATCGGAAGGATGAAGGGTTGTGGTCGATTGGGAAGTAGGTGATGATTCAGTTTTTGGGGTCACTCGACCTTTGCTATTGCTTGTGGGGATAGTTGAGGGAGTTAGTGCTGTCAAGCGATGCTTTGCCGGTGTTTAACCCTGTTGACCTGGTGTCTAGTATTAGAAGTGGCTATGTTTCGTGTTGGCTGTGGTACTGACATCTGGTCAGAGTGGTTTGGTTGAATAGTTGATTAAGTATGCGCACAATGGAGGAGGATAGTAATACTAGTGCGACATCTGAAAGTTTTAGATCATATCGACCACAATAGGGGTGAAAGTGGAGACCTAGGTAAGGGGTTGCGTTGCTTCGTGGGTCGAACGAAGCGGGCACTAGGTTTTAGTCTTGTGCGGGTCTAAAGCGCCATTGCATGCATGTGACCTGGACTTTTAGGCTCTTTTGGGCATGAAAAAGTGGGTGGTGCCACGCAAGCACCACCCACTGATTTTTAGGCGTGATTAAGCGTTGGGTCGCTTACCGTGATTTGCCTTCTTCTTGCGACGATCCTTGCGCTTACGGCCACGACGGCTCATGGTGTTCTCCTTTAAATGAAATTCTTGGAAGGGGTTAACAGCTGTCCACTTTAATGTGTGGCAGTAGCTGCGCGGAAATCATGGAAAGGTATTGGATATAGGTATGGCTTTTAAGGGGTGTTGCCGCGCCCTTGCGGCCTAAACCTTTTGGCGGTTTAAACAGTGATGCGGGCGCGGCCACGGCCACGGTTCTTGCGTCGTTTGAGGGCGCGTCGTTCGTCTTCGCTCATACCACCCCAAACGCCAGCATCTTGGCCAGTTTCTAGGGCCCAAGCGAGGCACTGTGAGGTGACAGGGCAGCTGTTGCAGACAACCTTAGCGGCTGCGACCTGTGCGAGGGCAGGGCCAGAGTTGCCTACAGGGAAGAACAGCTCAGGGTCTTCATCGCGGCATACTGCTTGATGGCGCCAATCCATATTCGGTACTCCTTTTAAGTTGATCGTTGCAATTGAATCGCTGGTATTGAATTCTTAGATGTCCATGTGTGGAGAAATACGTTCAGCAGGAGTGGCACAAACTGTGTCGCTCAGGGTTGAGGAAAGGGGGAAGTTAATTGATGGAAGTCATCATGGGTCTTTGCTCAAAGCTTGATTGAGATCCGTGTTGTTCGCGGTGTGGTTATCCGAAACTTAGCAGATGTTAATCTTTGCTCGCATTGTCATCCGATATTGATACTGTCATGTCCAGAAAGACTTGGCTAGAGCTAGAGGAAAAAAGTGGCGAGGTTCACAATGATGAAACTGTAGTTAATGGCTGTTACGCATTAAAAAATATGCAATCTTTTTTCAGTAGTGGTGTTAATTTTCCGTTTTGAGCAGCGTAGATGATTTTTGGGAAAGTTGAAGACTTTTGGGAAATTCGTCAAGTTTCCACCCCCGAGAGTAAGAAAGTTACAAAGTTGTAATTATGGGAAAGGTTAACCTAATAAGCAAAGGTCAAGGCTAAAAAAGCCTCGTTGATAATTAAACAAGGGCTTTCTGGGGTTAAATCTGTGGGAGTGATAGTTTCCTGAGTGTTTTTATATAAAAAGTAAATTATCAGACCTTATGATATGTAAACTCATAAATATTTACATTCTTCAATGAAATCATATTTTTGACAATCAAATTTAAATGATACGGGGGAGTCTGCCGACTAACCCCGCTAGACTAAAATTTTGTGACTAATAACGAACAGATCCCACCTCCTGCCCAAATTAAGTGGGCAGCAATCCTCGCTGGGGTGCAATGCGTATTCGGGCTTGCCTTTGCTCTGCTACTGATTGTCCGCCAGTTGACTGGGCAGCGGGATGCGGCCATTGTCTACGAATCGGAAAATGCCAATACATCGGTGGCGCTAGGAACCGGGTTGTTTTTCATTGTCATCTTTGGAACCGTACTGATTGCCGCTATTTTCATGGTCAGGGCGAAAAGATGGGGGCGTGGCCCAGTGGTCATGTTGGAAATGATGCTGGGGCTGATTTCTATCTACGTTTTTAGTGCTGGTCAAATTATCCCTGGCATCGTACTGCTGGCATCTGCCCTACTAGCCCTAGCGATGCTGTTTAGTCCACGGGCTGTTGAGTGGACCGCGGCTCAGTACAATGCCTAGTCGCCGTGATTAATCAGTAATTATCAGATGGACGTAATTGTTGCTTGTCCCACGTTTGGCTGCAATCCCACTATCAGTGGGCCACGTTTTTCAATAATGACATTGCCAGAGAAGGCGAGTGACACCGGCCCGGTATAGCCTTCTCGGTCGATGGGGACTGTGCGCTTGATTTCACCGGTGTCCCAGTCCACCCACTTCCACCCCTCAGCTGTGGGGTATAGCAATGCGCCGCCAAGGGGGATGCCTGTGCCAATGGCGTCTTCAAAGGTGTGAGTGAGGGTCAGCTCACTGGGGCGGAATAGATAAAGCCGGTCGCCGTCGAACCAGGTCATATTATGGGGGAGATCGGCGGTTTGGGCAATGAAAGCAGTGTTGGAGTCGCCGCGGGGGGCGTCGATAAGTGGGGAGGGGGCTACTGGTTGGCGGGCGATGATGGTGCCGTCGGCGTCGTAACTGATGATTTCGGGGGTTTGGGCGATGTAGACGGCGGCGCCATTGGGGTTAATGGCTACTATCTGATTGCCAATGCCAGGTAGCAAAATATCTTGGGTGATTTCTGGACTGCGGGATTCCTCTGGGGTCGCTTTTTGGAGCCGAAGCCACTCAAGACCATCACAGCTTTCGACCACTCCGACATTTTCCGTGCGGGTGAGGGCTGAGGAGATCACACAGTTTTCGTGGGGCTGTAGCTCGGGTTCATTTTTGGCTTCGACATCACCGTATTCGAGGGTGCGAACTAAATCGCTGCGCCACAGTTCAATCCGTTCGTCGGAAAGGATGCCCACCCGATCATTGGAGGCTATGGGGTGCACATCGTTAGGTGCAATGGCCGAGCGTGTGTGTTTGTAGGTGCCGGTGGAGGCATCAATGCGCACGGCATCACCACAGCCAATGCCGGTACGGTAGGTGGCGATCACTGACTCCCACGCTTTAGATAGCGAGCATAGTGGTACATCACGTTGGTAGCTCCAGATGGTATCGCCAGTGGCGGGGTCAATGGCGCGAATGGTGGATTCTTCAGCACCGATTTCCGAAGAGATGGCAAGGCCACCAACTACCACTGGTGCGGCATTAAAAGTATCGGCAGGCAGTTGCCATTGCGCGGAATATTCGTTGGCAAGTAGGCCAATGGTGGCGGGGTGCGTAAACGATTCCTCCGCCGAAGTGAGCGTGGAGTGGCGGATTGGGGCAGTTGCGTAAGCCAGACTCACCCCAATTAGTGCAATCAGGGCCAGTACGGCCGCGATAATCCAATCCTGCTTGGAATTACGCAACAACGGAACTTTACGATGCGTAGTAGCCTCCACCAACGAATCTCCTTTAACCTCGCTTCGAACGGACTTTGCTTGACGACGACCTCCGTCGCTGCCTGCTTCTGCGGTCCCGCGGCGAATCCGACTTGCGACTGTCCAATTTGGAACCATAAACCTTGCGCGAGCGTCCCACCACATCAGAGGCATCTGCTGGAATGTCTAAAGCCTCAAAGAGTTCGGGAGAAGTACTAAACCACTGAGGTAGTTCGGACTGATCTAAGTCGAGCTCATCATTTATGATCCGCCATTTTTGCAGTTCATCAAAGCCGACCAGGGTCACGGCAATACCAGAGTGCCCGGCGCGCCCAGTACGACCGATGCGGTGAATATAGGTCATGGGGTCGTCAGGAGTTTGGTAGTTGATTACATGGGTGACGTCATCGACATCAATGCCTCGGGCTGCAACATCGGTGGCTACGAGAATGTCGATCTTGCTATTGCGGAATGCGTCTAGTGCGGCTTCGCGCGCTTGTTGATTTAAATCACCATGTACTGTGCCCACGGCGAAACCGCGTTTAGCTAAATCCTCGGCGACTTCAGCGGCGCTGCGTTTGGTGCGGGTAAATATGATGGTTCGGCCGCGATTGTTGGCTTGTAGGATGCGCGCTAGGATGGCTGGTTTGTCCATGCGGTGAGATTGGAATACCACTTGGGTGGTGGTTTCGTGGGTTTGGGCAGCACCAACTTCTTCGGCGTGAATGTGGATTGGGTGGTGGAGGAAGGTGCGCGCGAGAGTGAGTACTGGTCCTGGCATGGTGGCGGAAAACAGCATGGTTTGGTGCGCGTGAGTCAATTCTGATAGCAGTTTTTCCACATCTGGGAAGAAACCAAGGTCGAGCATTTCGTCAGCTTCGTCAAGCACTAAAATTGCTACTTGGTCTAATCGTAGGATGCCGCGGTTTTGTAGATCCAGTAATCGGCCGGGGGTGCCGACCACTACGTCGGTGCCTTTTTTTAGGAGCCGTTGTTGTTCTTTGATTGGTCGGCCACCGTAGACGGTGGTCACCGTAATTGGGGTAAATTTCGCTGCGCGGGTCAGATCTTCGGCGACTTGTACCGCAAGTTCTCTGGTGGGGACGACTACAAGTGCCCTAGGGGTCCCGTCCAATTCATCAACATCAGCGGAATCGAATACTCGATCAAGGAGTGGTACGCCGAATCCGTAGGTTTTCCCCATGCCGGTGCGGGCTTGCCCAATGATGTCTCGCCCGTCGAGTGCGATCGGGAGGGTTTGTTCTTGGATGGCGAACGTTCTGGTAATACCAAGCGCTGCTAGGGCGTTGGTGATTTCAATCGCCACACCTAGTTCGAAGAAGGTTGGTACAGTTTCATTAGGGCGCACGTAGCTGATTTTAACCTGCATTTATCGCAATATCGGCATTTAACTGCTTTTGTTTTCCAAAAAATGCGCTAAAAATCAACTGCTACTTTTGTTCAAGACACATGTGAAAGTGATGTGGTTAATGTATCGCATTCCCTCTGACAAGGTGATTTGTAGCAAGTAAGGAAAAATACTCCGACACTTTCACAGCTATGCTTCCAGGTTTTGGTGATTAAACCGTCTATGATGGTGGTCACTTGAGGCATAGGCTTTTTTGCTTAGGTCTTGGGCAGTTACAATGATTCGCCGAAAATAATCAGTACCAGAATGTCAAGATAAGGAAGTGCAACTGGAGCTATGGATATCAAGATTGGTTTCGTAGATTCCCCTCGGGAACTGGTGGTCTCTAGCAATGACAGTCAAGAGGAGGCCGTCACAAAGGTTTCTGCTGCACTGAAAGCTGGTAGTGGAGTGTTGGAGTTGGAAGATAATAAAGGCCGTCGCTACCTTGTCCGTAATGATCGCATTGCGTTCGTTGAGTTCGGGACGAACGAAGCACGGACGGTAGGATTCGCCGGTGCCTGATCGGCGCAACCGCCGGTCCCGCCCACAAACGGGGCCGGTGAACCGCGGATTCCGCGAAGGCCGTTTTGAGGTTCGCGGCGAAAACGTCTGGGACATGACGGAAGAATTGGGTGTGGTTGACCCGCAGGCTGATCCGCCTTACCCAAAAACTGGTGAGCCGAAATACACCTACCCTGATGATGATTATGGTCACAATGGTTATGCACCAGACTATGGTCATGTCAATAACTATCCCCAGGAAGGTTATAGCGGTGGACAGTATTCAGCGTCTGGTTATCCTGAAGCTGATGTCGAGCAGACTGCTTATATCAATACTTCTTGGAACAATAGTGATTTCACCGGTAATAGTGCTGATAACTCTGGTTATCTAGAGCCTGATTATGCTAACGGTTATGCCCCAGGAACCTATGTTGGTGATGGTTACCCAGGTTCAGGCCAGCATGGAACTGGTGATTTGGGTCATGATTACAGTGGTTACGATGGTTATGGGGATTCTGATTATTTCGAGCCTGAATTCACTGGGGAGTATGCCCAAGACTATGCTCCTGATGAGGACCCAGGGTATGACTACGCTGACTCTTACCCTGTAGGTGGGGAGTCTGCTGTTGATTCAGCTGAGCGGCCGAACCAGGAACCAGTCCAAGGGAGAGATGTGGGTGCTGCTGGTGGGAAACATTCAGCTGCGGCTCGTCATTCCCGAAGTGCCAGTGGGGCACATTCGCGTAGTGTGAACCGGCCACGGCGCAGTGATCGTAAGCGCAGTGCTAAGTCTGGTGGTTTAAATCAGCGTGTGGCTGCGTTGTCTTCTAGCCGGGTGGCTCGTGGGTATCGGTCTTTTGTTGAGCAATTCGGGTGGCGGGCGTATGCAATTCCGATCTTGGCGGTGATTACCATTTGGGTGCTCATTGATATTGCTACACCTGCTGGAAACAGTCCTGTGCCGGATAATGGTGCCAGTACTACAACTAACACTGCCGCTAATGTTTCTGATCCAGATCGGGGACCTGATCCGGCTAAAGAGACTATTCCCGCTATTCCAGCTACTGATTTGCCAGCTGGGGGGACTTTCACCATGACTGGTAATGGCACCTATCGTTCGGTTGGTGCTGCTGGTGCGCAAAGTGGTGAAGGTAAAGAGCGGACTTTCACCTATGTGATTGAAGTTGAAGACGGAATCGATACTTCTTCCTATGGTGGTGATGATGCGTTTGCCAGCCTTGTTGATGCCACCTTGACCAATGTCAAAGGGTGGACGCATGACAGCCGGTTCCGCTTCGAGCACATTCAAGAGACTGAAGAGTTGAAACCCGACTTGCGGATTCAATTGACCAGTGTGGAAACCACTCATACTTTGTGTGGCAATGACATTGCAATGGAAACTTCCTGTTTTTATGCCGATGGTGGCCGTGTGGTGATTAATGAATCTCGGTGGGTGCGTGGTGCCACACCATTCCAAGGTGACCTAGGGGCATATCGACAGTATTTGATTAATCATGAGGTTGGCCATGGTATCGGTTACGCTGAGCATGTGCCCTGTGGCGGTCAAGGCAAACTTGCGCCAATCATGATGCAGCAGACTTTGAGCTTGAGTAATTCGGAGTTGGCTCTGATTGATCCCAATGAGGTTTACGAAGATGATGGGTTTGTTTGTGTTTCTAATCCGTGGCCATATCCACACGTCTAACTGCCTAAATGGTGATATATGCTGACTGGGCCTCTAGGGTTGGTTAGTGGCAGTTGATTAGGGCGAAGGTGTACCCTTTGTCACCGGTTGCAGGCAAAAATGGCCTAAAACCCTCGTGGCTTGCGCAGACTTAGTAATCGGACCTTATGCTGGAGGTTATGGTGAAAGATTTAGGGTGGCCCCATGACAATGACGCCACACCAACGTCCCGGCCACGGCTTGTAGCAGTGCCGTCCGATGCAACTGAGGCTTTTGGAGTGCCCACGGTACAATCACCGCGGCCGGAAGACCGAGACCCGATTGTGGTCTCCTTGCCTAAGGATCAAGAACAAAGCTCATGGGCCTTGCCAGCACATGTGCGTGATTCTTTCCATGCTGACCCGAAAGAACCCGCTAAGCAGCTAGGCGCCGGTTGGGATTATGGTTGGCGTATTGGTGGGATTGTTTTTATCAAGGTATCCCACCCAGATCGAGCAGCATGGTCATCACGTACTCGAGAAGACCTTCAGGTTGATGGTGTGCGAATCGTGCGGCCGATTCGATCCACGGATGGGCGGTTCATTAATGCTGGTTGGCGGGCTTCGGCATATGTGCCTGGGGTTCTCGCCAATCGGGTAGATGAAACTGTTGCAGCCGCCCTGCGGCTTGATGAGGCACTATCCGAATTACCAATTCCCGATAGTTTCCACTCGGTTGATGCTAAGGACGCTTTCTCAGTGGCTGACTATGCTGCGTGGCGCGATGAACATGATGTGGTTATCCTTGACCCTGCGGTTCCTTCCCAGGAGATTGTGGGAAGCCTCGTACCAAAGGTACGGGACTTGCTGCGTCCCATGTTTGGTGCTGATGGGGAACGAATCATGAACCAAGTTACGCATGCTGACATGTTTGCCACCACCCTTTATTCCGGACAGCAGCCACCAGCGGTGACCGACATTGTGGGTGTGGCACACCCTAAGGGTTATACCGCGGCGCAAACCATTGTTGATGCATTGATGTTAAATGCTGTGGATACCGGTATTCTTGACCGGTTTAGGCATATAGAACATTTAGACCAATTGGTGCTGCGGGCTTTGTTGTACCGCCTGTACATTCATGCCATGCATCCTTTAGCTACTGCGAACACAGGAACGAATTTAGAGTTGGTGTGTCAGGCAGTCGTGTCGAAGGTCCGTGGCAGAATCTAATACATGCCCACCGAACCCAATTCTGATTTCGGAACCCCACCAGCAAATATCACTGTCACACTTGTACCGCCCACTCGGGTAGAGCATCACCATGAGTGGGACAATGAATTAATCAATGCCACGTCTGGTATATGGCGACTAACTGGCGCAGCGGGGACTGGGGTGAGTAGTCTGCTGTTGGATGTCGTCGCAAAGCGGATTCATGACGGCCTGAATCCAGAAAACATTGTGGTTATTGCCGCATCGAAACAGGCAGCTGCGCGGTTGCGCCGTAGTTTAGTGGAGCGGGTGATTGGTGGGGATTATCACACCACTGGTGGCATGGTTCGGTCGGTGCACTCTCTGGCCTTTGCTCTGTTGCGGCAGCGCAAAGGCCAACAGCTGCGACTTATCACTGGCGCCGAGCAGGATGCAGTAATCAGGGAACTGCTTAAAGGCCAAGTAGAACGCGGGGCGGTGATGTGGCCAGAACAGTGCCGTGATGCCGTCGGCATGGTTGGCTTTGCCCGGGGGCTTCGGGATTTCCTGCTGCGTGCGGTTGAACGGGGCCAAGGTCCGCAGGATCTGGAAAACCTCGGTGAGCAGTTTCATCGACCCATGTGGGTGGCTGCTGGGAAGTTTTTGCAAGAATACGAAGAGACAATGTCACTTCGGGGCACACAATCGTTAAGTGCTTCAGAACTGGTGAGTATGCTGGTTGAACAACCACTGCCAGAGACCAATTTTGAACTGGTGGTTGTTGATGATGCGCAACACCTCGATCCCAAGGCCGCCGAGCTAGTAGGGGAGTTGCTTAGTCGCGCTCGGATGGGCATTATCGCTGGTGACCCCGCGCAGTCAGTATTCCGCTTTCGTGGTGCCCGACCCACTTTCTTGCTCCAGTATCCTTGCGATCATGAACTGAAACTGTATGAAAAGCACCGTATTTCTCCTATTCCTGGTGCAGAAGGTGTCGAGTTTTTTGAGGCAGAATCTGTTGGCGAAATGCTAGAAGTAGTCGCCGATAAGGTGCGTCGAGCTCGATTGATCGATCAGGTGCCGTGGCATGAGATAGCAGTGGTAGTGCGTTCAGTGGGGTTGATCCCACCTTTGCGACGTGCCCTACTCGCAGCAGGCGTGCCAGTACATATTGATCCCACCGACATTGTGCTCAGCCAGCAACGGATCGTTGCAGCGCTTATCCTTGCGGTACGGGCAGTACACACCGGTATCACTCTCGCCGAATTGGAAGAACTCGCACTCGGCCCGATCGGTGGTGCCGATGCCATCACATTACGACGTCTCTTGCGCGCGCTACGCAAGGTAGAACTGAAACGCACCGGCGCAGTCAGTGACGCTTTCCAAACCGATGCCATGCGCAGCGCCATGGAAGTACTTTATGAGTTAGTGCTAAGCCCCAGCCCCGACCCAGAGCTATTAGCTGAGGTTAATGAGGTACTTACCGAACGCGAACTTGATATTCTCGCGCGTCTTTCCGCAGTAATCTCTGCTGGTCGGAAAACTGGCAGTGTGGAAGAAAACCTGTGGGAGATCTGGTCAGCTACTGGATTATCCGACCGATTGCTGGCCGCCAGCTTACGCGGTGGGGCTGCCGGGTCACAAGCAGATCGAGACCTAGATTCGGTCATGGCACTATTCGACGCCGCAGGTGACTGGGTGGAACGTCGACCCCAAGCCTCTATTAATTCCTTCATCGCCCATATACGTGAGCAGGAATTACCCACAGGGGTGCGTGATCGTCGGCTGCAGGAACCAGATGCAGTAAGTATTCTCACGGCTCATGCCACCAGCGGAATGGAATGGCACACCGTGGTTGTTGCTGGAGTACAAGAGGATAGTTGGCCCTCATTATCGGAAACTGGCAGCCTGTTTGGGCAGGAAGAATTAGTGGATTACCTTGATGAGGGCATTGAACCTGACACCCCGGTATCTCGGTTGGCGGAGCGGCTGAAAGAGGAACGACGACTATTTGATATGGCGTGTACGAGAGCAACCAATGAACTGCTGATTACTACGGTTAACGCCCCCGACGCAGATGAAGTGCTAGAACCTTCGCGGTTTGTGGATGCATTTCGGGCAGCTTCATTAGCGCAGACTGCTACTAGCGCCTCAGACACCGCGCCGGGTGCTGCGGATACAGCTGCTGCGGAGCCAGCGGATTTATTAGAGCTGTTAGAAAGCCACAATGCCAGCATTGAATTAGCTCAGGCAGAGGATATTTTGCCGCTGACTCGGTTGCTATCAGTACCAACTATTGTGGCGGAATTGCGTCGAGCCTTAATGGATGAAAGCACCACAGAGAGTATTAAACAGCAGGCTGCCCGCCAGTTAGCACGATTGGCTGAAGCTGGGGTTCCTGGTGCGGATCCGAGCCAATGGTGGGGAATGGGGGGTCGGAGTGAAAATGATCCGTTGCCGGTCTCTAGTCTGTCGCCGTCGCGGATTGAAGTCGGATTGGATTGTCCGTTAAAGGCAACGTTGCAGCAGGTGGTGACTGAAGAAGATACACCGCTTCATTTGTTGCGTGGCATTTTATTACATGCTTTTGCCGAGGCAGTTGCCCTTGGTGTGGATGCTAATTGGGCTACTGAGAAGATAGTGGAGGCGTATGCGGCATTGGTATCAGGACCAGCGTGGTTAACTGTCACCGAGATCAGTGACTGGGAAACTGCAGTGGCAAAAACCCGCAAGTGGCTTATGGATAGCCGAGGCACATTTGAACAGGTTGGAGTGGAAACCAAGGCGAATGTGGTGGTGGCTAGGGATGTAGGTGCCGATCATAATGGGGTGCGACTGGTTGGTCGGATTGACCGACTGGAGCGGACCAAATCTGATGAGTATCACATTATTGACTTAAAATCAGGGAAGAACAAACCTTCAGACTCAAAGGCAGCGGAGCACGTTCAGTTAACCGCTTACCAATTAGCGCTGCGTCATGGGAAGTTAGAAGGCAATCAAATTCTTACTGACCCTACTGGCGAAGGGTTGTTGGTGGATGGGGCGAGTTTGGTCTACCCCGAGAGCACCAGTAAATCAATTAGTGTGATGCAGCCGAAGCTGGATGATGAACAGCTGGCGGAATTTGAAGCACAATTACCAGGTCTATTAGCACAGCTGAAAGGGCCGAGATTGAAAGCTGCAACCAATGAGGGGTGCCGTACTTGTAGGTTACATAGTTTGTGTCCAGTCCAGGATGCGGGTCGGCAAACTACGGAAACCACTACCTAATCGGGAAAAATTACTATGACAGTGCAACATAATTTCTTGAAAGACATGCGGATTGATCCGGTGTCCTTGTCCCGATTATTAGGGCAAAAACATCCACCAACACCACAACAAGCTGAGGTGATTGCAGCGCCTTTGGGGCCAATGTTGGTGGTGGCCGGTGCTGGTGCTGGTAAGACCGAGACGATGGCGGCTCGGGTGGTGTGGTTGGTAGCCAATGGATGGATTGATCCAGACCGTGTGTTGGGTTTGACCTTTACCCGTAAGGCAGCACAACAATTGTCGAAACGCATTCGCACTAGATTAGGACAGCTGGCGGCATCAGCAGATGTTATGGCATTGGATCCGAGCGGAAAGCTGGAACGCAGTCTGCGCACCATTGCCCCAACAGTGTCAACTTATGATGCCTTTGCAGGGAAGCTGATCGGGGAGTTCGGGTTATTGCTACCAGTGGAACCATCAAGTCGGATGATTTCCCAAACTGAGTTGTTCCGCATTGCCGATCAGGTGGTGGCTAGTTATGGTGGGCAGCTGCAAACAAAGAATAAACAACTGACGGTAGTAGAGACCTTATTGTCATTGGTGGCAGAGCTAGATGGGCATATGGTTTCGGCTGCGGATGTGATCGAAGAGACCGAACCGTTTTCACGGCTATTCGATGAGCTGCCCAAAGCGCCACGGCAACGTGACAACCTTAATGCCACCATGCAGAGGTGGAAGGATACCCAACAGCTACGGTTGGAGTATTTGCCACTGGCACAGATCCTCAAGGAGCGGCTGGCTGAAGAAAACTTGATGACTTTTGGTGAGCAAATGTCTTTAGCGGCACGGTTGGCGCATAAAAACCCAGAGGTGGGTCAGGTATTGCGGCAACGATTTCAGGTAATCATGCTCGATGAGTATCAAGACACCAGTCATGCACAGCGGGTATTACTATCGAGTCTATTTGCTGGTTCTGCGGTGACTGCGGTGGGGGATCCCATGCAATCCATTTACGGGTGGCGTGGAGCAACGGCAGCTAACCTAGAGCGATTTGTTACGGATTTTGCCGTCGGTGGGCAGCCCGCACCGAAGAAGGAACTGACCGTAAGTTTCCGCAATCCACCAGCAGTATTAGAGTTAGCCAATGCGATTTCAGCAACAGTATTGGGACACCCTGCCGATCCGCGACGGCCGGTACAGCCGTTGGAATCTTTACCAGATTCTGCTTTGGGAGAGGTGGAATTAGGTTTTTTTGACACTGTTGAAGCCGAACGGGAGTTTGTAGCCGAGCAGTTAGCGCAGGCCTATGAAAACCGAGGGGCACAGCCGTTTACCGCAGCGGTATTGGTGCGCAAGCGCGCCCATATGGCACCAATGGCTAAGCACCTGCAAGCGAAGGGAGTACCGTTTGAAATTGTGGGCCTTGCTGGCTTATTGGATGTGCCAGAGGTAGCCGATCTAGTAGCTATAGCGACAATGTTGATCCGGCCGATGGATTCCCATGCGGCACTACGAGTGTTAGCTAGTCCAATGGTAGGGCTAGGCGTGGCGGATATTCTGGCCTTAGCCACACGAGTACGTAACCTTGCCGGACGTACAGCTACTGAGGTGGAGTATTCTACTGATCCGGCAACCAAGCTGGAGCAGATCATTGCCGAGACCATTCCAACTGCACCAGAAACTGTGGTTGGATTTGGCGATGCCATCGCTGACCTTGGCGAACCAGAACGGTACAGCGAGTTGGGTTATCAACGATTACGGCGGCTTAGCGCCCAATTGCGAGCATTACGATCCGTGCTGGCAGCAGGGGCAAGTCTGCCAGACTTATTTGCTGATATTGAAAAAGTGATGGGGGTACGTACCGAAGTCCTCAGCCGAGAAAACCCACGGAGCGATGGTGCCGCTGGGGTGGTGCATTTAGATCGACTGCATGCTGAAGTCGCCAATTTCGCTGCAATCCCCGGCGCGACTCTGGGCCAACTGCTGGATTACTTCACCATTGCACGCAGCCAAGAAATGGGGTTAGCCCCTGGTGAAGTGCAGGTTAAAAGTGATCGGGTGCAGATTTTAACCGCGCATAAAGCAAAAGGACTGGAATGGCAGATCGTTGCAGTACTGCACGCGGATTCTGGTACCTATGATGCGCGGGTGTCTACTTGGCTTACTAATGTTGCTGCGGTCCCATCAACCCTGCGTGGTGACGCCGCCACTGCTGTAGATGAAGTCGGTTCTCCAGTACTCGATACCAGTAGCTTAGAAAACCGTAGAGATTTAGAGGAAGCTGGTAAAGACCATATTAAAGATTTCAAACAGTCTGCGGTGGAAGAAAACACCCGATTGTTTTATGTTGCCATCACGCGCAGTGAACACCGATTATTGGTCACTGCGGCTGCTCAATCTGATACTGGCCGGTTGGTTAAACCTTATGCAAATTTGGAACTGCTCAAACAACAGACACCCGAATCAGTGGTGACTTGGCTTGCTGAGGCTGAGCAAACGGACATTCCCACCCTTGAACCGCAGGTGGGGTATTTCCCGCCACCTGAACGTCGGCAAGCGCTGAATGCGGCAGCGCAGCAGGTGTGGCAAGCCAAGGAAACGGAAATCGAGTTCAATGATGACTATGAGGTGTTTAAGCAGTGGGAATCGGATGTCACTGCCTTGATTGAGGAACATCGTAGGCTTAAAGCTGCGGTGGTAGAAGTTGAATTATCGCGGGAGCTAACAGCCACTGACATTGTGGCGTTGACGGAAAATCCCGAGTGGTTTGCTAAGCGGCTTAGGCGACCGGTGCCGTTTAAACCCAATGCTTATGCGAAACGCGGTACCGAGTTCCACCTATGGTTGGAAAACCGATTTGGGGTGCCAACGTTATTGGATGAGTCTGAGCTGCCGGGCATGGAAGAAGCCGAGCCGCAGGTAGATCTTGCTACGTTGAAGGCTGGTTTTTTGGCCAGTGAGTTTGCCGACCGAACCCCGGTTTTTGTGGAGCATCCCTTTGAATTCGCGGTGGGGTCGGTGGTTATCCGGGGGCGGATGGACGCAGTGTTTCGGGATCAGCAGAAGTGGCATATTGTGGACTGGAAGACCGGCGAGATGCCACAACCTCGGGCGTTACGCCATTTGAAGATGCAGTTGGCGGTCTATCGGTTGGCGTGGGCGAAACAGCAGGGGATCAGTCCAGAAGAAGTCAGAGCATCGTTTTTTTATGTGCGGCATAATGAACTGGTTGATGGCACGGAATTACCAACCGAGTCTGAGCTAGCAGCGATGTTGGATAATGTGGTCAATGTGCCATAACCGATTAAGATATAACCCCCAGGGCCTTCCCACCTAGAAAGCCCAATGAGCTGCGGATTTTAAGGAGCTGATGGAGTTGCTCAGTAGGCTACCAAACCGATTTCGCGC
The DNA here is from genome assembly GCA_041854705.1 of Corynebacterium sp. Classification (GTDB taxonomy): domain Bacteria; phylum Actinomycetota; class Actinomycetes; order Mycobacteriales; family Mycobacteriaceae; genus Corynebacterium. Next base: position 15,432 of record JBHACV010000085.1, read on the forward strand.
AAGCCAGAACGTTCGAGAGATCCCCGAACCTGCCTTATCACATGTCGTGCAGATTCCCAGTGGCCAACTGGTCAGTCCGTTTCGGCTCATACTTCGACGGTTCGGCATTGCCACAATCTTGATTTTATGTGTGTCATTAGTGGCCTATCTTGATCGCGACGGCTATTCCGAAAATCTGACATTTATCGACGCCCTTTACTATTCAGCGGTCACTCTTTCGACCACTGGATATGGGGACATCACACCAGTTAGCCAATTCGCCCGGCTCATGAATATCTTTGTTGTCACGCCTATGCGCCTAGCCTTCCTGATCCTGCTGGTCGGTACGACACTATCAGTGCTTACGGAAGAATCTCGCAAGGTATGGCAAATCCAACGGTGGAGGAAAAAATTGCGTAATCACACCATAGTCATTGGCTACGGCACCAAAGGCCGATCTGCCGTCTCCGCTTTACTTGCCGACGGTGCCTCCCCCAAAGACATCGTCGTCATTGACAGTGATCGGGAAGTACTAGAGGTCGCCGCAAATGCTGGACTGGTCACCGTCAATGGTTCTGCTACCCGTTCTGAAGTACTTCGATTGGCAGGCGTGGGTAAGGCCAAAGCCATTGTGGTGGCCCCAAGTACCGATGACACAGCCGTATTGGTGACCTTATCAGTACGGGAATTAGCACCCAGCGCTTGGATTGTGGCAAGCGTCCGGGAATCAGAAAACCAACACCTTTTGGAACAGTCCGGGGCCGATTCAGTGGTAATTTCTTCCGAAACTGCTGGTCGAATGCTAGGACTGGCTACCGTGACCCCTTCAGTGGTGGAAATGATGGAGGATCTATTATCCCCAGACGAGGGTTTTTCCATTGCAGAAAGACCCATCGGTGAAGACGAGGTAGGCGCAAACCCTCGGCACTTAGCCGATATTGTCCTAGGGTTGGTGCGATCTGGGGAGTTATACCGGATCGATTCGCTCGAAGCCGAAACTGTGGAACCAGGCGACCGCCTGCTTTATGTCCGCCGTGTATTCAGTGACGACGTCGATCATTAAAGGTAAGCCATGCGCACCTATGTCTTTGATACAGAAGGCTGCACCCTTGTAGATCAAACTGGCAGCCCTAAAACCCTTGATCTTAATCAGGGGTTTCTCATTGATGACCACACGGCGGTAGCCCGAGTGACAAAACACCAGCTACAGGGCTGGCTTCGCCTAGGTGAGCGGATCACCCGAACGACCAACCCAGATGCCCTATACGCATTGGCTGTGCTATATCACCGGGAATCTTATCGTTTTGATCCGCTCACCGGCCACCCATTGGAATTCCCACAGCACATACCTGGTGTAACTCCCGATGCAACCTCGGTGTTCCCTCGTATTGATCCGGCGGTAATCGGATTGATTAAGCTATCAGACACCGATCAAATCCTGCTGGCAAAAAATGCACTACGCCCTAAGTATTTTTCCTTGATTGCTGGATATGTCGGACTAGGCGAATCCTTTGAAGACACCATGATTCGGGAAGCATGGGAAGAAACTGGCCGCCGCATCACTAATCTACAGTACCTATGCAGCCAACCGTGGCCTTATTCCGGTTCAATCATGGTTGGCTTCACCGCAGTTACTACAGATGCGGAAGCAGTGGGGAAACCTGACGGTGAGTTAGTAGACATCCGGTGGGTGTCGAAAAGCGAGCTACAAGCTGGGCGATTGGCACTGCCAGGGGAAGGATCCTTGGCTAAAACCTTGATTCAACAATGGATGGATGAATGATAAACCTCGGTGACCTCGATTCCGATCAACTGCTGGCTGCTACCGCACCGCGGGGACCAGTTGCAATTCTGGCGGGCGCAGGAACCGGGAAAACCCGCACAATTACTTACCGAATTGCCTACCTGATTGGTCAGGGTTTTGCTTCTCCTACTAGGGTGATGGCGGTGACCTTCACCAAACGGGCGGCCGGGGAGATGGCACACCGACTACGACTGATGGGATTTGGTGGCGTGCAAGCCCGCACCTTCCACGCCGCTGCCATGCGGCAACTAAGCTATTTCTGGCCGCAAGTTGCCGGTGATCTGCGTTGGAAGCTATTAGATAATAAGTTTCCGCTGGTTGGACGGGCCACCCGCAGTGTGGGGGCGGACTCTTCGGTAGAGCACGTCCGCGATATTTTAAGCGAAATCGAATGGGCCAAATCTAGACTAGTCACCCCCGAGGGATACCCAAAGGCAGTAGCAGCACGCAAAACCCCAGAACCACCAGAAAAAATCGCTGAGATTTATCGGCGCTACGAGGAATCCAAAATTACTACTGAAGGAATGCTCCTCGACTTCGACGACCTGCTGCTACACCTAGCTGGGGCAATCGAAAACTCCACCGCCATCGCTGAGGAATTTCGGGAACAATATCGCACTTTCGTTGTTGACGAATACCAGGACGTTACTCCTTTGCAGCAGCGTGTGTTAGAAGCATGGCTTGGCGAGCGGGATGATCTTACCGTCGTAGGGGATGCCAACCAAACTATCTATTCCTTCACCGGAGCAAGCCCTGACTACCTACTGAATTTCTCCCGCACCTATCCACATGGCACTGTGGTCAAGCTGCAACGCGACTATCGCTCCACGCCGCAGATTACCGATCTGGCCAACACAGTTATTGGTCAGGCCACTGGACGTGCGGTCGGGACTCGTCTGCGGCTTGAGGGTATGCGCGCGCCGGGACCAATGCCGGAGTTTCGTGCCTATGATGATGAACCTGCCGAAGCGAGGGGTGTTGCCGCTACGATTAAGAAGTTGTTGGCAGATGGCTATGACGCTGCTGAAATTGCGGTACTGTATCGCATTAATGCCCAATCTGCTACTTTTGAGCAGGCGCTTTCCGAAGCGGGGATTGTTTATCAGGTGCGTGGTGGAGAGGAGTTTTTCAAGCGCCCAGAGATTCGGCAAGCAATTAGTCAGCTGGTGCGTACCGCCCAGCGTGATGACCTCCCAGCAGAAGCAATCGGTCCGGAGTTGCACCGGCTAGTACGTGCGGATTTAGCTCCCTTGGGGCTAACCGAAGAAGAACCAGAAGGCGCTCAAGCCCGGGAACGGTGGCAGAGCCTACATGCCCTTGCCGATTTGTGCCAAGAACTGGGTATGGCCACGCCCGATCTTGACCTAAACGGACTATTAGGGCAACTGCGTCAGCGTGCCGATGCTAAACATCCACCCACCATGCAAGGGGTGACCCTCGCTTCGCTACATGCCGCTAAAGGGTTGGAGTGGGATGTGGTGTTTTTGGTTGGGCTGTGTGATGGATCAGTGCCAATTACCCATGCCATTAAAAGTGGTACTGAGGCGATTGAAGAAGAGCGGCGACTCTACTATGTGGGTGTTACTCGTGCGCGGGAACGGCTATATCACTCATGGGCATTGGCGCGTCAGGAAGGTGGCCGGGCCAGTCGTAAGCGCACTCGGTTCCTTGATGGCATTGTGCAAGATCTCGATACTGCCGCCGCTCCGAATCGTAACCGTCGGGCACAACGCTGCAAGGTTTGTGGTCAGCCATTGACAGACGCCGCCGAAAAAGCTGCAAAGCGGTGCCATGATTGCCCCAGCACCGCTGACGATGAAGTCTTTGAGGCGTTACGACGCTGGCGTGCTGCAGAAGCCCGTACTGCAGGTGTGCCAGCTTATATTGTTTTCAGTGACACCACTTTAATTGCATTAGCCGAGGAGTTGCCGACGTCGGAGGCGGAATTATTACAGATCAATGGGGTGGGGCCGGTCAAAGTTGAGCGCTATGGTGCTGGAGTGCTGGAGACTTTGGCGCAATTTCAAAACTAGTTGTACTAGTTAAACTAGTTGTAGTAGTATTGGGGTCATGCTGATAGTCATCGACCCGGCGCATACCGACCCCATCTACCTACAAATATCCCAGCAGATTCGACAGCGCATCGCTGAAGGGGTACTCAACCCTGGCGACCGTCTGCCAACCGCTGATGACATTGCAGCCGCCGTAGGGGTCAATAAAAACACGGTGCTCCAAGCACTACGACTACTGCGTGATGAGGGCGTAATCGAACTACGTCGTGGCCGTGGCGCCATCGTGCTACCAACTTCACAAAGTCAAATGGAGGCAAGCATCGCCGCACTAATCGATGCACTATCAGAAAAAGCCAAAGCAGCCTCCCTATCCTTGGCGACCATCACTGAAGAACTCCAAAAAAAGGGATTACAATGACTAAAGCATCATTCTTACTTCGAACCTGTGGTCTTGCCAGTGTCATCACCCTAGCGTGGTTGACTACTGCTTTCATAATGCTCCCCACTGCGCCCAATCAGATTGCTGTGCACTTCAGCTCCAATGGGATCGCCGATGGTTTTACCTCACCTTTGACATTCATACTCATCTCGGGGCTTAGCTGCCTCAGCTGCCTGCTGCTCATGGGGATAACTGTGATTAATGGGGCGTCCATCGGTAAATCCGCCCACTTTTTAGGCGGAATAACTCTCTGGACCGCTACCTTCTTCGGAATCATTTGCCTCGATATTTTGACAATGAACAAAGCTGCCACTGACTCCACACTTGTCACCTATTCCTGGAGTCGAATGATGCTATCAGTTTCAATCTCATTGCTCGCCTTCCTGATAGGCTGGTTTATCGTCCGACCCACGCCCTCAACCGCACCCGAGGTAGAGGTACCAAAATTAAAAATCCCCGCCACCGGCACTGCCGCATGGATCGGTGGCGCCGAAGCTCCCACTTTCATAAAACTGCTTGGTTTTAGCGCCACTCTCGCTATTTTGATCCCCGCAATATTTGTCCCATTCTGGTGGATGATCTTGCTGGTGGTGATGATGATCCTAGTTTTTATCACCCTGCTGAATGTCAAGGTCCTGATAAATGACACCGGTATCACTTGGCGCATGACCGGCAGAGTCTTTCACAAGACTATCCCGTGGTCCCAGATCCAAGCAGTAGACTATGCCACCATCAACATTGGTGACTGGGGTGGTTGGGGATACCGCGTCAACACTGACGGCTCCGCCATTCTTATCCGCGCTGGGGAAGGTCTAAAGATTCAGCGCACCACTGGCAAGCCCCTGTTTATTACAGTCGATGACGCATCCACTGCCGTGGCAGCTGCCGCTCACCATCTACGCTGAGCGCCCGAACCTTCCCAACAAACCGGGCAGATCGGATGAGGCTGCATCACTGATTCATGTGTATAGCCGCTGAATGGATCCACCTCGCATACCAAACCAGGCCGTAGCCCTGCATTGCTTACTCCCGGCGCTGGATACCGTGGCAGCATTAGTGCTGCCAATCGTGCGGCTGTAGCGTATTCCACCACTGGATTCGGCCGCGGTTGCAATGGCACTTGCATCATGATGTTGCGCCACTCTGGATCTTCCTGCACATGATACAAATCAGCGCACTGTACGCACGGCCCTTGTCCTTGTGTACGGACTGGTCCAATCACCCCTACCGAATCCACTAGTGTCACCGGAACCACCTCTGGCCACGTTTGTAGGATCTGCACTAAATTCCGAATTAATTCCATCTTGCCAGCAGCAATCACCCGGGTATCAAATGGCAACTGTTCTACAAACTTTGCTTTTGATTCACGTGCTGAAGGTTTCAACACCACAATCCCCATCTCGGTAAACACCCGAGAAATTGTTCGTGCCAAGGGAGCATCACCAATCAGGCCTACAATCAGTGCCTCCGATGGCACCAACACCCCATGATTAAGCAAATCATCTATGAGTAGGGTACTGGTGGTGGGATCAAGCCCAGCTGCAACAAGTTTGTCCTCCAGCGTTACGACCGCCATGGGATGTCGAGCTCCAGCAAACACCCGCACTATTTTTGCTGGCCGCACCCCTTCCAATGGAAAAATACCAGCAGACGTCGAATTTACACCAAACTGAATAGCACTCTCGCCACGAACCAGTACCTGGGCGGACGAGCTTAATGTAACCTTTGGCTCTGATATCCTGCTACGTTCCCCCGACATGTGCCAATGGTGGCACAGGGTAGGATATTTTGCCATGCCCCATGACCAAATGTCCCCTCAGATTGAGGTAATCCGCTCCGAACGCCGAACCCGCACCGCCTCCGCTAAACTTTTCGAGGACCGCATCCAAGTCCGCATCCCCGCCCATCTCGCCCCTATGGAAGAGGAACGCCTTGTCAATGAGGTGGTGGCCAAACTCCAACGTCGTATGAGTTCCACAAAGCTCAGCGACACTGATTTACAAGCTCGAGCCGAAACACTCAACACCACCTTGCTTGAGAGCCGCGCCACAATCGGTAGCATCCGGTGGGTGACCAACCAAAATAAACGCTGGGGATCATGCACAACCACCACTGGAGATATCCGAATTTCACACCGCCTCAAGGGAGTACCACAATACGTTCTGGATGCGGTCATCGTGCATGAGCTCGTGCATACCTTCATCACTGACGGACACTCCAAAACCTTTTGGGATTGGGCTGACCGCGTTCCCAAAGCTGAACGCGCCAAAGGGTTCCTAGAGGCTTGGGGAAGGATACCCAGACCAGCAACTGAAGGGGAATGAGGCCTAGGCAAACTGGAATATTATCGTTCGGTGGCTTTAGTGGCAGGGGCAATGAAGCTGGGAGTAGATTGGCTGCCAGCTTGAATTTGACTAAGTCAATGACAGGGGTGGAATCAAGCTGCTGTTCTCTAATATGAGGCTAAACAACCACGCCTGATAATACCGAAATGACAGCTCGATTCCCAAGCAACGTTGTGGGCACAAAGAAAACCGGCTCCAATAGTAAAATTGAAGCCGATGGTATTATGGTCTGCTTTCCAAAGATCTAGCCGCACACAAGAAGCAGATTGAGCTTTACTTCTGGTTTTGGTCGTCTCCGTTTTCTTGTTCGGTGGTGTTGTCTGCAGCGGCATCAGTTCCTGAGGTAGCATCTGGCTCGGTGTCCTCCGAATCAGTACTAGCACTTTCAGCGCCAGTAGCTTCTTCCGCTTTCTGCGATTCCTGGGAGAGCATTTCTTCTAAGGCGGTGATTTCGGCGATGGGGTCGAAACCGGAGTTTTCGGCGTCGTCTAGCAGGGAGTCGATAAAATCGGCGGAGTTGTCGAGGTGTTCAGCCGCAGGCAGGAAATCAGGGTGATCCCATACCTTGTCGCGGCGTTCGGGTCCGACTGCGACAGTGACACGTCGCCAGAGTTCGATAGCCTCGGTGACTTTCGGTGCGGCAAATTCGATGCCAACAACGGTGGCGAAGGCCTGTTCCGCAGAACCACCGGAGTTGCGGCGCCGTCGCCATGCTTCGTTGAGACGGATGGTGCTAGGGACGCGCTCGCCCATAGCTTCAGTGACCACATATTCCACCCAGCCTTCAACAAGTGCTAGGAGTGTTTCTAAGCGGGAGGTAGCACCAGCGTTACGGGAGCGAATAGTCGGTTTGAGGTCGAGGTTTTGCAGCTCATCCACAGCTGATTGGATTTCGGAGGGGTCTTGGGAATCAAGGTTGAGGCTGCGCATGGCTTCCTCAATGGCGGAGGTATCTAATTCGAGACCAAGTGCGTATTCCTCCACGGAGCTAACAAGACGTTCAACCAACCAAGGCACATGTTGGAATAGCCGTTGGCGTGCAGCCTCACGAGCCGAAATGTAAACCAGAATGTCTTGTGGGGAAATACCAGTTTCATCGGCAATTCGCGCTACCGACTGCGGCAAGATTGCGGTGGTATTAGTTGGAGCAACTTGAATGCCGAAGTCCGAGCCAGAAAGAGACTGGGTAGCGAGATCCCCTAGGGCATTTCCTAACTGCATGCCAAAGCTCATGGAAGCCATTTGGGTAAGCATGCCAGTTAGTGGCCCCATCATTTCGCGGGCTTCTTCGGGCATGGATTCCATATTGGCTTTGTTCATTTGTGTTGCTACCGGGGTAACCATTCGCTTCCACATGGGTAGGGTAGCGGTTAACCAGTCCTCAGCGTTCCAGGCAACTGCTTTATTTCCAGAAGCAGGCAGGTAGGTGGCATCGTCAAGCCAGAGCTCAGCTAAACGGACGGTATCTTCTACAGAACGTCGGTCGTGATCGCTGATGGGCGTAACGGATCCGATCTGTTGCCGACTGATGCGCTCAGCTAAGGAATAGTTCACGGATTCTTGGGCATCTGGGGAGTTCATGCTCGAACCCAACCCAGATAACATCTGTCCAAATTGGTTTAGCATATCGCCTAGGCCACCAAGGGGATTATTATTGTCGTCATCGTCGCGGGGGTTGAAACCGAATGAAAATCCAAAATTGTTGCTCATGCCTTTACGCTACCTACAGAAAGTGGTTTCGTGCCAACGCTTAGAGCGAACACGCCGATGCAAGGTACGCTGTGTTTCGTGAATCGTCGTTTTCGTACACTGGTTTTTGGCGCTATCCCGCTGCTTGCTTTGTTGGCATTGATTAATTTAGACCGCATTCCAGGCACAAATATTGATTTATATGTGCCTTATGCAGCGGAAGGACCTGGGCCTACCTTTAATACCTTGGACGCCATTGATGGGGTAGAGGTGGTGCAGATTACCGGTGCTGAGGTTGATAAAACCTCTGGGAATCTGAATATGACTACGGTCAGTGTTCGCACCCAGATGACCTTAATGCAGGCCATGAACCGTTGGTTGTTTACCAATGATCGGATCGTGCCTATTGAGCAGGTGATTCCGCAGGATACCTCCGAGGAGGAAATGCACCAGATGAATGAACAGGCGTTTTTATCCTCTGAATCGGCCGCCACCACCGCAGCACTGCGATATTTGCAGATGCCCTTAGAAGTCGAAGTGGTCGAAGTAGTTGAAGATTCCCCCGCAGCAGCTCAGCTGAAAAAAGACGATCGAATCGTGAGTATCGATGGCGAAGCAGTACAGTCTGGTGGTCATGCACAGGAATTGGTTCGTGCTCATAAGCCTGGCGAGGAGTTATCTTTGGTGGTTAGCCGAGGTGATAAAGAACTACCGCTGACTGTGACCCTAGCTGAGCATCCTGAGGACTCGACATTGCCCTTCCTAGGAATCAATATGTCCACAGTTCCAGCTGGTGATATAGAAGTGAAGTACAATCTCGAAGACATTGGTGGACCATCAGCTGGCATGATTTTTGCCCTCGCGGTGGTGGATAAACTTTCTGAAGGCGAGCTCAATGGTGGCAAATTCGTTGCAGGTACCGGCACTATTGAAGACGACGGCACAGTCGGACCAATTGGCGGGATTACTCACAAAGTGGAATCCGCTGCCGATGCTGGGGCGGAGTTGTTTTTAGTCCCAGCAGATAACTGCGCCGAACTGAGTGGTGCGTCCTATGACACCATGACCTTAGCTAAAGTCGAAAATCTGACCGGCGCAGTGGAGACAATGCAGAACTTTGCGGATGGAAAATCAGTTACCACCTGCAACTAATTCGCCGGATTAGCCGAGGTTGGTGCAGTGGATTCGGTGGGTTTAGTGTTGGTTTCTTCTGCCAGCCCAAGTTCGTAGATGCGCTCGGTGGGATCGACCTCTTCTGTGGAAACCATCTGTTGCAGCACCAAACCGTTATCATTGTCCACAACAGTAATGATGGCGGTATTGCCCAATGTGGACCAGCCCACCACAATCTGTCCCGTATCTTTAATTACCTTCGAATTACGCAGCCCAGTCAGCAGTTGGGTAGTTGAGGCAGCTTTTGAATCAGAGGCAAAAAATTGGAACTGCCCAACTTCTTGACCGCTGCACGCCATCGAGTCTTCCACCCCATTGGGATTACAAGAATCGAACTGATCGAACAATGAATCCGGCGCTAGGGTGCCAAACATCTGCCGAGTCTTTTCCACCCCATCATTGCTTTTACGGGTGGTTGTTTTGGCGCTGGTGGTTTTTACCTGAGTTGTAGACTCACTGGTTGTTGGTGGCGCGGTCGTCGTTACGCTTGACGACGCCGCCTGCGTGGTCGGTGCTGGCTGTGGCTTGTCCTCAGTACTGCAGGCGGCGACAAAACCCCAAAGCATTAGGGTAAGTGAGCACGCCGCCGTTTGGCGCAGAGGGGTATTCATGGTCGTAGCAGTATCCTTGAGCATCGAGGTTTAGGGACTTTTATCTTACTCAAAAGTCGCTCGAAGTGCAGAGATAACTCCGGGGGCGATATTAGCCCCGCCGCGAAGTTCTACCTCATCTTCAGCAAACGGGCCACGGGAAGCTAATTCGCTTTCGGTTGGTCGGATTTGCAACAATGTCTGATGAAGATCATTGCGCAAAACCCCAGAAAATAACCGTGCCGTACGCGGTTCAGCATCAAGGGCGTTTGCATCCTGAAATTGGATCTCTTGGGCTAAGATCGCACCAACTACTGCATCTGGCCATTGGATGTGGGCAATATAATCACCCAATTCTTCGGAACCCGGTAGGATGGTTGTGGGGAGTTCATCTTGCACCACCAATGCCAGTGGGGCATCGTCCGGTTCGATGGCATCAGCAAGCAATTGTGAAGGCACAAGTGCGAAAAGTGTTGGGGGCTGATTCCAGCCTTCGGCGTGAATAAAGTCCACTGCCTCAAGCAATGCCTTGTTTAATGCCTGAATGGGGAGACTCATCGGAAACTGTCCTTCCACGATCTATTCGGTAGAGTTAGGTGACTACCCGTATTCAGCCTAAATTACGACAAAGGAGAAGGCGTTGGCTACTCTCAATCCCCAGATTGGGCGGCCCCCGAAAATAGTACCAATTATAGTAGGTGTGCTATTTGTTCTGGGAACACTGGGACCCATTCTGGTTGGTGTTTATACTGACTGGCTGTGGTTTGGCGAAGTGCAGTTTAGGGAGGTGTTTAATAAAGTCATCCTCACCCGAGTTGCATTGTTCTTCATTTTTGGGCTGGTATCTGCTGGGGTGGTGTGGCTAGCTGCCGCTATAACCATGAGAGGTCGCCCTTCTGAGGAAGCAACTTTCTTTTCCGTTGGTAACGAACAGCTGCTCGAATACCGCCGCCAGCTGACCCGTTCTACCGGGAAATTCTTCAAAGTTCTTCCCATCGTTGTTGGCGTGATCGCAGGTTTCTTGGGGCAGCAAAGTTGGCGTGTGGTGCAATTGTTCCTCAACCGCACAGAATTCGGCGTTGCCGATCAGCAGTTTGGGGTCGACTACGGCTTCTACGCTTTTACCTTGCCCATGATCCGATTGGCCTTAGGTACAGTATCAACACTGCTGGTCGTGGCGTTTGTTATTGCTTTTGTGGGCCATTATTTGGTTGGCAACATCACTATTGGCAGCGCTGCTACCAATGAGCGGGCCAAAATTTCTCGTTACGCACGGATTCAACTTGCAGTGACTGCTGGCATCTGGATGCTAACACGTGCCATTGGTTACTGGTTGGATCGCTATGACCTGTTGATGCGCAAACATGAGACTTTTGTTGGCGCTTCCTACACTGATGTCAATGCAGTACTGCCAGCCAAGCTCATCCTTATGTTCATTGCAATCTTGGTTGGCTTCAGCTTCTTTAGCGTGATTGTGCTGAGAGATCTTCGGATTCCCGCAGTGACAACAGTACTCATGCTGTTGTCAGCACTGGTCATTGGAAATGCATGGCCAGCGATGATGGAACGGTTCTCGGTGCAACCGAACCGAGCAGAAAAAGAAGCCGAATATATTGCCCGCAATATCGAGGCCACCCGCTATGCCTACGGAGTGACTAGCGATACGGTCACTTACGAAGAAAACTGGGGTGCCAAAACGACGACCGAAGACCAAGCAACCACTGAAGCTGTGGCCTCTGACGTCGCAACGGTGTCGAATATTCGTCTACTTGATCCAGAAATCATTTCCCCAACTTTCACCCAGCTGCAACAGCTTAAGAATTTCTATGGATTCCCAGCTTCCTTGGCAATGGACCGTTATGAGATCGATGGCCAGCTGCGTGACTTCGTGGTTGCTGCTCGGGAAATTAACCCCAATGCTTTGCGAGAAAACCAGCAGAACTGGATTAACCGACACACCGTCTATACCCACGGCAATGGTTTTGTTGCAGCTCAAGCTAATCAAGTTGATGAAGTTGCACGTGACGTTGGTTCGGCTCGCGGTGGCTACCCTGTGTTTACCGTTTCTGATCTGCAAACCACCGATGCGGACGCCCAGAAACTTGGCATTGTCGTTGATGAACCACGAATCTACTTCGGTCCACTGATTGCATCAGCTTCTGATGGCAATGATTATGCAGTGGTTGGATCTGCAGACGGTAGCTCCGTAGAGTACGACACTGATTCCTCCACCTACACCTATCAGGGAACCGGTGGTGTGAACATCGGCAATGTTTTCACCCAAGCTGCCTTCGCTGCGCGTTACCAGGAACTGAACCTCGTCCTTTCTGAACGGGTCAATGAGAACTCCAAGATCCTCTTTGAACGGGATCCGCGTAGCCGGGTGCACAAGGTAGCACCGTGGCTAACCACAGATTCCACCACCTATCCCGCGGTTATTGATGGTCGCATCAAATGGATCGTCGATGGCTACACCACCTTGGACAGTCTGCCTTATGCCACCCGCACGAGCGTGAGCCAAGCTACTGACGATACCTCTGGCGAGGTAGGTGCTCAGCAGCAGATGATTGTCAATGATGAAGTAGGCTACATCCGCAACTCCGTTAAAGCCGTGGTTGATGCTTATGACGGCACCGTTGAGCTTTACGAGTTCGATGAGCAAGATCCCGTGCTTAAAGCTTGGCAGGGCGTATTCCCAGGAACCGTGAAGCCAAAGTCTGAGATCACCCCCGAACTCATGGAACACATTCGCTACCCGCAGGATATGTTCAAGATTCAGCGTGAAATCCTCGCCCGCTACCACGTTGATGAGGCTCGGGATTTCTTCACCAATGACCGGTTCTGGTCGGTACCTACCGATCCCTCGGCCGAAGGAGAGAACCGCGCCAAACAGCCGCCGTTCTATGTGGTTGCTGCTGACCCACAATCAGGCAAGCCCTCCTTCCAGCTGATCACCCCGTTCCGTGGTTTGAACCGTCAGTATCTTGCGGCTCACATGTCAGCCAGCTCTGATCCAGATACCTACGGCAAGATCACCGTCCGAGTATTGCCAACCAATACCCAGACCCAAGGTCCGCAGCAGGCACAAGACACCATGATGGCATCCGATCAAGTCGCCCGTGACCAGGCCCTGTGGAAAGAAACCACTGACCTGAAAAACGGTAACCTGCTAACCCTGCCAGTTGGCGGTGGTGAGATTCTGTATGTCGAGCCGATCTACGCTAAACGCAAAGGCCAAGAATCAGCTTTCCCGAAGCTACTACGGGTGCTGGTGTCTTATAAAGGTCAGGTTGGCTACGCACCAACAGTATCTGAAGCGCTATCTCAGGTTGGTATTGACCCACGGGCAGCTCAAGACATTGAGGAAGTCGACGGGTCAAACACTGATACCAGCACAACGCCGGACAGTGGCACCACCGATTCGCCAAGTACTTCGACACCACAAACAACCTCGGCTTTGCCGACCCCATCAAACGCCGCGCCAAACGAGGCCCAAGCGATTGACGCCATCAATAAGGCACTAGACGATGTGCGTAGTGCTCGTGAAGGCACTCATGAGGAATATGGTCGTGCCCTCGATGATCTGGACAAAGCAATCGAGGAATACCAGAATCTAACTAACTAGCTACCAAGCTTTTCGACGACACAACCACCACTTAAAATTGCGAGAGTGGTGGTGGTCGAAACGAGCTGGACCTGCGATTTTATGCCGAATTGTGATCACTAACTCGGTGAAGTTGCGCTTTGCTGGGAGGTGATGTAAAGTAACACTCCGTTGCAAGGAACAAGATTCCCTGTTTCCTGTCGCGGGGTGGAGCAGCTCGGTAGCTCGCTGGGCTCATAACCCAGAGGTCGTAGGTTCGAATCCTGCCCCCGCTACCAAGAAAGAAGAGGCCGTCTCGAAAGAGGCGGCCTCTTTAACTTTTCTGGGGAAGTAATTATGGGTGGTGAACCGGTTCTTTCAGTTTGGGGTGTTGTGGTGGTGGGATGAAAGTGAGAATCAAGCTGCACTTCTTACCCGGCAGTGTCTATGGCGGTCCTGCGCAGGTGAGAACAGCAGCTTGATTCTGATAGGTGCTCAACCACAGCTTGGAATCAAGCTGCCCTTTAGGTGATGTGAGCCTGTGTAGCTAACCATAAGACTAAGAACAGCAGCTTGATTCCTGGCATTGGTCCTGTAAAGCGCCAAAAACCTCGTGTATTTCTTGGTGCTGGGCTGGTTTTGAGCTGCGCTACGGTTGCTTGTTTTAGAATCAAGCTGCTATTTGGGCCTAGTGAGCAGCGTTAATCAGTCCTGTAGGTGAGAACAGCAGCTTGATTCTTATAGGTGCTCAACCACAGTTTGGAATCAAGCTGCCCTTTAGGTGATGTGAGCCTGCGCGGCTAACCATAAGACTAAGAACAGCAGCTTGATTCTCACATCACTCCACCCAAACATCCGTAACCACTGCTCACCAGAATCCCCACCTATCTGAGCACGCTCTAAAACCAGAAAGCCAGGAAGTCAAAGTCTCCAACTGCTGTGATTGTTACTTATATGCGCGCTATATGAAGGTCTTAAAGCTGGTGGCTAGGACACAGTTGGTATCAGGTTAGAAGTAGGCCGCTGCGTCTGGTTTATCGATGACCATTAATGTGAAGGGTGTCTGCTAGATCGATCCCCAAGGCGGGGGTGGCTAGAAAAGAATTTATGCTGGTCAATTTGATGACGATAATTTATTGCTAAACCCGGGGGAATGGTTCAGGATTTGCCCATATATAGTTTATGGCAGATATTCTTCTATGAGAGGATGTGGCACTATGTCACTGGCATTCCGATTACGAAATTCTGCTTGGTTTCTTTTGGTAGCTCTAGTTGGGATTAGCGCAATAGCGACAGTAACTGTTTTTCCTGGAATTGCGGTTGGGCAAGAAGATGATTTCGGCCCCTATTCCTTGAAAGTGCTGGAGAAACCGGTCACTGATGAGAATAAGGATGATATTCTGGGCGATGGTTCGGGCTCAGTAAAATTTGATCCTGATACCCGCACTTTAACACTGAATAATGCAGATATTAGCGGTGATAATATCGCAACAGCTGTGGTTTCAAGTGATGTTCTTAATGTACAAGTTTCAGGTGAAAATACAATTCATGCCTCGGGGGCTAAGACTGACAAAAATAAAGAAGCTGATCGCATAGGAATCGCGGCTAAAGGACTAGTTTTTTCTGGTGATGGTTCTGTGAACATCACTACAGCCGAGGTGGATTTCCTGAAAAAAGCATTTGCAATTTCTGCAGATACTGGTGGGATTGAATTTGCAGGACCAACTGTTAATGCAACCTCTGGCTACGCTAGGGATGGGGATGTTCGGTCAGTTTTTTCTACCGGCCCAATTTCAGTCACTGATGGCATACTGCGCGCTGATACTAGGAGTTCTACTATGACGAGCGTGGGTATTGAAACTAACGATAAGTTTACTGTTTCTGGCGGTACTGTAGAGGCAATTGCTGGTCAGGCAACTGTAGTAGGGAACCGCGATTATATGAGTCGGGAATCAATCGGGATTAGTGCTACGAGTGGGATTGAGATTGCTGGTGGTGATGTTACTACTGCTGGACATACTAGGGCAGTGGTGACAAGGCAAGGATCTGTAGATATCGCGAATGAACTGCCAGTGCTGGTCAGCAGGGATCGTAGCGGTGCAGATGCAACCGAGTGGGATCGCACCACTCCGCTGTATCATCCCGAACAGGCATACCCGTATAAGTACCTAAAAGTAACCGAAGCAGCTATTGGGCCAGCACCACAGCCTGATAAACCAGCAGATGATGCTCCCAGTGCGCAAGAGGGACAGACATCTAGCTAATAATCTGCAGGTTTGTGGTGCATGAATTAGCGCAAGTGGCTTTTGTTGGTTTAACTGCACAAATCCCATGGGGTTGGGATCCACTATCAGTGGACTACGCATGTGGTTGTGCGGCGCTAGAAACATAATATTTTAACGAGAGAGTGTGATTAGTATGGCACTGTCAGTGCAGGTTAAGCATGTTGCAGTGGCGGCGGTGACTGCTGTTATTGGGGTTTGTGCAGTGATAGCATCAGTAATGCTTCCGGTTACTGCGATTGGTCAGGAAGTGGAAGCGGCTCCTTTTGATCTATGGGTGCTGGATAAGCCGGTTACCGATGAGAATAAAAATGATATTTTAGGTGATGGTTCTGGCTCGGTGAAGTTCGAACCAGAAACTGACACCCTGACACTGAACAATGCGGATATTCAGTCCGATGAAGTGCGCGCAGTTATTTCTTCATCGCCCAAAAAGAACCTTGTTATTCAGGTGATCGGGGACAATAACATCTCGATTGGTCAAAGTCCTAAGCATTACGCTGCTATCAACGTCGCAGGATTGGTTTTTGAAGGTGACGGAACTTTGAATATTTCACTGGAAGAAGGCGTGTCTACCACTCAGGCAATCTCAGCTTCAAGGGCTGGAATTGATTTCAATGGTCCAATAATCACTGTCAATACTGGTGTTAGCACAGTAGAATATGCTTTGGCGGCAGTCGTGGCCATGGAAGACATTACGTTGAACAGTGGTGCGCTTAAAGTCACCAGCGCAGTATCTGCGGGTTTTAATGCAGCAGTATTGAGCTATCACCAAGTTATTGTCAACGGTGGGACACTTGAAGCTGCAGCAGGTAAGGTGCCACCAGACTCAGAAATCAAAGAAGTAGGATCTGCTATTGGTGTTCTAGCAGAGCATGGTTTGAAGATTAATGGTGGCAATTTCACTGCTACTGGTCGTAGTGGTGCGGTGGAAATTCCACGTGCCACAGCGGAAATAGGTAAGGGATTATCCGTTATGGTCAGTGAATCCGAAGATGGTGCAAATGCTTGGGAATGGAAACACAGTGGCTCATTGTTTGAACGACTAGAACCATATAAGTATGTCAAGGTTTCCGCTGCTGATGCACCAGCTGACCCAGCGGGTGCAGGTGAAGGTTCTGACAGTTCAGCAGGATAGGGCAGGGCGTCGAAAAGTGATATAGCCAATTGGGGTAAGAAGTTCCAATAGGCACTGCACCAAGCTAGCCTATTGGAATGGTCCAAATAGCGTACCAATCTTTCAGACGTAAGCTGCATAAACGATGGCTGATGTCCATGGTGGCTCTTGCTCTTCTGGCCAAGCTCGTTTTGGCTGGATTGCACAGCGAAGTGGTAGTCACGCGGTACCGTATTGGAGTTTCTGGAGTTAAAACTCCAATACGTATTGCACTTGTCACAGATACCCACAGCTGTGTTTTCGCAGATGACCAGCAAGAAATTGCCACTATCTTAAAAACCGAACAGCCAGATGTGATCGCTTTAGCTGGCGATATTATTGATGATGATCTCCCATTTCAGCGTGGTTTTGAGACAGTCAAGAACTTTCCTGATATTGCACCGACTTTCTATGTCACTGGTAATCATGAGTTTTGGTCTGAGCAAGCAGATCGCATCAAAAAAACTATGTCTGCGCTAGGAATTGAGGTTCTTGCTGGTGATATTCGCACGATACAGGTGCAGGGTCAGGAACTTTCAGTAGCAGGTGTAGATGATCCAGAAGTGGGCTCGGATTTTGCTGAACAGCTATCAAGGCTGCACGCTAATTCCTCCCCAGCACCTAGGCTATTGCTTTCACACCGACCAGAACTTATCGATCTGTATTCTAAATTCAATACAGATGTCATTGTTTCAGGGCATGCACATGGTGGGCAGTGGCGGATTCCTCTTTTATTAGAACAAGGAGTTTTTGCCCCGAATCAAGGTTTTCTCCCATCACTTACGGGCGGTGTGCGGGAACTGGCAGGCGGGCAACAGCTTGTGATTAGTAGAGGATTGGCACGTGAATCGACCCTAGTGCCAAGGTTCTACAATCCACCCGAAGTCGTAATTATTGAGCTAGAAGGACGCAACTAATTCCCGCATCTTTTCTTATCGACGCAGTTCCGCCTCATTTTTCCCAGTAGCTGGACATGCACTGATATATAGCAATAGCAATGGAACATTAACCTCGCTTAAAAGTAGCTGCTCCATGCCCTGTTACCAGGTAGATTTCATTATTCTCCTGACCAGGTTTGACGTGGATTGTTGGGGTAGTACCAAAAATCTCATCGGCAAATTTTGCTTGGGTTTGATCCACTGGTCCGCAAGCCATCAAGGTTGAGTACTGGAACTTAGTACGATGCATTACTGCACCGTTGAAGTAAACGTAGCTGTGTACGCCATTGCAGCCACCGATTCCAAACCAATCTTGCATGTCAGGTGGGAAAGCACCATGTGGGAATTCTTCATTTAAAGCTGGAACCTGTGTCGGAATTTCGGAAGGCTTGAGATAGTTATTAAAGGTCATACGGGTGGAATCTCGCACTACCGAAACCCATGTTCCAGTCCTAATAGTCTCTATCTGAGCTTTACTGGCAGGCTGTGCATCTGGAGGAAGAGCCCCATAAAGCTCATTGGTGATACTAGAGCTACCACCAATAATTTCCGGTGCATTAAGAGCCGGAAAAGCACCGCCAAACAGTGATGCCACAGACATCACAATGGACATTATGAAGGCGGAAATATTGGCTAACATATTTCCATTATCGGCCACGGCTATAATTTCCGCAAGACAACTACAAGTAATAAGACCTCAATGACAAGGTGAATTGTCGGCCGCAGAACAGGTCACAGAAAAATCGGCTCAGCCTAAGACAGGCCAAGCCGAAAAACAGTTGGTTACTTCCGATGGAACGCCACCGCACCTTCATCAGTTACCAGAAAAATCTCTTTACTCTCATTACCTGGCACTACTTTGACGGTAGGATCTGCTTGCAAAAATGCATTGAACTCAGCTTGTTGCTGAGTACGCAGATCATCACAACCCATCATGGTTGAAATTCCATAGTCTGATACATCCATCACAGCATCGTTGAAGTGAATGTAGGTGACATAGGCATTGCAACCACCATTAGCAGTGAAATGTTGGCGATCACTGGGAATCTTGCCACCTGGGAACTCTTGCTTGGGATCGTCAGCATAACTACCTGGGTCATTGCCAGTGACGTATTCGCGGAAGAGTATGGAGGTGGTGGTTGGACGAATGACTGATACCCAAGTACCAGTTCTGATGGACTCTAGTTGGGAGCTGGTTGCATCGGTTGCACCTTCTGGTAGCTCACTGTACAGACCCTGCTGAGGATTAGGTTGGTCACCAGAGGAGGAGGACCCGTCGGAGCTTTGAAATGGGGCGCCAAAAATCGATGCCACAGCCATAAAAATGGACATTACAACGGCAGAAGTCTTGGCAAACATGACTCCATTATTAGTTAAGTCTAATAACTAGGCAAGGAGGGTGCCCCCAAGACCAGCTCATATAGAAACAGGCTCCATTTCTGCCGCTGCCAAGTATACTTAAAAAGTGATTAGTCTGGCTGAAATTGAACAACGCATGGATGGCTTCAAGCTGCCATTACTTACCCTGACTGAGTTCTTTGATGGCAATACTGAGGAAGAATCTATCGGGCCAAACCAATGGGGATTTGGTCGGCCCCCGCTTGCCGAAATCGCAGAGCGCTTGCAGATCTTAGCTGCGAGGAAAGATGTCGCATGGGTGCGCATTGAGTTGCACCCCGACTCCTTAGCAGGTGACATTAGTGCTGAAGGAATTGTACTATGCACCACCGCCAGCACTGATGATATTGACCTCATGCTCAATGGGTTAGAAACCGATGGTGCGTTTCACTCCGCCCAGAAACTGGCTGCAGTCACCCAGATTCCCACAATCCCCACAGGGTACACAGTCCAGTTTGTGGTGTGGGATTAGCCAATGTAGCTAATGGTGACTTTCGCTACCCCATCGGATCCCTGTACAGAGCCAACAGTCGCGGTTACTCCATAAACCTCACTGATTAGTTCGGTCGTGAGTACCTGTGCAGGTGAGCCAGCAGCAACTACTTGACCAGCTTTCATAACGATCAGCTGATCACAGAACATTGACGCCAAATTGAGATCATGCAATGCAATAACACTAGTGACCTCCAATCGGCTCACCAATCGTAATAGCTCCAGCTGATGCTTAATGTCGAGATGGTTGGTGGGTTCATCAAGCAATAACTCAGTTGGTTGCTGTGCCAATGCACGGGCGATATGAGCACGCTGACGTTCTCCACCAGAAAGTCTATGCCACTCCCGTTCGGCAAGTTCGGTCATATCGGTAGCTTGAAGTGCGGCTTGTACCGCAGCATCATCAGCTACAAGGTCAGCGCCGAAAGTAGTTCGGTAAGGAATGCGGCCAAGTCGAACCACATCCAACACCCGTACCGCAACATCTGTGTCGGCATGCTGGCTGACCACTGCTACCGTCTGGGCGCGCTGCTTGCGGGGGACGTCGGCAAGCGGGATGCCATTGAGTAAAACCCTGCCTTCGGTAGGTTTATGCGCACCATAAAGCAGGCTGAGCAGGGAGGATTTTCCAGAACCATTTGGTCCGAGCAGTCCAATAGTCGCACCAGGCGTGGGATCGAGTGTGACTCCATTGACCACTAGCGCTCCGCCGCGATTCCATGTGACATTTTCGGCAGAAAGACTCATGAGCTCCTCTTTTTACGAGCAAGTAGGAAGATAAACACTGGCACACCCACGAGTGCGGTGCCCACGCCAGCCGGTAGTGGGGAAGGGGCGAAAGCCACTCGGCTCAAAGCATCAACCCAGACCATGAACACTGCGCCGAGGATAGCAGCAGTTGGGATGACCTTGGTATGAGTTGCCCCAACAATCATCCGTGCAGCGTGTGGCAATACCAACCCTAGAAATCCAATCGCACCAGTGGTAGCTACCAGTGTCGCAGTGATTACGGCTGTCAGAGTGAGAAACGCAAGCCGGACAGCTTGCACATGGATCCCCAAAGTGCTGGCAATATTGTCGCCAAAAGTGAAGGCATCAAGGATATGTGCTTTATTCCAGCTAATAGCAATACCGAGTGTCACTACAATCGCGCACAAGACTACATCGTCCCATCGCAATCCTTCAAGGGATCCGAGCAGCCAAAACATGACACCACGCGCCTCGTCAGAATCGGCGAAGGCGAAGACAATCAGGGAAGTCAGTGCGGAAAACAGCTGGGTTGCTGCGATACCAGCTAACAGCACCTTATCAGTGGTGCCACCAGATAACCGTGCTAGCAACAGTACTAAAACGAAAGCCACCACTGCACCTAAGAATGCACCTGACGACAGCCCAAGCGCAGCCGATCCCAGCCCCAATACACCCACGGCAACAGCTCCAGTAGAAGCGCCGGACGAGATGCCAAGGATGTAGGGATCTGCCAGTGGATTGCGCAACAATGACTGCATAATCACCCCGCACAGGCTCAAACCTGCACCACAGCATGCAGCTACCAAAGCGCGTGGCAGCCGCTCTTCCCAAACGATGGCATCTTTAGCTACTTTGACCGGGATCTGTGCGCCAAATAGATGATTATTGAGGATATCCCGCACATTAACTAACGACACATTCGCTGGTCCCAAGGTTGTCGCTACCCCAATCGAAGCTGCTATGACTACGGCAGCCACCAATATGAAACCTGCGACTTGTAGTGAACTTCGCAGCACGGCCTACTTCTTTTCTAAATAATCAGCGATTTTGTCCAAGCCGTCAGCAAAGCGTATCGACGGATTCAGCTCTGCACCATGTAACGCTACATACGCTTCGTTCTGCACCGCAGTGAGGTTTTCCGTCAATGGATCAGTGCTAAGGAACTCTTTCTTATCAGCCAACTTGTCGCCTGGTAGGCGGTCGCGAGCGAGATCGCCGAGGACCAGAATGTCGGGGTCTTTCTCCACGAGGGATTCCCAAGTACCAGCTGGCCAGTCATCTTTGACATCAGCGAAGACATTGGTCAAACCAGCATTATCCGACAAAATCGCTGCATTCCCGAGTCCACCAGCAAAATATGGGGTCTTGGTGTCGGAGAACCAGAACGCAACCGTTTTTCCATCACTGGAGTTATCAATTCGTGCCTGTGCAGCTGCCACCTGATCTTTCAGCTCGGACACCAGCTGGTCACCGCGTTCTTGCACGTCAAAAATTTCGGCAAGAACCTCAATATCTTCGTAGATTTTATCCACGGTTAGTGGCTTGGTTCGGGTACCGCCGCCGTTGATACTCACAGAGCCTTCGCAGTCAGTAGCTGATAGATAAGAGTTGATATTGGTCTCGGCGAAACGTTCCCGAGAAGCAACACCACCTTCAGCCTTGTAATGACGACCAAAAGATGCCGTGACGAAATCAGGGTCTGTGTCCAATACCACCTCATAGGTTGGTGCGTTATCTGCTAATCGGGGCACAGACTCATTAGCTTGAGCCAATTCTGGTAGCACCGGGTCAGTCCAAGAGGCAGTGCCAACCATGCGGTCTTCCAATCCGAGCGATAACAAAATCTCGGTGGTGCCTTGATCTAAAGAAACCACTCGTTCGGGTGCTTGGTCGAAAGTGACCTCGGTCCCACAGTTTTCAATGGTCAGGGGGTACTGAGTGGTTCCCTCACCACTTGCTGCGGTGGTGTCGGTAGAGGTGACCTCTTCACTGGCGCCGCAAGCACTGAGAATAGAGGCCGCAATGACTGCAGCGGTTAGAAGTCCGAATTGAGAGCGCATAAGTTCCTTTCCAACGCGATGAATATTCTGCCTACTCTGCGCAAAATGCAGTATTAAGTAAACCTACACTAAGTACTCTTTTGGTGGAAATACTTAAAGGTATTGGGTGGGAAGTTAAAAGCGAATATTGGGCGGAATCAAGCTGTGGTTTTGCTTTGGTGGGCGTGGGTTGAGTGATGGTGAATCGTGAAAGACAGCTTGATTCAGCTTTGAGTGGGGTGGTGGTTGCGGAATCGAGCTTGTGGTTTGGGGTGCAAGCTTTTGGTCTGGTCTTTTCAAGGTGGGAAGTGCAGCTTGATTCGACTCCGATCGAGCGTCTAACCCAATCACGCCTGCAATAGCGCTCAACTGCTAATAGCAGCTCATGACTGGTAATGTTTTGCACGTTTTACCTTGTCAAGTAATGTTCTCGCTGGACGGTTATAGGCGTGGTAAGCAGAATTGCTCTGAGTGCTTTGCATCAGACTTTCGTAGCTTTCCCGGTTCTAGACTGCGTTGGTGGTGTCCTGGTGGGCAGTAGTTGTGAGTGTTCTGGTTGTTTGCCGGAATCGAGCTGCTTTTTTAACTGTGGGGCTGGCTAGTTTTGCCCAGTAGGCCTAAATAGCAGCTTGATTCTGAAACTGTCAACTATGGTGTGGCTCAAAATCATGCCAGTACTAGGGGGTTTATGAGGTTTTCGGCGTTTTACGGGGCTGATGTCGGGAATCAAGCTGCTGTTCCCGGTCCCATGGCCAACCACACAGGCTCATGTCACCTAAATAGCAGCTTGATTTCAAGCTGTGATTGGTTGTTTGTTGGAATCGAGCTGCTTTTCTTAAACATGGGACTAGCTAGCTTTGCCCAGTAGGTCTAAATAGCAGCTCGATTCCGCCAA
>JBHACV010000086.1:0-35107 GCA_041854705.1 Corynebacterium sp.
AGGTTTTCTCGGTGCCATGTAACCAAGAAATCATAAAAATCTACCCCAAACTTGGCTGTAGCAAATTGAAAAGGATCCACATCCTCGCTACGCCCCTCCTTGACTGCCAGCAACTCTGCCTGCTCCTGCTGAAGCTGCTCGATATGATTCTCGATTTCTTGCCGAGCCACGCTCGGTTCCAGTAGTGCAAAGAAAAATAGCTTGGTCAAAAACTCGTAGTTCATTTTAAATTTTGGATCTTCAGCGACCAACCAATTATCCAGCCTATTTCGCCCTAAATCAGTCAGCTGGTAAACTTTCCTTCCTTCCTCAGAAATAACAGAAATATGCCCCTTTTTCTCTAGTCTCGCGAGCGCTGGATAAAGAGTGCCGAAACTAACCTCGGAAAAGACGGTCACAGAGCTTGATATGAATTTACGCAAGGAATACCCCGTCATAGGCGAAAGCGCAAGACAGGCCAGAATGATGTTTTCCATAATGTGACACAACCTTTCAGAGTATATCGAATCGATACACTCTGAAGCTTAGGCGATTATTTTGCACCCTACAAACGCAACCACCCCACCACTCCCTTACCAGCACTCCTTAATTCATCGCCGCCATTCGCTAACCCTGCCCATAAAATCACCCCAAAAATCAATAAGTTTTCCGTCATATTTTCTCAGAAGGTCATGGATTGAGCAATGGGAGCACAATCGATTTCATCGCTATGCACTGGGAAAACCCTCCCCCGAAAGAAGGTGTTCCATCCTGAATTAATGATAAGGACTTTTTGCTATATTCAGGAATCGAAGATAGCACTTCTGGCATAATTGCACTACCAGACATATTGACCAGTATGCTGAGCTTACCTTTTGCTGAAAATGCAATTTTTGCCAAGTCTGATGTTCATAGCCAGAAACTGAGTCGCTTTCTTTTTCTCCAAAGATGTCTAAACTTGACTACACCATCATTTTTGATACACCAAAAGTGCTGTAGAATAGCACTATTTCCAGCATTGTTATTCCACCATCATCGTCACCAAAGGAGGGCATAAAAGATGTTCACATCACCACGCGCCCTCATTCCAGTTTTGGCCACTGTTATCGCGATTACCATCACTCCTTATTGTGGATGGCAAGTAATTAGCTCAGTTATGGCATCCCAAACTGATACGGTTACTCCAGCATCAACTAGCGCTTCCACCACCGACAAGGCGAAGGGGACACATATTATCGCGCCATTGCCGGATGGTTCCTTGGTTGAAATAGACTATCTCAACACCGACATTGATCAATTAATCGCTCCGTTTGAGTCATATGCTGACCTCCAGATCGAAGAGTGCCTTTTCGAGCAGACCCCTGGCGCCACTTTGATGTACGACGGCACCTTGATGTACACCGATTATTGCCGTGATCTTTTTGCCACACATGAGCAGTTACGGAAAACAATTACCCCCTGATGTCCACGCCCACAGTGCTTTAGCAGCTGCATTATGGCATCAAAGCCATCAACACTCGCCCTGCTCGCTACCATAACTAGACTTAGGGCATGATTCTCGCAGCCGGTAGCGCAAATGTCGATGCCCTCACCTCCTTTGCGTGGATCATGGGAGCTGCAGTGGTTGCTCCCCTGCTGTCATGGTTGAGCGGTAAACGAATCCCAGCGGTAGTGCTATTGATCGCTATTGGCACTCTCATTGGCCCTCATTGCCTACAGGTAGTTTCCATTGAAGGCGGCATTGATTTACTGAAACAACTGGGCTTAGGGATGCTGTTTCTACTTGCCGGTTACGAGATCAATCCATCTGCTATTCGTGGGAGAGAAGGTCGTATTGCCGCAGGAACATGGGGTGCTTGTTTAGCCCTGAGTTGTATTGGTGCCTTTTTACTACTACAACCTGAGCGCTGGGATACTGCGTTTGGGGTGGCCATTGCCGGAACATCTACTGCCATTGGCACCCTGATGCCAATTATGCGTCAACAGCAGATGCTTAAAACACCTGTAGGCTCATCACTATTGATTCATGGTGCCATTGGGGAAGTCTTGCCAATCATGGCAATGGCACTATTACTATCTACCCGGGCTACTTGGCTTACCGCGGTGGTATTGTTCGGGTTTTTCTTTATCGCAGTACTCGTTGCCTTAGTCCCTAAGACGGTGCGATTTTTGCTTCCATGGACCCAACGAGCACTCGCTGATAACGCAGGCAGCACCAACCAATTGATCATACGATTGGTCCTACTTATCCTTGGAACGCTCATGGCAGTGGCAGCAGTATTCGAGCTTGATGTGGTACTAGGCGCATTTGCTGCGGGTATTATTGTGCATCAACTCGTCCCCGAGGACGCCGCTCCCGCTTTGGAAAAACGGCTTGACATCGTGGGATATTCATTGCTCATCCCCGTGTTTTTCGTATGCTCAGGTATGTCCATCGATCCTAGTGCGGTGCTGGCTCGGCCGTGGATAGTGGCACTTTTGGTGCCACTTATTTTCCTCGTGCGTGGGCTGCCGGTTTTGGTGCAAGAATTGTTTTTTAATACCGGGTCAGGCCTGACAAGTTTTTCAGAGAAACTGCAGTTGAGCTTATACACCGCCACCGCTTTGCCCATCATCGTTGCAGTAATGGAAGTGGCAACCAATTCTGGTTTGATTTCTAGTGCAGACGCCTCACTAATGGTGGCAGCTGGCTCGGTCACGGTTCTATTGTTCCCCCTACTAGCACACCTCATCAAGCCAAGTCAGCTCACCCAAGAAAACCCCTACTAATCAACAACCAACCTTAACCATTGGCTTTTAAGCCCGTCTCCCATCGATAGCTAATTATCGTTTCACCCCAATATCTGGGATTTTCACAATCGTTCCCATATGCCACTTTCACATCGCTCCCCAACCTGTTAAAGTTGGGTTCTAATGTTACTAATGTGAAAGAAGGGTTTGGTTGTAGTTAGAGTGACTACGCTGATCCTGGTTTTCCTTAAAGTTGGGAGATTCATGTCCATTTTCAGCCGCCGCATTTTGCTTCGAGCCGCAGCCGCCATGTTTGTCAGCGGGCTAGCAGTCTCTAGCTCTGGTACCAATGCGGTTCATGCGCAGACCTTAGGCCCCATTCTTGGCACCGTCATTGACTACTCCGCCGGTGTCCCCAGCGCCGATTCCATCAAACAAGCTGGTCACCTAGGAACGGTGCGATATGTCTCCAAGCGTCGCCCTGGTGCGGAATGGATGCTAGGTAAACCTGTCACCCTCAATGAAACTCAAGCCCAAGCTAATGCTGGCCTCAAGGTCGCCTCGGTCTATCAATTCGGCCGCGATACTACCGCCGACTGGAAGCAAGGTGCTGCAGGGGCCGCAGTTCACGCGCCCCAAGCTATGGCGATTCATGCCCAAGCTGGTGGACCGAAGGGACGCCCCATTTATGTTGCTATCGACGATAACCCAACAAGAGAGCAATATGATTCCCTGATTAAGCCTTATCTTCAGGCCTTCAGCGACGCATTAACCAGCCAAGGTTATTCCATGGGTATCTATGGCAATTACAGCACTATTGACTGGGCAATTCAGGACGGTTTAGGTTCCTATTTCTGGCAACATGACTGGGGTTCGAATGGCAAGATTCACCCACGAACCACCATTCACCAAAAAGCCAAGAACCAACAGGATCTTGATGGCATAACCGTGGACATCAACAATGTTTATGCCGCAGACTGGGGTCAGTGGACCCCTGGTCAAGCACCAGACACCCCAGCCCCAACTGAGCCTGGCAATCAAGCCGCTGGATCCATCCCTGGGATTAATATTGACGGCCAGACGCTGAATAACCTAGGCAATACGCTCAATAGCATGTCTAGCCAGCTGCCTGGCGGCCAGCAGATTCCAGTACCATCAGCCCAGCAAATCGATGTAGTGATTCGTATGGGGCAACAGTCCAGTTAAAAGTTTCCTCCTGTGCATGGGCCTTCCTCATTGAGGAAGGCCCATGGCTTTTCTAGGTCATGTCGCGTCGATAAGTACCGTTGGTGGGCAAAACCTGAGCAATATACATCTATTCTTTGGGAGTAAGCAGCTGTTCTTCGACTAGTTCGGTGAGGGTATCGGCATCATCATTAACCATTGCGACCGCCACATAATTCTGTGCGAAACTGGCGGAACCATGTGTATCTTTATCGTTCGACCAAGCTAATTTCGACCCCTGGACACCCGGCAGAATGGCAGTTCCAAAATATTGATCGGTACCATCAGCAGCCACCTCAGCACAGTCCTGCATGGCAGCTAATACTTTGGCATTGGATTCAGTTTCTAGAAGCTGTGTCAAGAAAAAGGCAACATCATAAGAAGAAGTCAAAGAATATCCCCATCGAGGATCTGCAATGGTGGAATCAAGTTTGTACTTCTTAGCCACCCACCCAATTGACTCTGGATATTCACTATATAGTTGATCTGCAGCAACGTCGTCCGATTTGGTAATCATGCGGTACGCAGTATCGGCATCTTCTTTCTTGCCTTTGGTAAACACATAATGGCCAATATAG
The DNA here is from genome assembly GCA_041854705.1 of Corynebacterium sp. Classification (GTDB taxonomy): domain Bacteria; phylum Actinomycetota; class Actinomycetes; order Mycobacteriales; family Mycobacteriaceae; genus Corynebacterium. Next base: position 4,512 of record JBHACV010000086.1, read on the forward strand.
AGCTTAATCAAACTCAAAGCAGCCCGAGGAGCTCTCTCGTTCCATGAACCCACATGCACCCCTGTTGCCAAATCCACGTAGGTTAGCTGATACGCCAATGTATCCGATGGCATGGTCATGAGCTTTTCGTAATGAAGTGCCTGCACGCCATTACCATGAGACAGATGTGTCGTTACTGGAGCTTGTTCTGCGGGATGTAGTGAATCAATAGACCCCGTGGCAGAGCAACCTGAGACCAGGAGCATTGATGAACCCAGCAATGCGCTCAACTTCAATCGGTCAGTTTGGGTGCGTGACAACAGACTACTTGAGTGGTTTGTTGTCCAAAACGACACGGATACAGGCATGCGACTTATCCTAATGCGCGACACTGGTTCCCGTTGGGAAATGCCCCCTAAAGCCTAACCATTTCTGCAGTTCAAGCAGGATAAATGGCAATTTTTAGGGGGCATTGTCGCCAGTTTCTTCAGTTATTGACTTCTCGGGGTTACCAAGAAGCCAATTCCTAGTTAAACGGTTAGTAGGTCTTAGTGATCGACAGCTGCTTCCACACCAACACCGGTGAGGGAACGAACTTCCATTTCTGCCTGCAAATCGTCAAGGTTGTCTGGCTTACCAAAGATGGTGCCAAGATAACCTGCAATGAATGCCAGCGGGATCGACACAATACCAGGGCTAGAAAGTGGGAAGATCGCGAAATTAATGTTTTCACCAAGCATGGAGGTTGTCTCCCCCGAAACTGCTGGGGAGAAGATAATCAAGACCAATGCAGCAATCAGACCAGTGTACATGGATGCCACAGCACCGGTGGTGTTAAACCGCTTCCAGTACAGGGAGTACAGGATGGTCGGCAGATTCGCAGATGCGGCGATAGCAAAAGCAAGTGAGACTAGGAAGGCTACGTTTTGCCCCATGGCGAGGATGCCGAGGATGATCGATAGCACACCAATGACGATCACGGTGATACGGGAAACCCGAACCTGCTCTTCTTCGGTGGACTCCCCATTGCGCAGCACTGCGTCGTAAATGTCGTGAGCAACCGAGGCGGAAGCGGTAATGGCCAGACCTGCAACCACCGCAAGCACCGTCGCAAAGGCAACGGCCGAAATTGCGGCCATAAACACTGGACCACCAAGCTGTAAGGCCAGCAGTGGCGCTGCAGCGTTTGCAGTACCAGGAGCCTTCATAATGGTGTCGGGGCCAACCAGCGCAGCAGCACCGAAGCCTAGTACGAGGGTCATCAGGTAGAAGGCACCGATCAGTACAATTGCCCAGGTAACAGAACGACGAGCTTCGGTAGCGGTAGGAACCGTGTAGAAACGCATGAGCACGTGCGGCAGACCAGCAGTACCCAGCACCAAGGAGATAGCTAGGGAGATAAAGTCCAGCTTGGTCAACTCACTCTTACCGTATTTCAGACCAGGCTCTAGAATCTGTGCAGCTTCATAACCCTTTTCAGCAATGTAATTGCTGGCTGCGTGGGTAGAGACTGCCTGATCGAACAGTGCGGAAATGCCACCTTTGGCAGCGATAAACACCAGCACAGTCATGATGGTGACACCACCAACTAGCAGCACAGCTTTAATCATCTGGACATAGGTGGTGCCCTTCATGCCACCGATCAGCACATAAGCAATCATGACAATACCAACGACGGTAACCACGATGGCCTGCTCGGTTTTACCAGTAAGGTTGAGCAGCACTGAGACCAGAGAACCAGCACCTGCCATTTGAGCGATGAGGTAGAACAGTGACACAAACAAGGTACCAAAAGCTGCAGCCACACGAACTGGCTTCTGCTTCAGTCGGAAGCTGAGCACATCAGCCATAGTAAAGCGACCTACGTTGCGCAGCGGTTCAGCGACTAGCAGTAGGGCTACCAGCCAAGCGACGAAGAACCCAATTGAATATAGGAATCCATCGTATCCAGTCAACGCGATGGCACCGACGATGCCTAGGAAGGAAGCGGCCGAAAGGTAGTCACCAGCGATTGCTAAACCATTTTGGCGGCCAGAGAAGGTGCCACCACCAGTGTAGAAGTCACTAGCTTCTTTGGTTGACTTACCAGCCCGCAACACCACAGCCATAGTGACGACGATGAAGGCAAGGAAAACAACAATGTTAAGGACCGGATTAATATCGGCCATCACATCTTCTTGCGCGAGGAATGTTGTAGTCATTGTTTACTTCTTAACCTTCCATCTCTTCTCGGATCGCAGCCGCCTGGGGCTCGATATTCTTATTGGCGTACTGGATGTAGATCCAAGTGATAAGGAAGGTAGTTACAAACTGGGCCATTCCCAAAACCACTCCCATATTGATGGACCCAAGCACCTGGGTTCCCATAAATCCTGGGGCGTAGATAGCTACCAACACATACAGCAGGTACCACACAAAAAACGCCACAGACATGGGAAAAGTGAAGCTACGATACGTTTTCTTCAATTTCACAAACTGTGGACTTGTTTGCATTTCGCGGAATTCTTGCGCAGTGGGTTGGCGCCGCTGTGGTGCTTGAGAAGCACTCATAGAAACACTCGCTTTCTCACTCAAGGCTCACGATCGTTGGTGTGAGCCTTACTTGGTTTTCGCCTGGCACATAACACCATTCGAGGCACCGAATAGCAGGCCCCAGACGAGAAAGAAACTGACGACAAAGGGCGCCCTACTTGTGGTGGGGTGCGCGACTAAAAGATAAAAGGCCGGTGGGTTGTATAAACCTCCGTGCCTGTGCCTCCAATCACACTTGCCTTGTCACACAGAAGAAGTTACCCAACTCACATTGCAATACAGAACCAAAACCTGAAGATTCCATCATATTTTTCCCGCCCTCACCCCCACCATAGAGGCTGACCTTGCCTTATTAATAATATCTACCACCCCCGCATTTTATTCAAAGTCTCATTTGTTAATCTTGCAAATCGTTCCTTTGCAAAATTTCTTGGCTTTTCCACCCTAAAATGACAAAATGGAGCTGCATGATAGCAGCTCCGTTCCTCGAGAAAAGTTCTTAAGCTACCGACCACGGAAAACCGGAGAGCGCTTTTCCGCCCGCGCCTGTCTCGCCTCTGCGGCATCCTCACTAGCCCAACAAGCGTTATAAAGCACCTGCTGCTCAGTGGTCAATTGGTAAGAAGCATCACGCTCATTCAGCACTGACTTCAATTGCCACATAGCCATGGGCGCTAAACTGGCGACCTCTTGGGCAAATTTCAATGCCCCATCGCTATCATCGTGCCGCACGACGAAGCCGGTCGCCACCGCTTGAGCCAATGCAACTCGCTGGTGCGCAATTAACATATTCCGAGCCACCGAACCACCCAATAGATTTTGGGCTCGATTGATAGTCCAAGAGTCTAGAGCAAAGCCTAATGCGGCAGCGGGCACACCAAACCACGCCGCATCACCAGCTACCCGCAAATCACAGGCTAAGGCCAACTGCGTTCCAGCCCCTACCGCAGGTCCCTGTACGTCAGCGATCACTGGAATCGGGCAGGCGACAATCGCCCTCAACATAGCAAACAATGCATCATGGAACCCACCACCATAGACCCCGCCGCTAGTTTGCTGTTCAGAGGATGTTTGCGCTGGCCCCAAATCAGCCCCCGCACAGAATGCCTTGCCTGCACCACGCACTAGGATTACCCGGATGGTAGCGTCGTCAAGCTGGGCGGCCTTTTCTATTTCTAACGTAATACGCCGACACAACTGGGTATTTAATGCATTGCGCTTCTCTGGGCGGTTGAGCCGTAATATCCGAACATAACCGTGATCTTCAACGAGCAATTCACTTTCCATAATTGCCTTTCTTGATTGGGCGTGAAAACTTTCGGTGCACGGACCTATAATCGGACACCACCCATATTTGTACCCCTTTTTGAGTGAAGCGGTGGACAACTTTTAGCAAAATGCCCATACCGGGGGCGATAATCGCAGTATCGTTTACCCCATGACTCACACCTCTGCTGCCACTTTAATCGCTGAAATCTTGGATAAAGACTCCTACATTTCCTGGGATAAAACCCCATATTACGGTGATATTTCTCCTGATTATCACCAAGCATTAGCCAAAGCGCGGGATAAGTCTGGGGTAGACGAGGCAGTGATTACTGGCGAAGGAACAGTTTTTGGTACCCGAGTTGCATTTGTGCTCAGCGAATTTGCCTTCCTCGGTGGCTCCATTGGTGCCGCAACCGCTCGCCGCATCATTGACGCCATCCACAAAGCGACCGAATTACGCCTGCCACTTTTAATCTCACCATCATCTGGCGGCACTCGCATGCAGGAAGGCACCCCTGCATTCGCCTTAATGGTTTCAATCACCACTGCGGTGTACCGCCATAAGGATGCCCACCTGCCATTTTTAGTCTATCTGCGCAACCCTACCACCGGTGGAGTGATGGCATCGTGGGGTTCCGCTGGTCATCTAACTTTCGCCGAACCGAACGCTCTGCTTGGGTTTTTAGGTCCCCGAGTAGTGGAATTAACCACTGGTCGCAATATGCCAGAAGGAGTACAAAGCAGTGAAAACCTCGCAGCTAAAGGCGTAATTGATGGGGTGGTCTCCCCTAAGCAACTACGCGCCGCGGTGAAAAAGATCATTGAGGTCCTCCTCACCCCACCTGTCACCGCCGAGCCGGTGTTATCCGACAACCCTTGTGAAGTCCCGCGCCCTGTGGCATGGGACGCAATCACCGCAACTCGGCATGCTAACCGACCTGGATTGCAGCAGATCCTCAATCAACTTGGCACCGATCAACTCATCGAATTATCGGGGACCGGTGATGGTCGTATCTCCCCAGCCATGAAAGTAGTACTTACCCGCATTGGTGGGCGACCGGTAGTCATCATTGGTCAAGACCGCCTACACCAGCCACCACATGCTGGCACCGAATTGGGCCCAGCCGCCTTACGTTTTGCCCGTCGCGGCATTGCACTAGCTAAAGCTCTACAAATCCCACTAATTTCCATTATCGACACCACCGGTGCGGAATTGTCTCAAGCTGCTGAGGAACAAGGGCTAGCTGGTTCGATCGCCCGAACCTTGGGTGAACTGGTCGATGTCGATGTACCCACAGTTTCGGTGATCTTGGGACAAGGTTGCGGTGGCGGGGCTTTGGCGGTCATGCCAGCTGATAAAGTACTTGCGGCTTCCAATGGGTGGCTTTCCCCACTACCACCGGAAGGCGCATCAGCCATCATTTATCGTGACACCACCCACGCTCCACAAATGATGGCAGAACAGGGGGTAACAGCAGCAGCATTACTGGATGCCGGGATCATCGACGAAGTGATTCCCGAATACCCAGATGCGGCCAAAGAGCCCACTGCTTTTATTAACCGCGTGATCGATCATATCAGCCATGCCTTATGGGAATTGGAATCCCATCCCAAGCGGGTAGGCCGAGAGCAGCGGTTTAGGCATTATGAAAAACTGGCCGATGCCCTGCTTGACCCCACCAACTAACAGCACCAAACACGACCCTATCTATAACAACAGACCTCTACTGAAAAAGAACTGGCCCCACACCTGTTGGTATCTGATTTCTCAGTCCAACTTTCGGGACCAGTTCATAGAAAAACGAAGGGTTGATTGCTTAACGGGCGTTGAGCAGGTCAATCACAAACACCAAAGTGCGACCGGATAGATGATGCCCGCCACCTTCTGGACCATAAGCAGCCTCTGGGGGGATGACCAACTGACGACGCCCACCAACCCGCATGCCGGGGATTCCTTCCTGCCAGCCGGGGATGAGGCCAGCAAGAGGAAATTCGATGGACTGTCCACGATCCCAAGAGGAATCGAATTCCTGGCCGGTTTCAAAGTCCACACCAACATAGTGAACCTCAACTACGCCGTTTGGCTGTGCAGTCGCACCCTCACCAACGATAATGTCGGTTATGACAAGGTCCTCTGGGGCAGGGCCGGTGGGCAGCTCAATGACTGGTTTCTCCATGAAGAGTCAAACTCCTTTTGTGGATTCCTTGGCAATACTTTCTGCCAATAGAAAACGCCGGTTACGAAATGTCCACCTCATTATAGTGGCTCACTTCGTCACCGACGTTATTATGCAGCTCACATTATGGATAAAGCGGCATTTTTAGTCTATCTTTAGTGCTACTTTTTAGCGCTCTGCCCGAGGAATGACAGTGCGCAGAGTTTCACCAGTGTAGATCTGACGCGGACGGTTGATCTTGGTGGTGGTAGCCAACTGCTCCCGGTACTGTGCAATCCAGCCAGGCAGGCGGCCGATGGCGAACAGCACGGTGAAGAAGTCCGTTGGGAAGCCCATTGCCCGATAGATCAAGCCAGTGTAGAAGTCTACGTTCGGGTAGAGCTTACGCTGGATGAAGTACTCATCATTGAGTGCGATCTCTTCAAGCCGCATGGCAAGATCCAACAGGTGGTCACCGCCGAGGTGTTCCAAGATCTCATGAGCGGTGTCTTTGACAATGGCCGCACGTGGATCGTAGTTCTTATACACGCGGTGGCCGAAGCCCATGAGACGAACGCCCTTTTCCTTGTTCTTCACGCGGTTCATGAAGTCAGTAGCATCGCCACCATTGGCATCAATTTCTTCCAGCATCTCCAGCACAGCTTGGTTGGCGCCACCGTGCAGCGGGCCAGACAGAGCGTTGATGCCGCCAGCAATCGCGACGAACATATTGGCTTGTGCTGAACCAATCATGCGCACGGTCGAGGTAGAACAGTTCTGTTCATGATCGGCGTGCAGGATTAGCAGCTTGTCTAGAGCCTTAGTCATGACTGGATCAATCTGGTATGGCTCGGTTGGGTAACCGAACATCATACGCAGGAAGTTCTCGCGAGCATTAAGGGTGTTGTCTGGGTACATGTATGGCGCACCCTTAGCTGCACGATAAGCATAAGCAGCCAGCATTGGCACTTTGGCCAGCAAACGCACAGTTGCCTTGTCTAGCTGCTCTTCATCTAGGGGATCGAGCTGATCCTGATAATAGGTGGACAAAATATTCACAGACGAGGCGAGCACCGACATAGGGTGCGCGTTGCGAGGGAAGATCTTGAACTGAGCCTTAAAGTCCTCGTCCAAAAGAGTGTGGTGGCGGATTTCATCGTTAAAGACTTCCAACTCATGCTGGGTTGGAAGCTCGCCTTTGATAAGGAGGTAGGAAACCTCGTTGAAGGTAGCATGCTCTGCTAGGTCGGCAATGTCATATCCCCGGTGGCGCAGGATGCCCTTATCGCCATCGATATAGGTGATCTTGGATTCAGTGGAGCCAGTAGAGACGTAACCGGGGTCAAAAGTGACCAAACCGGTTTGCGCCAACATATTGCCCAGCACAATGCCATCGTTACCCTCGGTAGCCTTGATGATGTCCATCTCGAACTCGCCACCTGGGTAGTGAAGTACCGCCTTGTTGTTTTCAGTAGCCACAGCTTCCCTTTCGTTAAATTGTTGTTTCTTCAAACGCCTTGCACGTTAACAATAACTCTCGCTTTCAAAGAAGTACCTGCATAAGCTGGGAGTTAAGAACCCTTAACAATCCATAATCCACAGGAAACCTTGGCTACTTCAAAAGCGTTTCCCCACCTAGCCCCGAGCGCTTTGACCAAGGAAGGGATCCTTTATCTGCTTGTTAGCCTGCACCACCAACTAGTAGTGGTAAAGATCGCCTAGATAATAAAGGAGAGCTTTTTCATTCAGTTTTCGTCTGACCTGACCCCATACCACCTCTTCCCTGCCCGCCAAGGCTCAGTCCCTTCCGAAGAAGGTAGTGGATAAATCAACACATTTTCATATGTCAACTCAGTGCCAGGTTCGCTCCTCGCATAAGAGTACAGAATTCAACCTCCACGTGGGGCTCTGCATAGTGTATCAAAATTTGTGATCCGTACCACAATATGGGATTTACCTGCATAATAATGCGATCAGCTACCCTCCAAAACACCCCCCAACCACCCCCAATTTTCCAAATACTGCGCATAATATTAGCCCCTTTTTGGTGCACGGTTACATTTACACAGTTTTTGCGCTGATCGACCAATGCAGTGACCTTGCTCCCACTCCCCCAACTGGCAATGGGACTTCTCCCCACATTGGCGCTAAACTGCACTCAGCACTGCCTATTAGTTGGCGCCGCGCTTCTTTTCATTCATCGGATTTAGAAAGTGTGAACATGAGCGATCAGTTCCCCACCCTTCCCACCGACCTCATTCCAGCCGACCCGCGATTTGGCTGTGGCCCGTCAAAAGTTCGTCCAGCCCAGATTGAGTCGATCACCGCTGGTGCCACCTCTATTATGGGCACCTCACACCGCCAGTCTGCTGTGAAGAATGTCGTTGGTGATATCCGACAGGGACTGACTGAACTATTCTCCCTACCTGATGGCTACGAGATCGTATTATCCCTTGGCGGTGCCACTGCCTTCTGGGATGCCGCCACCTTCGGCTTGATTGAGAAGAAATCTGGCCACTTAAGCTTCGGAGAATTTTCCTCCAAATTTGCCAAGGCCGCAAAGAAAGCACCGTGGCTAGCTGAGCCAACCATCGTCGAAGCCGAGCCAGGCAGCGCACCAGAGCCACAGGCTATGGCAGGTTGCGATATCATCGCTTGGGCGCATAATGAAACCTCCACCGGCGCAATGGTACCGGTCGTGCGACCAGCAAATAGTGAAGGTTCCCTCGTTCTGATCGATGCGACCTCTGGCGCTGGTGGTTTGCCAGTAGATATGTCCCAGGCTGATGCTTATTACTTCTCCCCACAAAAGTGTTTTGCCTCCGATGGTGGCCTATGGTTCGCCGCCATGAGCCCTGCTGCAATCGAACGCATCGCGAAAATTAATGCCACCGATCGGTTCATTCCTGAGTTTTTCAACCTGCAGACTGCTGTGGACAATTCCCGAAAGAACCAGACCTACAACACTCCCGCGGTGGCATCACTGTTGTTGTTAAAGAATCAAGTGGAGTGGATGAACGCCAACGGTGGGCTTAATGGCATGGTCGAACGCACGACCGCTAATTCTCAAACCCTCTACGCTTGGGCTGAAAGGCGTCCAGAGGCAAGCTGCTACGTCCAAGATCCTGCACTTCGTTCCCTTGTCGTGGGAACTATTGATTTTGATGATTCCATTGATGCCGCACTACTGGCCAAGATTCTTCGGGCCAACGGTATTCTTGATGTCGAGCCATATCGTAAACTGGGAAGGAACCAGCTGCGGATTGGTATGTTCCCAGCCATTGACGCAGTGGATGTCGAAAAGCTCACCAAGGCAATTGATTACCTCCTTGATAATGGATTTGCAGCTAAGTAACATCACACTCAAATAGTTTGATTTTGCTCAACACGCACGCTAAGCGGGTTTTTTAACCGTGAATGCGTGCGTTTGTGCGTTAAGGTAGGAAACTGATTAGCTACAGCCACCCCCACAGTAAGGAGTTGGTGCACGATGCGAGAACTCTTCTTAGTAGCCTCCGAATCGACCACGACGTCATTAGTGCTGCACACCGAAAATGGCGAACAGTTTTTTCTTGAGGTCACTGAAGAGCTTCGCACAGCTCTGACCCGACCAGAAGCCCCTACTGCAGAAAGTACCAGCTCTCACTCAGACTCTGCTGCCCCCGAATCCCACACTGCTGTAGCCCCAGAATCTGATCCCCACTCTTTTCAGTACAGCGATACCCCCATTGGTGATTCTATCCTCGCCGCTGCTGGGCTCACGTCAACTGATACCCCAAAACCGGCACCACGCGAAACACCAACAGAAGAACCGGAAACCACTACAGAGCGAGTGTCGCGTGAGGTTGATTCCCGGCTATCAGCTCCGCTGAAAATGACCCCCCGGGAAATCCAAGAAAAAATACGGGCGGGAGCATCAGTGGAATTCATCGCTGAAGAAAATGATGTACCCATTTCACGTATCGAAGGTTATGCCCATCCAGTACTGTTGGAGCGCGCTCGGCTAGCAGAGTTGGCTAAGCGTGCCCATCCCGTACGTAATGATGGCCCTGCGAAACTTACGCTGTGGGAGATTCTTGCTACCGCTTTTGCGGCCCGAGGCGTCGATCTGACCACTGCCACCTGGGATGCTTATCGGGATGCCGCTGGTCAATGGGTAATTACTGTGACCTGGGCTGCTGGGGTTGCCGAATGGTCTTATCATCGTCACGGCACCACCAGCACCACAGTGGTAGCCCGAAATGGCTTGGCGGCTGACTTGATTGACCCTGATTTTGTGCAACCAGTGCGCAATCTCACCGCTGTTACCTCACCTATCCCGGTAATCACCGATGAGATGAAAGAGGAAGCAAAACGGGCTGAAGCCGTTGAAGCGCAAGAAACCAAGGGCGAGGAGCTGCGCCAGCAACCACGCCCACCGGTGACGAAACGGCGTCGTAAAGCGGTCACACCACATTGGGAAGATGTGCTGCTAGGCGTTCGAACCAACTCCAAGCGACCACGGAAATGATGTAAGGAAAACTCAATATGGATTCATTACCTGATGAAGTCGCTGTTACCTTATGGTTTGTTACCACCGCTGATGTGGAAAAAGTTATTGCCACCTCACCCCGAGCCGATCGTGGCTTTGGACGCAAGCTCTTAGCACAGTTGCATCCGCAAAAACCGGTGGCGCTGATTGGACAATTCACTCTCAATCACTCCGCTTCAGCTTCCCGCGGGGAGTATTACATTGCAGGGTTTCCTGGGCTTTCCATCATCCAAACCGTGGTCACGGGTATTTCTAGCTTATCGACGCTCTCAGCCAAGTTGCGCGCCAGCATCCCTGCTGCGGATATCTATGCCTTTGCCACCGATGAAGCAACCGGTTTTGGAGCATTCGCCCATTGGCAGGGTGATACCCTCAAGCGATCCTTTGCTGCCGTCCCCACCCGCGTATTCGATGACACCGGGTTAGTAGAGCCTTTTGAATCACCTTATTGGTCCGGCACTGATGCCCCGCTCCCCGAGCGCATCTCATTACCGTTCGCTCCGATCGAGCTCACCCGCACCGCTGAGGAAGCTTGGTTGGGTTTTAACCCTGCTACCGCTCCAAACATCAATGTGGTTGGGTATGCCATTGATGGTCGCCCCGAACCGAAGTTCGCTGACCTCAACTCTTGGCCGGTCAAACGCGACCCGCTCACCCTTTTAGATGAGACCACTAACCGCCGCCCCTACGATGATTATGAAGGGGTGCATGATTACGAAGAAGTCATCAATAACACTGACTATGCTGCAACTGCTGCGACCGTAGCTCGGGAAACTCTACAGAAAACCAAAAAGACCGTATTTTTGCTGGCAGAAAAGCTTAACTCGGCCCGTTTTGAGCTACAGGACCGGCTGCGACATGCGGATCGATTGGACCCGCCTCGATTAATAAAACGTCGGCGAGATACTACAGATAATGAATCAGCTGAAGACGAAGCCTAGCTGCGGCCACGCAGCCGCTCATAAAAAGCGATTGCTGCAGCAGTAGCGAGATTCAGTGAATCGGTTCCGAGTGCCATTGGAATGCGCGCTCTGCTATCAGTAGCCCGCATGGCATGTTCGGTCAGCCCTGGTCCTTCTGCACCAACGAGCAATGCAACTTTAGGCCATGGTTGTCCATTTTCATCGTATAGGGCGGTGGCAAGGTCTGTAGCCTGTGGATCAGGGGTTAAAGAAATAAGCCGGAACCCATGGTTGGTGAGTTCTGCCAAACCATGTTGCCAGTTGGTAAACCGGCCTGGAAAATGAGCAAAAGGAGTGCGTAGCACATGCCCCATGGATACTCGTACCACACGACGGTATAAAGGATCGGCACAGCCATTGCCAAATAGCACAGCGTCTATCCCCATTCCAGCAGCATTTCGAAACATAGAGCCGATATTTTCGTGATCGCCCACCCCTTCAAGAACCACCACGGTTTCGGCATGCGCAATGGCTTGGGAAATGGACATTGCTGGCGCGCGATCAGCCGCGGCTAGCAAACCACGATGCATATCATAGCCAGCAACTGACGCAAGTGTGCTTCGGTCGATGGAATAAATATTAACGCCAGCAACTAGTTCAGTTACGTCAGGCTGTGCGAGAAATTTTTCTAACTTTGCGGGGAAACCAATCAGGGTGCGTACTGGAAATCGTGACTTTAGTAATCGCTCAACCACTAATGGCCCTTCCGCGATTACTAACCCTTTACCACCAGGCAGATCCGGGCGATTGTCCGAATGCTTCAAATCCCGAAAATCAGCGACACGCGGGTCATGGGAATCGGTGATGTGGATAATGCTCATATGATCTGCCTAGCCCATCTAACCAACAGCAGATAATAGTGGCTCTGCTGCGAAGTACACCAAGAACAGGGCCGAAATCAACCACATAATCCAGTGGATTTCCTTTGCTTTACCAGCTGCAGAAGTCATGAGCACATAAGCAATAAAGCCTACGCCAATACCATTGGCAATGGAATAGGTAAATGGCATCACGACGATGGTCAAAAAGGCAGGCAAGGCAATATAGAATTTGGTGAAGTCAATATCACGAATCTGCCCCACCATCAGCGCACCAACCACTACTAACACTGGTGCAGCTGCTTCAATTGGCACAATGGAATACAGCGGAGTCAGGAACATCGCTGCCAAAAACAGTAGGCCAGTGACAATATTCGCTAATCCGGTGCGAGCGCCATCGGCAATACCAGCCGCCGAATCAACATAGACAGTATTTGATGAGGCAGAAGCACCACCACCAACGATGGCACCAGCACCTTCCACCACCAATGCTGCTTTGAGATTCGGCAGATTGCCTTTTTCATCGGTCAAATTAGCCTGCTTACCCAAAGCCGTCATAGTTCCCATTGCATCAAAGAAGTTGGCTAGTACCAAGGTAAATAGCAATAAGGTCGCGGCGAGGGCACCAACCCGGCTAAATGCCCCGAATAAGGAAACCTCACCAATGATGGACAGATCCGGCAACCCACCTATAGACGAGGGTAGTAATGGTACTGCCAAGGACCAGCCAGTGGGCACAGCTTCCCCATTCACAACGGAAGGCCCCGCACCAGTTAAAGCTTCAACGACCATAGCAATGACAGTAGTGATGATGATGCCGAAAAATAGCCCACCTCGAATATTACGAATCACCATCACGCCACAAATGACCAAGCCAATAACAAAAACAAAGGTTGGCCACGAGGCAATAGATCCGCCAATACCAAGTCCTACTGGAACGGTAGTGTTGGCAGCATCTGGAATCCGGCGGACAAAACCTGCATCCACCAACCCAATCATGGCGATAAACATACCAATGCCCACGCCCATTGCAGCCTTGATGGCAGGTGGGATCGCTTCAAAAACGGCGGTTCGGAATCCAGAGACCGCCAGCAGCACGATGATAATGCCGTCAAGCACCACCAATCCCATCGCTTCTTCCCAGCTGAGGCCTTCGGACGAGACCATCGTCACTGCCACTAGCGTATTGATCCCCAACCCAGTAGCAATGCCAAAGGGGTAACGGGCAATGAGCCCAAACGCGATGGTCATGACGCCAGCAGCGAGGGCAGTTGCGGCGGCTACCTGCGGAATCCCTAGAACTTTGCCATTGAGATCTTCCCCAGTACCGATAATAAGAGGGTTGAGGATGATGATGTACGCCATCGCGAAGAAGGTCACCACGCCAGCCCGAACTTCGGTTCCAATGGTGGAACCGCGTTCTGTGATCTGGAAAAAGCGATCTATTCCACTACGTGGCACACTGGCACCAACGGTTGTTTCAGCCATTACTTCTCCAAATTGTTAAGACTCTGAAACTTCTTTCAGAGTGTTCACAAACATTTCCTGCTATCAGAATTGCACTTAACCAGCGTCGATGCAAAACCAGCCAGATACGACATAGCGGTGTGGGCTAAAACTCCATCTCAATTGTTAATTCATCATCAAAGGCCTGCGCTTGCGGATTACCCAATGGATCTGAAGGTGGAGTTTCTGAATGTGCACCACAACCATAATCCACGGTAACTACTTCCCCATCAGCAGAAAACTCATTGGCGCACACCCCAAATCGCTGGCCCACTGGTTCCACCAAGGGAATGAAAAAAGCGCAAGTAACGCAATTTAACTTTGCCTTCTGGGCATACGGAGACTTCGGTCCATGTACCCCGGCCTGCCACCGATCGGCCGCAACAGTTAGCCCAGCTGCAGAAAGGAAATACCCACCATGTGCTTTTTGCTTTTCGACGATCGCATCCTCAGTCCTGCGAGTTAATCGGGGATCATCGGTCCGTGGGGGCATGAGATCACCAGGTCCGAGATCACCGGGCTGCACTCGTTCGTGATATGGCACCCAATCAGGTGCTTTTAATGCTTCACCCCCAGGTACAAGTGCTAGTTCAGAAACTGTCACCCACCGGGAACCTTCGGCACAGGCGACCACAGCGTTCCATTCCCAACCGGTGTAACCCGGCACATGAGCGGCAAACCGGTGAGTGGCAAAGTTTCTGCCAATATTGCTCACTCCGATGTGCTGGCCAACTTCGCCTTCGCCCAACTCTTCTAGAGCGCTACGAGCAACACCAATAGCAACTTTGCTCAGCAGCGGTGATTTTCGAGATCCGTTACGTGGCACCTTCCTATTATTTCCCATAGATGTTTGAGAATGCACAATCGGGCAAAATAGAAGGTGTGAACTCGCGGATGAAACTGATCGCTTTTCTTGCTGGTGTCGTCTTGCTTGCCAGCTGCACCAGCCCCGAGGTGGGGCCAAGCGTCGAAAAGCAACAAGCGCTAACTGAATTAACCGTTGAGATTCTAGCCACCCACCCATTCGACCCGACCTCGTTTACCCAAGGTTTAGAATTCGATGGTGAACAACTGTTAGTGGGAACTGGCTGGTGGGGCGAAAGTCAAGTTTATTACCGCACCATTGACGGCCAGCAATCAGAGCTACAGTCACTTGACCAGAAACAGTTTGGCGAAGGTGTAACCAAGTCAGGCGACCATGTATGGCAGTTGACCTGGAAAGACGGTATTGCTTATAAACGAGACGCCCAAACTCTTGCTGTGGTCGATACCGCCAGCTATGAGGGAGAAGGCTGGGGTTTATGCTCGTTTGACGATGTGCTGGTGATGTCAGACGGCACCGAAACCTTAAAACTGCTCGATCCTGCGACTTTTGCACTTAAAGATCAGATGAGTATCACGCTGGATTTCGCTAATAGCAGTGCTGCACTCAATGAGTTGGAATGTGTTACCACTGCCGATGGCAAACGCTTGGTGTATGCCAATGTCTTCATGACCACCGATATTTATGTCATCGATGTCAACAATGGCACGGTTAGTCAGCGAATTGACGCCAGTAATGTGCCCAATAATGCTGAACCGGATTCCAATAATGTGCTTAATGGCATCGCTCATATTCCTGGATCGGATCGGTTTTTTATTACTGGAAAACGCTGGCCGGACCTATATGAAGTGCGTTTTGTAGAGAAAAGCTAAGATAAACAACCATGAGTTCAAAGGCAATGGGCAAAAATATGAAGCAGATCACCGCCTTGGTGGTGGCCGTTATCATTGTGATTATCATTAGCCTGCTGTTTCAAAACTGGTGGAATAGTCGTCCCGGCCCTGAACCAGCCGAGGTCGCCATCACCGCCTCAACCGGAGCCGAAACCGTGGAGGTTTTTCCCTTCAGTGTGTGCGAGCCGGGAGTAGAGTGCAACGAGGCTGAGGTTCCAACTATTGCTGCCGATGATTCTGCAACAATCACCATGCAGTTGCCGAAGGAAATCTACGACCATGACTGGTCTTTATTGACGATTTACGATGATCCAGCTGCCAATGATGAGTTCTATTACGGCCCTTATGAGCAGGAAACCGCCGAAGTACCAGTAACCATTGATCCAGTGAGTGATGACAGCACCACTCGGCCAAAGCTAGTGGTGATAGAAATCAAGGCAGTCATGATCGGACATGACGCCCAAGGCGTGGAAACCCCCTACACCACCACTTGGTCCCTGTCAGTCCCAGAATAGATTATTCAGCCCCCGTTATAAGCGGATTAGCAGCATTGTGGGGGAATCAAAACCACGGTAGGGAACCCTAGGCGCTGCAGCTAGTTGTGTTCCCTGATTATGAAACTCCGCTTCTTCAGCGGCAGGATTGTTGAAGTCATAAGATTGCCTGCCAAAAATCTAGGGTTACCATCAAATTTGATGGTAACCCTATTTATGGATTGATATTTTCCCCGTGTCAGCATCCCAAAGTGGCCAGCAACCAAGTTCAGCCCGAAGGTACAAACGTTGATATGTGGGCACGAGTATCCCTAAACGTCGAGTTCTTTAGCTACTGCCCTGAGGATATTTGCAATCTGTTTGGACTCCTTGCGATCTGGGTAATGACCAGCAGTGAGTTTGGGTTGTACCCGAGTCTCCAACATGGTCACCATGTCAGCGATCATAGAGCCAAGCTCTTCAGGTTGATATTTGTGCTCTACCTTGCGCGGGCGGGGCTCGTCGAGCAAACGGACTCGTAATGCCTGTGGGCCTTTCTTGCCAGCAGCGAAATCAAAATCTACACGTTGGCCCCGGTGTAGTTCTGTTACGCCTTTGGGAAGCACCGCTTTTCCAACAAAGCAATCTTCTCCTTCTGGATAAGAGATGAAACCAAAGCCACGCTCCGGGTCGTACCATTTCACTTTGCCGATCGGCATTTTGACCAACCTACCTTTCATCTCTTGATGGCCAGAGTCAACTACATATTATTGCCACCAAATCCACAATCAGCCTCAGGCTTGTTTTGAGGTGTTAGTGGCATTCCACTTTAACGCTTAGACAACAAGAGATATTTCAGCTTGGACTGCAGAGGTGGGACAAAGCCTAAGTTTTTTATTGTAGCCCAATAGCGACGTTATTCAATGGCTACACATTTGGCGCCCATTTTTCACCAAAAGCTGAGAAGCTACTAACTTTTTAGAAAGAAACGTGAAGAATAATTCGCAAATCACAGGAAATCCACAGAAAGTCTACCTAGCTGCGCCAATTACATATTTTTTCACCGCTTTAAACCCGCTACCACGTTACGTAGCAAAGGAAAATGTGACAAAAATGTTATAAAGCACTAGTCTTAATTCTCAAGCGCCCCGGTTTAGGGAAACTTCCGGTTAAGCCTCCGCTCATGGCCTCACCTTGGGCACCGGAACTAAAACGGGCACCGCTTTGAGTATCTGGACCATTTCGAGGTCTACCACGAGAGACGCCCACTACCAGAAAACTTAAGGAAACAAGGTGAGGAACAATAGCCGAATTCGGCTATTGTGGTAGGAATGATCTCCTTGCCTCAAGGAGTGACTTTTAACTGAGCGGCCAACGAGAGGATTAACAACTAATGGCACGACACGCACGTAAGACTGCATCGCCCTTCAAGAAGTTTGCAGCAACCACGGTTGCAGTCGGCACTGCCACCGTCATTATGTCGCCCACTGCTAATGCGGCTCCCGACTCTGACTGGGATCGGCTAGCCCAGTGTGAGTCTGGCGGAAACTGGGCCATCAACACCGGCAACGGTTTCCACGGTGGACTTCAGTTCTCCCCCTCCACTTGGAACGGTTATGGCGGTCAGGAATTCGCACCTTACGCATACCAGGCATCTCGTGAACAGCAGATTGTCGTGGCTGAACGCGTGCTTGAAGGTCAGGGCTGGGGCGCATGGCCCTCCTGCTCCAGAAAGCTTGGTCTGAATTCTCCTTCCACCCCTCGCAGCGCCCCGAACTCACCAGCTGCTATCCAGAATGCAGTGGCTCAGGCCGTTGACAATGCATCCTCCGATGCTGAGGCAAACACCCTCGCATCCGATGCTGTGTACAACCTGATGGCCACCCGTCTGACTTCTCTGGGTGTTCAGGTCCCTGCTGATGTGCACGCCTTCTACACCGCTAACCGTGGCGACTTCAACGCTTTCTATACCACGAATCGTGAAGTCATTGATGCAGCGGTCCAAGGTTAAACGCAAGGACTGACAGCCCCCAATGGGGGTAGTCGGCTTTTCACCCCCAAGCCAATAAAGCGTCACACTTTCTTACGAGAGTGTGGCGCTTTGTTCTATTTCAGCGATTGTCCCTACCACGTATTTTTTCAAATTAGCCCCCGTTATTGAAAATCAAGAACAGCCCCCTTTCCCCCAGATTCACAACTTTGCAAAGTTTCTTGTGTTAATAAATTACCCCCATTTATCTGCAAAAGAGAGACAAGGCTCAAGATTTAGTGTGTAATAACCCACATCGCTAAAAGTTAGTGATGGGCCACTCAGCACATCTGAGTCGCATTGTCGGCTCAGACCAATTACGCTTCCAGCGGCTTCGACACCAACCTTTTAGGACGACCTTTAAAACACCTGTTGAAAGGCCTTCTCTATGTCTTCACCCGATAGCGTTAAGCACGTTCCAACACCAGACGAGTTCATCGCAATGAGCGAGTCTGAGGAGTTTGGTCAGCTGCGCAAGACTTTCCGCAGTTTCGCCTTCCCTATGACCATCGCTTTCTTGGCGTGGTACATCTTCTACATCGTTACCGCCACCTTCGCTGTGGATCTTGTTAAGACTCCCATTTACGGCGCCATCAACCTCGGCATGGTACTTGGTCTTGCTCAGTTTGCTACTGCCGGTCTGATTACTTGGGCATACGTCCGCTTTGCTGACAACAAGATTGACCCCGCGACCGAAGCCATCCGTACCAAGATGGAAAACCCAAACCGGTAACAAGGAGAGCTATTACCCATGAATCACATTCTCGCTCAGGAACAAATCGAGACCGGTAATCCGATTCTCAATATCGCTATTTTCGTTCTGTTCATCGTCGCCACCTTGACCTTCGTCATCCGCGCGACTCGCAAGACTTCCCAGAAGGGCTCCGACTTCTACACCGGTGGCGCTTCCTTCTCTGGTTGGCAAAACGGCCTTGCTATCGCAGGTGATTATCTGTCTGCCGCCGCCTTCCTCGGCGTCACCGGCGCTATCGCTATCTACGGTTACGATGGCTTCCTATACTCTGTGGGCTTCCTGATCGCTCTGCTGGTGGCTCTGGTGCTTGTTGCCGAACCACTGCGTAATACTGGTCGTTTCACCATGGCTGACGTGCTTTCATTCCGGCTACAGCAGAAACCAGTGCGCACCGCAGCCGCGATCTCTACCCTCACTATCTCGTTGTTCTACCTCATCGCTCAAATGGCTGGTGCTGGTGGTCTCGTGTCTCTGCTGCTTGGTATCTCCGGTGGTGCCGCACAGAACACTGTGGTCACCGTGGTTGGCGTGCTCATGATCGTCTACGTTTTGCTCGGTGGTATGAAAGGCACCACCTATGTCCAGATGATTAAGGCCGTCCTGCTGGTTGGCGGTTCGATGATTATTGCACTGCTTACCTTCTGGGCATTGCGTGGCGGTTTCAATGCCACTCTTGAGGCAGCCGTTGCTAACCACCCCAAGGGAGAAGATGTCCTTGGTCCAGGGCTGCGTTATGGCAAGGACTTCATCACTAAGCTTGACTTCGTTTCTTTGGGTCTCGCACTGGTCTTTGGTACCGCTGGTCTGCCCCACGTTCTGATGCGGTTCTACACTGTTCCTACTGCTCGTGAAGCACGTCGTTCAGTCACCTGGACCATTGGTATTGTAGCCACCTTCTTCCTGCTAACCGTAGTCATGGGCTATGGCGCTGCCGCACTGGTCGGCCCAGAAACCATCCAGGCTGCTCCCGGCGGCGTGAACTCCGCAGTGCTGCTGCTATCCGCCAAGGTCGGTGGGACTATCTTCATGGCAATCATCTCCGCCATTGCCTTCGCTACCATCCTCGCGGTGGTCGCTGGTCTAGCAATTACCGCCTCGGCTTCGGTTGCTCACGACATCTACAATTCGGTTATTCGCAATGGCGAGGCCACCGAAGAAGAGCAGGTTCGGGTTTCTCGCATCACAGTGGTGGTCATTGGTATCCTCGCAATCATCCTTGGCATTGGCGCAATGGGGCAGAATATCGCCTTCTTGGTGGCACTCGCCTTCGGTATCGCCGCTGCTGCGAATCTGCCAACCATTATTTACTCGCTGTACTGGAAGCGCTTCAACACAACTGGCGCGCTGTTCTCAATCTACGGCGGTCTACTCACCTCGATCATTCTTATCACGTTCTCCCCAGCAGTTTCTGGTGCTGAAACTGCAATGCTCGGTGAAAACATCGACTTCGCGTGGTTCCCGCTGACCAACCCGTCGATCATCGCCATCCCAGCTGGCTTCCTGTTAGGCATCATTGGCACTTTGATTGGCAAGCCAGATAACTTGCCAGAAAAGGCAGCTGAAATGGAAGTGCGCTCCCTCACTGGTGTGGGTGTGGAAAAGGCGGTCGAACACTAAGTTCCACCCTCCTAGCAAAACTCTGAACTACTCCCCAAAAGTTGGACTGAAAATCAGTGTCCAATTAGTGGGGAGTATTTCTATGCGCACACGAAGTGCACTAGCCACAGGTCAATATGAGCGACTTTGTTGCAGTGGTTGGTTACCGCCAACGTCATACGCTGGTGTCGTCGTCAAGCATTACGGGAGCGGAAACCAAAAACATCAATCACTGCCTATCGCACTAGGAGGGGCAGATTTCCGACATTAATAATTTCAGCAGGTGAGAGGAACCAACGCCTCGCTGTAGAAAATACGGTGATCTCAAAACACTCCCCTAATCACAGAGAAACCGCAGAAAGGCACTAAGTCTAGATACACATTTTCCTTGTCTCAGGCTTAGACCAGTACAACTAGCGATATCGAATGATCTGACCAAGCTTCACCACCATGCCTGTCACCAACACATTCGTCGCTAAAAGTGAGTCATATTTCATACAACATGAGGTTGCTTGCTCTATCACTTACTCATCATGCGTGTAATAGATTGTTGTTAGCTCCTGATATACCTTTTGTCAGATACAACTTTAGTAAACTAATTAAAAGGTGATGGCATATGTTTTCTAGCATCGTTAAAGATATTCAGTTTCTGATAACTTTCTTCCTTGATGGAGTGGCCTGGTCCTTCGACTTAAGCTCTAAGATTTTCTTCTAATAAGGATTTTGAGCAAGCTGTCGAATGACCAACTTGGTCACATCTAGCGGGTCTGATCTTGATAACACATCGAGATCAGACCCGTTTACTGTAGGCACCACCACTCAGCTACTGCATTTGGTTGCTCACTGCTGGGCCTGCTCGCCTTTGGGGTAGCATAGCTATTCCCATCGCCCATCCATGCGTTTAACAAAAGAGAACATGAGATTCGTACCCGGCGGCACTGATTCCGATGCATTTTCTTCCTTAAAAAGATCTACAATATGGAACCCGCACTTACGCAAGTAGAAGTGAATATTGCGCACCTCGAAATAGGGAGTGCATAACGTCCACTTTTTTGCCATTGGGTACTGGCGCTCGATGGCGTACCATAGTGCGGTCCCAATCCCCTTGCTATGGGCTGTAGTAGCTATATATAAAATGGCACATTCGTGTTCCTGAGTTTGAGCGTTCGCATAAATGATGGCTCCACCCACTGGTTGCTCACCAAGCCATGCCACCCACGATTGGGCACGAGGGTGTGCCAACGATTTGTCTATGTCTTCCCGAGGCAAAACCGGCAATGGCGCCTTTTCATCTGTATTATCCACTGCCTGCTGAAACGCATCCTGTGCTTCTGCTGCAAACCGATCCACATCCTCCGGTTGCAGTGGTAATAGCCGAATATCCATGTCCATCCTTCTTTCTGTGCAACACAAAAAGCCCAGATTGCACAATGCGTGGTTGTACAATCCGGGCTCACCCGACATCTTCATCTAACAGGCGGTATGCAGGTGGTACCACCTACGATCCCCTACGCTACGGCGTACTGTCCTCCGATGTTTTCCATTCAAGCATAGCAGCCCCCGACAAGGTGCTCCAGGTACGCTGATGCTGCCAGCCTGCCTGATTGGTGAATTATGACCACCTATGCTGACCTCACCGAACAGGGCTTCAAGTTTTACAATACCGACGACATCACCGTGCATTGGAAGCCCGATTTGTGTGCCCACGCCACCGAATGTGTGTGGAGAGACAACCACGTGTTCAATCCTCAATGCCGCCCTTGGATCAACCTGAATGCTGCTAGCGCCGCGCGTCGCTCAGATCGTCACCACCTGCTCCTCGGGGACACTACGTGCTATTCGCACCGGTGAGCAGCATGCCATCCCCATGCTGTCCCGTCCTACTGGCGAATAAAAGCGCTGTCGCCGTGCCCCTCGCCGCTCTCATCGGAGACATACCGTTCCACCCTCATTTGCAGGTCATATTTCTCCCGTAGGGCGGCGATAGTGGCCATCATGGGTGACCTATGGTGCACATCGATGGCTGTCTGATCTACCCACGCATCAATCAGCAGGAGTGTCTCTGGGTCGTGCAGAGGTTGAAAGTACTCATAGCGCAGGTTTCCCTCTTGGGCACGGATCTTGGCAACAGTACCACTACTCACCATTTCCTCAGCAAACCTCTGGGCACTTCCAGCCTGACCAGTGTAATAGATGTTGATCGTGACACTCATAGCTACCTCAAATCTCAGTGATGCTTCCTTGTGCACCAGTGTAATGACCGCCGATCGTACCGGCAGAATACTCCGGCAATTGATGCCATACAATCACCCTTATGCCTCGTCGCTATTCCGAAAAACAACTGTCACTTTCTGGGCTCTCACCGCATGATGCTGCTCACCGGGTATCGGCCTATGCCTACGGCAATATCCTTGCTTTAGCTACCTTGATTCTTGTCACACCAGAGGACGTTGAGCATGGTCATGCCATGCTAGTTCTTCTAGCAACAGGAGTCACAACATTCCTCGCACATACCCTCGCCGAGACACAGGAGCACCGTGTCCTACAGGGTTCAGGAATCAATTGGGAGGAGCTTGTCCATGCTCTTCGGAATGCGTTCCCGATTGTGAGTTCCACTGCTACCCCAGCCCTAGTACTAATCCTATCCATGCTGCATTTCATCCCTGGAGAATGGGCGTGGCACGGAGCGATTCTCACTCTGGTGGGTCGGATTTTCTCTATCGGTTTTGTTATTTCCCATTATCGCAAGGAACCCATCACCATTCGCACTTGGATTGGCGGCGCTATCTTCGCTGTCATTGCCCTTACCGTCGCGATTCTTAAAGCTGTGCTAACCCATTAAAGAAAAGCGCCGCTCAATTGCTCAATGAGTTATTAAGAATTACAGGCACCCGTGTAACAAGCATATCCATTGCCAACCACCGGAACACCTCACCCATTGCAATTACGCCCATCAGATGCTTTCCCACTGCCGCTAAAACAAAAGCTTTAGCGATGAGCAAGGAAACTATTAAAACCAATCCCCCGATTCCGCTGGCTTTGACGACAATGTTGGTGTCCAGTTTCTCCCCAATCTGAACCACACAGGTCGAACACGAAGGAATTAAGGCAGGCGTCGAAAAGCTATCAACTGCAGTTATTTATACTCAAGTTTCTGTTTGCCAGCCCACCCGATAAGGGCAAAGAGCTCGACAAAACCAAAATATGAAGGTACCTGTTGACAATACTAAGGCACCTTTGTAATATCTGTAGGTACCTTCACAAAGGAGGTTGAAATCAACGATCACTTCTAATCGAAAGGACCACACTCATGAATCAGAGTGCTTTCAACTCCGAATATCCAGAATCCTTTATCCATCAGGTTTTCCGGCTCGGCATGCTCCTGCGCCACGGCAACACTGCCGCACATGAGCAGCACCACGGACCAGGTCCTCGCCAACATCGGCACGGCGGTCCACATGCTTTCCACGGCCAAGGTCGAGTACTGGCATTGCTAAAACTCAATAGTCCAATTTCACAGCGCGAACTTGCTTATCTACTAGGCATTCGACCCCAATCATTGGGTGAAGTGTTGACCAAACTGGAGACCGCCGGTTTCATCAACCGCGAAGTAGACCCCCATGATGCCCGAGCCCGACTGGTACACCTGACTGAACTAGGCGAGCAAGAGGCAACAAAACTAAGTGAGCGCCCCAGCTTTGATCCGCTTGAAGTACTGACCGAGGAAGAAAAAGCCACCTTCATCGCAAACCTAGACCGCATTGTCTCCAGCTTGGCAGAAAAATTCGATGCCGAGCGTTACGACGTACCACAGCACCCGCATGGCCCCAACTGTCATCACGAATCTGAGGGGTGCCATGAGCACAATGGAGACTTTCCACCCCACCGTCGCAACCGGAAACCACGGCGCCCAGAACATGGCCGCAATCCCCACCCCCATCAACGACGCAGCCCATACCAGAGGTAAGTCACTGCCCCTAGAAACCACTCCATGCTGGTGACAACAATAAAGCCCCCAGGGCACCTAAGAATATTTTATGTACCAGCAGAAGGTTAGGTCACCTGCGGGGGCAGAAGTTTTTAAAAACTACTTATTAATCCGAGTGTAGGGATGCACATAACCCAGTTCTTCTACTGGGCGTGGGAACTCAATGTCGCCATAAGGGCTATTAGCGCCTGCGAACTTTGCTACCAACTCAGTAACATAATGGCCGCCTCCGGGTACTTCGGTCGGCCAGCCCGGATCTACATAACCTTTTTTCTCCATGTTTGCCATGCACTCTATTGTTCCAAACCTGAGCAATAAAGTCACTTAAACTGCAGCTAAAATTGCAGGAATCATGAGCATCTCGAACCACGAAGCCTCAGAACACCCCGACTTTGGCACTTGGCTGCAATCTCTGGGTGAGCCGTTTTTGAAAGAAATCCTAGCCAACCGCCCTGATGCAACCTTTCCACTACCACCAGGAATTAGGTCACTAGCTGCGCGTTTAAAGCTAAGAACCTCTACTCGGCGTGCTATCTTCAAGCTCAATGCTAGTGACATCGCCGTTTTAGAAGCCACTGCAGAGCTTGGGGGTGAGCTCAAACCTGTGGATGCCCCCGAAATCACCACTCAACTCCATGATCTTCTGCCCGATCTAGTCGTGGCAGACAGTATTCAACGGCTATTAACATACGCTTTAGTATTCGGAACCACTGATCGTATTCAGATCGCACCCGAGGTTATGGCTGCTTTCCCCCAACAGTGGAGCCTCATCGAATCGGCCCATCAAAACCGAGACGAGGTTGCGGCAGCACTTGCAGCGGTTACCGCACCACAACGTAAAATCCTCGACACACTCATAACTACCGGCGGTAGCGGGATCACTAAAGATGCTGGAGTTGATGCCGATCCTAGCCGACCAGTTCCCCAATTATTGAAAGCTGGGCTTTTGCACCGTATCGATGCAAAAACAGTGCGACTCCCCTATCTGGTTCGGTGTTTATTGACCGAGGTTGAACCACCAGTTATTTCACTGGCTCCCATCACGGTCGCCGAACATCCACCCGCACCAGCAGAAATCGACAAACAATTAGCTGCTGCTGCGCTAGAAGCTTTGCGTCTCGTTCGCACCCTGATTGAACACCTCGGACATTCACCTACCCCCTTATTAAAAGATGGCGCATTGGGAGTACGGGCCCTTGCTGGCCTACGCACAGTCTTGGACTGTGAAGAAAAGACAGCATTGCGTGTCATCTCGGTGGCGCTAGCTGCTCGACTCATCGATCGTGGGTTTAACGAGGCAACAGAAGAACAAGTACTCGCACCAACCACCTTGTCCGCTGATTTTCTTGCTGCTCCGCTCGCAGAAGGTTGGGCTTTGATAGTCACCAGTTGGTGGCGATATGCCACAGTTGCCCCATGGCGAGTGGAAAAACCCATTCGGGCGTTGTCAGCAGAAACAGTGGTGTCCCAGCTGCCCCAATGGCGTCGACAAGTTTTGGCTTCCTGCGACCAGCCCCTCACTCGTGCCGAGCTTCGGCAGATAGTGCATTATCACGCGCCACTAGCTGCTGGTACGTTGGACGCCAAGCTAATAACCGAGATCCTTAACGAGGCCTGCTGGCTAGGGGTGGTTTACGAGCAATCAGGGGTGCTGTACCCGGCAGCGATCTTGGCGCTTCTGCTAGCTGGTGGTGATGCCGAGGACCTATTGGCACTCACCACCGCCCAGACCCCAGCAGCAGTAGAGATTTTAATCCCACAAGGTGATATGACACTGTTGGCACCTGGGCCACTAACGCATCAAATCCAGCAAGAAGTCAGCTTATTCACCGATATCGAATCGCCCGGTCTTGCCAGCGTCTACCGAATTAGCGAACGCAGTATCCAACGAGCATTCGATGCTGGGCGTACCGCTGAAGATTTGCTTGCTTTTCTACATTCCCATGTGCTCGGAGAACTACCGCAAACTGTAGAGTTCCTCATTAAAGACATCGCCCGCCGACATGGTCACCTGCGGGGTGGCCCTGCTTTAAGTTACTTGCGGTGCGACGACGAGGCGCTGTTATTGCAACTCAGTAACAGCGAAGTAGCTGCGCATTTAGCCTTACGGCTGCTGGCCCCGACAGTTGCGATCTCGCAGGCACCACTATCACAGGTATTTACGGCCTTAAAAGAAGCTGGTTTCCATCCAGTAGCCGAGAACGCCGAGGGATTAAGCATTGACATTCGGCAAAAACCACTGCGACTACCCACACCCAAAGCCGCAGCCATAAAAAATTCCGAACCTGACCCCGAACACCTAGCAGCCGCATTACAATCACTACGATCCAGCACTGATGAGACTGCCACCAGCGCGGTAACCGATACTTCCGATCTGAGCCCACTCACCACCATCCAAACCGCCATCCGTCTTAAACAACGGTTGCACATTGGAGTCGTCGATGGACAAGGGATTGCTAGCCGATTTGAAGTAACTCCTATTGCTGTGACTGGTGGGCAGGTATCCGCTCTAGATCAACACACTGGACAACTCCACCACTTCCAGATCTACCGGGTAACTGAAGCAGTGATTGTCAAAGACTAGGTAAAAGGTAAAATGATGATTTTGCCCGCATGAATTCGTACGTAAACACCAGCATGGTGTCATAAAGGAGGCTCCAGTGGGACCACTAATCGTGCAATCTGACAAGACGGTGTTACTGGAAATCGATCATCCAGACGCTGCCGATGCACGCATGGCATTGAGTCCTTTCGCCGAACTGGAACGCGCCCCAGAGCACGTACATACTTATCGAATAACCCCCTTAGCCTTGTGGAATGCCCGGGCCGCTGGGCATGACGCCGAACAACTTGTCGATGTCCTAGAGCGTTTTTCTCGCTTCCCAGTCCCCCAAGCTTTGCTTATCGACGTCACCGAAACCATGTCCAGATATGGCCGGGTCCGCTTACACAAGCACCCCGCGCATGGGCTCATCTTAGAATCTGCTGAACCTGCCATTTTGACTGAGATCACCCGCCACAAGTCGATTTCCCCCATGTTAGGCACCCATATTGATTCTGAAACCATTGTGGTGCATCCCTCCGAACGTGGTCGGCTAAAACAAGAACTTGTGAAAATTGGATGGCCTGCCGAGGACCTTGCCGGTTTTATTGATGGCGAATCCCATCCCATATCACTTTCAACTGATAAGGAAGAGTGGAGCCTTCGTGATTATCAACAAATGGCGGCAGATTCTTTCTGGGCTGGCGGCTCTGGAGTAGTTGTTTTGCCCTGTGGTGCAGGTAAAACAATGGTTGGTGCTGCTGCCATGTCCAAGGCTCAAACCACCACCTTAATCTTGGTCACCAACACTGTAGCAGGTCGACAATGGCGGGATGAGTTACTACGACGCACCAGTCTGACAGCTGAAGAAATCGGTGAATATTCCGGTGAGAAAAAAGAAATCCGCCCAGTCACCATTGCTACTTACCAGGTGGTCACTAGGAAGACCAAAGGTGAATACCGAGCATTAGAACTTTTCGACTCGAGGGATTGGGGACTCATTATCTATGACGAGGTTCATTTATTACCAGCTCCGGTGTTCCGCATGACCTCAGATCTGCAATCACGGCGTCGGTTAGGACTGACCGCCACCCTTGTACGCGAAGATGGCCGGGAAGCTGATGTTTTCTCTCTCATCGGACCCAAGCGCTACGACGCCCCATGGAAAGATCTCGAAACTCAAGGTTTTATTGCCACAGCCGACTGCGCTGAAATACGGACCACTATGACCGAAGATGAGCGAATGCTCTATGCCACAGCAGAGTCCAAAGACCGTTACCGTCTTGCTGCCTGTGCCGGTAGCAAAATTCCAACTGTGGCTCGACTATTAGAAAAACACCATGGCCAACCGACCATCATTATCGGAGCCTATATCGAGCAGCTAGAAGAAATCGGTCGCAGGTTTGACCTACCAATCATTGACGGTAAAACTTCAACAAACAAGCGGGAGCGACTTTTCCAGCAGTTTAGGGATGGTGAACTGAAAACCTTGGTAGTAAGCAAAGTAGCAAACTTCTCAATTGATCTTCCCGACGCAGCTGTAGCTATCCAAGTATCCGGCACCTTCGGTTCTAGACAAGAAGAAGCCCAGCGGCTTGGAAGACTATTGCGGCCCAAACGCAATGGAGCCGAGGTGCATTTCTATTCGATTGTCAGTAGAGACTCCATTGATGCAGATTATGCTGCCAATCGCCAACGTTTTCTTGCCGAACAAGGATACGCTTATCGTATTGTTGATGCAGCTGATATCTCTGTAGGAAAGTAAAGTAGATAACTAATGAACTTTTTCGAATTCGATGTAAATGAAGAGCATGCAAAGAAAAACAATGAACTATTAAAAGATACCAAAAGGCTGCAGATTTCTGCCTTCCTTTTTGGGTTGATCTTGCTGGCTATCGGTTTTGGGTTGAAGCTCTATTTCGGTGGTACCTTAGGCATCCTAGTCATCGGAACGTTTGGCATCATGGCACTCATCAGTTTCATCTTGATTATTGTCATCCCCAAGCAAGTAGGAAACGCACAATCGCTGTATCGCAACTACGAGCTGTGCCCTGCCATAATCGCCCAAGTAAATTCCCGGGATATGACCCTCCTAGCGCTAGTCAACCTTAATAGCAATCCTGAACTAGAACCACGGTGGGGACTGGCAACGCGAACCGTGACCCGCATTGAAGGCCATGAGCGGCGCGAAGGTGAGCGCGTACCTGCAGTTGCCATCACTGGCCGTCGCAGCGTAAAAAGCCAAGAAAAGTGGGACGAAATCTCCCCGATGCCAATCGCATGGGGCACCCCCAACACTGAAATAATCAAAGCCGCGGGCCAAGCCATCCCGCAGGAACAGTGGGATCTCCTCGAAAACAATGCAAATAAGGCGCAGGAAGTACTAAAGACCCGCTTCCACTTGCTGGAACTCTAGTTAGAGCCATCACTGATGTGCACACCTCTAGGAGCTTTGCCAGTTCCTCCAGTTTTGGGATGCGTTGTGGTGGGATGAAAGTGGGAATCAAGCTGCATCTACTGTTTTTTGGTTTTGTGATTAGCGGAATCGAGCTGCACTTCTCGCCCGACAGTATCTGTGACAACCCTGTGCACGTGAGAACAGCAGCTTGATTCTCATACCAGCCTGCCACAAGGCCATAGAAAATGACCCTCACCTTATGCATTGCCACAGGTCCTTCTCCATTATGAGGACTGTTTAGCGCTAGTTCTGCTTGTAAAACTTTTAGTGACAATGCAATGAGGTTTTCTCACCAAGAGAATAAAGCTTATTCAAAGGCAAAGTCGCAATAAAGATAAAGCCATTTCGATACTGAGACAATAGCCAAACCTGTACTGGGCACTCATTGATATTTTCCCAACAGCTAAATAAGCTACTGTGAACGATATTCCTAACCAAGACTTTTACCAAGTCAATGGGTACCCATGTTGTAACTCAGCTATCACTATGGCAAAAACCACAGTTAAAAGAGCTATTGATATCTCCTGGTGAGAAAACCTCAGCGATAATGTTGTTGCACTACTAGCAAACTAGGAAAGAATCTTTATGGTTAATTTTGATGCTATTGGGCTTTCCCCAGAGGTCATTGCTCTTTTGGAACAAGCAGTTGCTCATGTTGGGGATGTGGAAGTAGTCAAGCGGTTAGCATCATATGCCCTCTTGGATGCTGGGTGGGACTGCGGGCAACTGTGGGATTTTGTCCAAGACTTTGACTACCCCATCGTTGAAGGTAGTGAATACTTCGATCAGCTTGGGGTGTTTATGTCTCGGTATGTTGATTATTTGAGTGAATTGCCACCTGGAATATTCACAATAGAAGATTTTCAATTGGCCTCTAATTTGAGCGATGCATTTTGGGAAGCGGTTGACTATCCCCAAGATGAGTACTACTACTATGCAGTATTAGATTTAGGTTTTAAAGATGACCGGCTTCTTGAGCTTCTAGGCCTACCAGAATTTACGTGATCGATATGTCCCACCACGTGACATTGCGAAAATTTAGGCTCAGGAACAGCACATAGCATGGACAGTTACAAGAAACTTATGGAGGCACTTGAGGTTCTCCATGCACCAGATATTATTTCCACTCGTGGTGATACACATGACCCCTCTATGGTGCGGGAGGCGATTCGTCTTGGCGCGGCAGTGATGGACTACCCAGGAATAACAGCATTTCAACAGTTGCTGTATATTCAGGCAATCCAGGAGAATGTTGGGCCTGAGTACCGGGATTATTGGGTGTTTGCG
>JBHACV010000087.1:0-5959 GCA_041854705.1 Corynebacterium sp.
CCTTGCAGTAAAACTGGGCGACCCCAAAACCCGAATGCTATATCTCGGTGCCGTCACCGTACCACTAGTATCTAGCTTGTCTTTAGCCTTCGCCACCAGCTGGGCTCTTATTGGTTGGCTAGTCGCGCCGCTACTATGGCACGCCTCAGCACCAGTGAGACGTGGCGCTATTGGCCCTGCCCTTATTCCAGTCCTTGGCACCACCGGCAAAGCCATGTTGGTCTGGGCAGTTGTCACCGGTGTTGCCCTTTATCTCTAGCCCGTAAGTTTTAACGTGAAGACAATTCAGTCTTAATCCATTCCTTATAGGCCTTGCGCTGCGCAGACCATTGAGCCACGGCCTCCGTCGCCTTGGTACGCATTCCTTGGAAGAGAAACATCGACAACGGCATTGCCACGATCAAGGCCAACATAGCAGAAATAACGATCGGCACCGGCGCATCAATTATCAATGCCACAGCTTGAATCACCACTGTTAACACCAGAAATAGAACCAACCGAGCAGCCCCATATAGGAGCACATTTTTGCGGGCGACCGCCTTTAATGAGTCGTCGACAGTAGGAGGCCCAGACTGTGGGGTTGGGGCCGGATTTTCACTAAGGGTTTCATCACTCACAACATCACCCTACTTAACCTGTTGCCCGGTAAGCTACTTTTCACTGGAATTAACTCGCCGCCGCATAGTCCTGTTTATGCCTAAACTAGGTGTGAGTTTATCAATGGTATTTAAAGGAGTTTCATTACCGTGGGTCGTGTCATCCTATTCTTGCTGATCGTCGCTGCTATCGTCTTGGTCTGGCAAGCTTTTGGCCCGCATACTTGGCAAAAGAATCGGGTCACTAAAACCGAGCAACGCCCGTCTATCAAAGGGCCAGACGACGATGAGAACTTTCTCTGGGAACTAGAGAAAAAGCAATTCAAACAACGGCGCGCCAAAGAAGAAGCCCAGCGTCAAGAAGAAGAACGCATCCGGCGTGCCCAGGAAAAATACCAACAAAACAAAAAAGAGGATCCACAAACAGACAACCCAGAGGCCTAAGCTGACAGACTTTCCTTAAGTTATGCTTGCCTTTATAATCTTTATGTATGTGCTCCCATAAGGCGTATTCTGAGAGAATTGCTGCCCCATTACCACCCAACCTTGATCGGGCCGCCTCCCTTTTTAAAGTGCTAGGAGACCCCACCCGACTGCAGATTCTACGCATGATTGGCGATAACCCTCGACGCGAATACTGTTCAGCCGACATCTGTGCGGCTCTCGACATTTCCGCCCCGACTGTTACCCATCATGTGAAAAAGCTGCTCGAAGTCGGCCTCATTGCACGCAAAAAACGGGGAAAATGGGCATACTTTGAAATCATTTCCCCGCAATACCGTAAGGTAGACCAATTCATGAGCACTATCTAGGTGTGCCCTTTTACACAACACACCAAGATAAAAAGTCTTAGCTACTGGCCACCACCATCTGTCACGCCAGTAGCCAGCCCAAACCTATTAGCCTAAGTCAGTTAATTCTGCCTGAGCAGTTCAGTCCAGCTAGTTCAGTCCAGCATAGGAATGCAGACCAGAAACCACTAGGTTAATAAAGAACAGATTGAAAACCATGGTGGCCAACGCCAGAATATTAATAAACGCAGCCTTGCTGTCTCGCCACCCTGCTGTAGCCCGCGCGTGAAGATAAGCAGCATAAAGGATCCAAGTGATAAAAGAAACAGTTTCTTTTGGATCCCAACCCCAGAACCGCCCCCAAGCCGCCTCAGCCCAGATAGCCCCAAGCACAATCCCCAAACCAAACAACGGTACTGTGATAATCACTGTGCGGTAAGCAATAGCATCCAGCGTCTTAGCTGATGGCAAGGGCTTAGCCAACGCCCCAGCAATACCTTTTTCTTCACCAACTGGTTGCCACATCCGCAGCAGGTACAACAGCGAAGCAACACCAGACACCATACCCACCGCAGCACCAATCGACACCGAACCAACATGAATGGCCCGCCAATAGGACTGCAATGCAGGTACCACTGGGGCAGAATCTACATACAGCTTCGTACCACCAAAAAACAGTAGCGCCAAGATCGGGGTCAGCACCCACGGCCACAGCACTTTCAATTCCTTACGCTGCAAATACACCGCCGCCACAATCATGGTAAACATCGTGATCTCAGTGATGTACTCATACAAGTTGCCAAACGGGAACCGACCCGCAGACAAACCACGCATTACCACAGAAGCAACATGGACAATAATGCCCAACCACACCATTGATTGAGTCATACCTGCGAACTTCTGGGCAGATACTTCCTTCTCGGCGATTTTCGCATCAAGGTCCGTAGTGTCGGTATCACCAGTCGTTGGTGGCGCAACTTGAGAATCACCACCGACAGCAACAAGCTCGGCGGAAACCACACGCTGTTTTTCTCGCTCTAAGTCAATCAGCCCCAAGCGCTTAATATAAAACACCACCGACAAGGCAAGCGCTAAAGCATAAATGACAAAGGCACTGAAAAAAGCGTAATCGGAAAATGCCGCAAGGGTATTGTCCACGTTCATTGCACGAAAACCTCGGTTTCTACTAATGCCCCACGGAAGTTGGTCTCGCCTTAGGATACCTAAGATTGCCCCGCAATCATACCCTTAGGGCTAGTCTTCTTCCTCGGGTTCTGGTAAGCCCAATAGCCGACGGTGAATCCGTTGGTATTCCTGCCCCCAACCAGCACGATCAGTACGAGCCAGACCTGCCGTTTCAATGAAAGTCACGGTGTCTGACACTGGTTGCAACCGCACCCAGACACGCCGCCGTTTCACCAAAAGCGAACCAACTAAGGTAACCAAGGACAAAAGGGTAAAACCTAATACCCACCCTTGGGTAGGGTCATAGGAAATTTGGTAATTGGCAAACTCCTCGGCCCCATTGAAGGTAATCTCAGTACCATCATCCAAAGTAACCGATTCACCAACTGTAAGATTAACCCGTTCGATTTTCTGCAATTGACCAGTATGAATCAATGTGGGGTCGATCGAGAAAATACTCTGGCTAGTGCCCGCGTCCAAGCCATTATCCCCTCGATAAATATCAATTGCCACCGCCGGATCGTTCATAGCCGGATAAGAAGAACTGAGCAGCTCATTATTTTCCCCACTCCACTGGGCAGTCGGGGCAAACAAGCCTTGGATAGTCAACTGGTTTTGCCGCCGCTCATACAAGTCAGGATACATACCCGCCGGGGGATCAAACCGCAGCACCCCAGAAGATAAGAAATAGGTCAGGTCATCAGGCCTAAACTGCACAGTCTGGGTACGAGATTCACCATCAGGCCAGGTCACAGTAAAAGTTGGAGCGAAACCATGACCCTGCAAATATACCCGGTCCCCAGCGATCCGTAGCGGGTGATTAACCCGCAAAGTATAGTCTTGCCAATCGGAAACGGGTAGGGAAATATCATCACCCACTGCATACGACACATCAGATTGGAAGCTTTCGGCCTGCCCATTGGGAAGATAATCCGCCGAGAAATTATGCGCTTCAAGACAATAGGTATTCAAGCCAGTGCCGTCGAAAAGTAAACCAGCCCGAAATGAGTCAAAGTTAGCTGTGGCAGTATTACAAAACTGCGAATTCACATCCTCTCGGTCGCTAGCAATAACAATAACTTGGCCTTCGTAGTAGATCATGCGCCCAATTGCCAGCGCGACTAACATACCAACCAACCCGAGGTGGAACAACAAATTATAAAATTCCCGGGAATAACCTTTTTCAGCAGTAAAAGAACGTGCCCCAGCGCGATCTTCTTCTGGTTGATAGTCCGCGAGATTCCAGCCTTTGAATATAGTGCGGATGTCCGCCTCCACCTCGGCTAATGGCTTTTCAACACTCCCCTCACCATGCAACGGCATGCGTTCGAGATTTTTTGGTGCCCGAACCGGTTTGGTCTTCATCGCTTGATAGTGTTCCCACGTACGCGGCAGAATACAGCCAATGAGGGAAATAAACAGTAGAACTGCGATGGAGATAAACCAGGTGGAACTGAAAACGTCGAAAAATTGTAGCTTGTCGTAAATTTCGGCGACTTTGCCATTGTTAGCAATGTATTCGGCGACGTTTTCGGCATTTAACGAACGTTGCGGCAACAGCGCGCCGGGGATTGCGCCGAGCGCTAGCAGGAACAATAGCACTAAGGCCGTACGCATACTGGTCAGCCAGTGCCAAGCGCGCTTAAGCCAGATGAGAAGAAATTTCACAGCAACGTCCTTTTCTTAGAGTGCTTTTAAAGTGCGGTTGCGCCGAATTCGAGTGTGAGCAGACGAATCCAATTAATGAAGTCGTTCCATAACCCACTGACTAAAGCGATGCCGACTAGGATCAGCGCTACCCCGCCAATGATTTGAATGGTGCGGGAGTGTCTGCGTAAAAAGCCTACTCCGGTCATGGCAGCCGCAGACCCTAAGGCAAGCAATAAAAACGGTAGGCCTAAACCAAGACAGTAACCAATAATCATAAATACGCCACGAGCTGCAGTGGATCCTTCTGTACCTGCGGAAATACTAATGATTGCGGCGAGTGTGGGACCCAGGCACGGTGTCCAGCCAAGGGCAAAAACCCCACCGAGTAATGGTGCCCCAAGCCATGTGCTCCACTGCTTGGGGCGCAGACGCTTGTCTTCTTGCAGGAAGGGGACCCAACCTAAAAAGACCAAACCCATGAGAATAGTCACTACCCCACCGATGCGAGTTAGAAGTGGACCATTAATAGCAAGTGCACTGATGGTTCCAAAAACAGTAACAGTGGCTAGGAGAAATACCACGGTGAAACCTGCAACGAATAGCAGGGCGGTACCTGCAACTTTCCACCGTCCGGCGCGGGCAACTGTGGGGCCGTGGGTGGGGTCAATAATGGTTTTGCCGCCGCCGATTGATGCAAGGTAGCTAATGTAGCCAGGTACCAGTGGCACTACACAGGGACTGGCAAAGGATACCAAACCGGCGAGCGCCGCCGCGAGGAAACCCAACAGGATCGGGCCAGTCGAGGCAGTAGTGGCAAAGAGTTCGCCGAGGTCGCTCATTTCTGCCCTTCTATTGCAGTGGTTCGATTACTTCTAATAGTTCTTTGGCGGTGATTTCTTTGAGAAAAACCGCCGCAGGTCGGTGTTGTTTATCTAACACAATGGTGGTTGGAATCGCTGCTGCGGGTAGACCGCCGAGTTGGGCGGCCAGTTTAAAAGGTGGGTCATAGATGCTTGGATACGTCAATCCATTGTCCGCAATGAAATCGGCTGCCAGTGTTTCAGTGTCGCGCACATTGATCCCAATGACTGAACCACCAGACTTTTCTAGTTCCTCATTGACTTCCTGTAGATCATCAACCTCGGTGCGACATGGTCCACACCATTGTCCCCAAGCATTGAGCACCACCACGCTGCCATCATAATCCGAAAGCGATACCGTCTTTGTGTTATCACCGACTTTGGGCCCAGAAATATCACCAATCGGTGCCCGTTCCGATTCGGGGTAAGTAATGACTGTTTGCCCACCAGGAGAATGAAATTGAAATGTTCCCCCCACTGCGACCGCATCCGTGCCTGCGGTGTCGTCTTCACTGCATGCGGTGAGCGTCGCTAAGCATAGTGCCGCAGTGGCAATGATAGCCCTACGCATTAGATCTCCTGTGCAGGTTCGCTGTAACGGTAATCCACCAACTCTTCCCCATCGAAAACCAAAGAAGTTACGCTGGCGAGTTCGCAAATGCGATTACTGGGATTGTGCGCAAGCGGTTTACCTTGCATAACGCGCTGCACACAAACGATTGGTAGTTGATGGCTAACCAGCACTGCTTCTCGTCCGATTACTTTACGACGCGCATCATGTACGACTTCCATCATGCGTTCGGCGATGTCAACGTAGTATTCACCCCAACTTGGCAACGCTGGGTTAAACAGCAATGGCCAACGCAATGGGTGCCAC
>JBHACV010000088.1:0-11639 GCA_041854705.1 Corynebacterium sp.
CCCGAACCCGGAAGCTAAGCCCGACAGCGCTCATGATACTGCACACGGAAGTATGCGGGAAAGTAAGACACCGCCGACAACCAAAACTCAACAACAAAGCGTGACACCCACAGTGTCACGCTTTAAACACATAACCACCAAAAACGGTTTGAAAGCATACTCAATACCACATTTAATAATCACCACCAGAAGCAAGTATTAACGCTATCATTGGCAGTGTTGGTTTGCCCATTGTTGGTTATTACTCACACTGAAATCTATTTCCTTGGTGAAAAAATTTAACCTGCTAGACATCCCACACTTTCCAGACTGCAATCCCAATCTTAAGCCTTCCATAGGGGAGGGCTTTTTACACCATGAACTCTAAACTTGCCACCCATACAATGGACCTGGTTAAAATCTACAACACCAAGAAAAACCCCACTCACACCTTTGAACGGCAGAAACTTACTGCAATCATGGGACCTTGTGATCGGCTTGGATTTATTTTTCGAAGCTTTAATTTAGTCCCCACTCGAACAGCAGTCGAGAATATCACTCTTCCATTGATGATCGGGGCGAAGCGCGTCGATAAGCAAATCACTACTCGTTTGGGTTTAACTGACCGATTGTGGCATCGCCCTGCTGAGCTATCTGGGGGACAGCAACAGCGAGCGACCTGTGCACGTGCATTAGTGGCACAGCTAATTTTTGGTGTTATGAGATCTCGGGAGCAGCGCTGATGTTGAAACTCAGTCTACGTTCGGTGATAGCGCACAAGCTTCGCCTAGCGCTCAGTATGTTAGCGGTATTGTTGGGCACGGCTTTTGTGTCAGCCTCGATGATGTTTACCGCTTCGTTGAACTCTGTTTTTGATTCTGCATTAGAGGATGCTTTCGCTGAAGTGGATGCGGTGGCACCCGCAATACCAGCTGAACTCCTTGAAACGCTGCGGGCTGATCCAGAAGTGGACAAAGCTGTGTTGCGGCAGGACCGAAGTGTCGTGGTTGCCAGTATGGATCGAACGCCTTTCCAAACAGGGGGAGGCTCTTCAAATATAGTGCCATGGTACGACCAAGAATCCGCAGTGGGATTCAGCAATACCTTGATTGAGGGTGGACTTGCTGGTCCTGGCCAGATAATGGTGAGTCAGTCAGGTAAAGACTATGGCATTGCACTTGGTGATCGGATTATTGTCGTTGATGCGACAGGTCAGAAAGAATTCACGGTTTCAGGTTTTTATACTTCCGATTCTTTGGCTAAGAGCTGGAGCACTGGTATCGAGTTGGGGCTGCCTGAGGGGGAGTACTTAGCTACTTATGGGGAAGAATTCCAGTCTGCGGCGATTTCTGGGACTACCTTACATGGCGAGGACCTAGTCAACTACCTGAATGCAACCTACCCCGATCTTGGTTTTAAATCAGGGGCAGCGATGTCGGCAGAGATCACCAATCAGATTGGGGCGGCACTGAACTTCATCAATTATTTCTTGGTTGCTTTCGGACTCATTGCGCTGCTGGTATCTACTTTTTTGATTACTAATACTTTTGCCATGCTGGTAGCTCAGCGGATGCGCGAATTTGCGTTGTTGCGAGCAATTGGGGTTTCCCAAACTCAGTTGACCGTATCGGTGGTGATTGAGGCGATCATCGTAGGTGTACTTGGTTCCAGCTTAGGTGTATTCGCTGGCGCTGGATTGGTACAGCTAATCCAAACAGTGATGGCGCGATTTGATATGGTCATCCCATCTTCTATGAACCTCAATACGCAAAATATATTGCTGCCTATTGGGTTGGGAACTGTGGTGACCATCGTGAGTGCGTGGGCACCGGCTCGCAAAGCTGGTCGGGTACATCCAGTAGAGGCAATGCGCAGCACTGAGACAGCCACCGAATCTTCGTTGGTAGCTCGAACAATTGTGGCCATGATTATTCTTCTGCTGGGGATTGGCCTGTGCACTTGGGCAGTCATGGCAGGTGGTGAGACTCGACCACGGGCTATCATCATTGGCTGTGGAGCAGTAGCCGTTTTATTAGGTGTGTTTTTGGCGGCTCCCGCGATTTCCATCCCAGTAATCGGCATGCTCAGCATTAGACGTGGTCTGGGAGTACTTGCAGCGACAAATTCACAACGGAATCCGAAACGTACTGCAACCACCGCCTTCGCTCTAACCTTGGGGATCGCCCTAGTATCTGCAATCAGCATGTTATCTACTTCAATGCAACACTCGATTAAAGATCTCGTAAGCACCGAAATCACAGCTAATTATGTGTTGCGAGGTCCGCAAGAAAATAGTTTCCCAATTCCTGCTGATGCGCAAACTGCCGTCCGGGAACTTGAAGGAGTAGAACGAGTCGTACCAGTTTCCTTTGCGGAAATTACTATGGGGGAGGCAACAGCTGATACTTCCTTCATCCAAGGACGTGGAGTTTCGTATTTCGCTGGTGGTGATTTAACGGACTTAGTTAATCTAGGGGAAGTATCAGGTTCCCTGAATCTTTCTGAGCCAGGTGTGTTCCTTGCATCTAAAGCTAATGCAGAGAAGAACGGTTGGAACATTGGCGATGTGGTCCCAGTATTTGAAAACGGCATTAAGCTTGCCGACGCCACACTTGTGGGCATCTATAACGAAAGCAGAATCTTTGGTGACATCATTGTTTCAGATCGTACAGTTGTCTTGGACCCCGATAATACGCGCTGGTTGTTGATCCAAGGGCCGGTGAGCAAGGAAGCACTAACTGATGCAGTTGCGGATTTCCTCGTGGTCCGAGTCCAAACTGCTGAAGAGTACGCTGGGGAGCAGGTTGGCATGATTAACCAAATGCTTTATATCCTCTATGCGTTATTAGGGCTGAGTGTAGTAGTCGCTGTGCTCGGCATCATCAATACCCTCGCATTGAATGTGATTGAACGGCGCCAAGAGATTGGTATGTTGCGTGCGGTGGGCATGCAGCGTCGACAAGTACGAGTATTGATAACCATCGAAAGTGTGCAGATCGCTTTGTTTGGTGCGGTGCTGGGTATCATTGTAGGTCTTGGTTTGGGCTGGGCATTTTTGAAGGTGCTATCCGGTGAGGGGCTGGAAACAATCAGTGTTCCATATATTTTGGTGCTGGGTTTGTTTGTGGCATCAGCATTTGTCGGGGTATTTGCAGCACTCTGGCCGGCTCATAGAGCGGCGAAAACCCCACCATTAGATGCGATCCGCCACTAGCTTGAGGCTTGTGGGGGTTTTATGGGCTAGAAATCAGCGCTAAAACTGTGGCCCCAGAAAAGACAGTGATGCTAAGGTATGCGACCACTTTCACCACTTCTTTTTCCTTGATAAGGCCACCAAGCTCGGCAGCTAGAGTCGACCATGTTGATAAGGCCCCTGCAATTCCAACACCTAGCACTAGGTGCCAGCTAGGGTAGTGGGTGCTGATCCCCAGACAAGCACAGGCTAAGGTATTGGCTGCCCATGTTCCCCATAGGGGTGGTAAAAGCCGCGATAAGAAGTATCTACCTAATCCACCAAGCATGCCGCCAAGAAAAATCACAACCATGAACGCACCCAATCACCAAGAAGCCACGCACCAATAAAGACAATCACACTGGCGATGCCCATTAGTAGGGAATCTGTGAGCAACATAAAAGTGGAGAAACTGGTAAAACCACCAAGAAAACCAGTGCCGCAAAAAGGCTTGAATCGCTGGGGCACAAAAGCGATAAGGAAGCACCCTACAGCATTGACCACAACTAACGGCAGGAAAGCAATATCGGTGCAGATATAGCGGGCAACCGCGCCTAAACCAGCCCCCACAGCGACGAGGCTTGCGGTGCGAAGCTCAGTGGAAACTGTCACATCCAATAATCATAGCGAGGTCGGGTGTACAAATAGTCGCTTAGGATTTCATGGCAGCGTGAAAAAAGTAGATGGTGTTAAACAAAACCCACAACATGATTAATGCATAAGCAGCAATGGCAAGTGATTCTACAGTTTCGACCTGCGGCATATGGTCAAACAGGATCACGCCTGCGACTGCCGCGATCAGGAAAAGAAAACCGAAAAATAGCCCTGCAAGCACGTTTTGATCTCGATTCTGAAATCGCATGATCACCCCTTAGGAATAAGAAAACAATCGCAGTCATATTCTTCCAGATTTATGGATTCCGTGCTTTTTATTGTGGTTCTACGTGCAACGCAATAGAACTGATTTGAGGCAAATATGTGATGTTGTCGGCGAATCGCTGCGCACAAGCAATAAAACGTCCATGATGGAAGGTAGTTGTCTTTACCTTCATAAGGAGTTTAACTATGGCACATGAGCGCGCGGGCCAAGTGGCCCTGCCCGAAGACCTCATTGACATTGCGGAGTTGGTCACCGCGTACTACACCCGTACCCCAGATGTGGAAAATCCCGATCAGCAGGTAGCTTTCGGAACTTCTGGTCACCGTGGTTCCGCCCTAGACAATGCCTTTAATGAGGCACACATCCTCGCTACCACCCAAGCAATTGTGGATTATCGGCAGGCCAATGGTATCACTGGTCCGGTGTTCATCGGTCGAGATACCCACGCTCTTAGTGAACCAGCCATGATTTCCGCGCTTGAGGTGCTGCTGGCCAATGATGTTGAAGCAAAGGTAGATGATCGGGGTCGCTACACTCCGACCCCTGCAGTGTCCCATGCAATCTTGGCTTATAACGCCAAAGGTGGTGCTGACCAGGCTGACGGCATTGTTATCACCCCTTCCCACAACCCACCACGCGACGGTGGCTTCAAGTACAATCCGCCAAATGGTGGACCAGCTGACACTGATGCCACTGACTGGATCGCCAAGCGAGCCAATGAACTGTTGCGCGCTGATTTGAAGGGGGTCAAGCGTACCGCAGTTTCTGGTGTGCTAGATCCACGGGTCAGCAAGCATAACTATCTTGATACCTATATTGCAGACCTGCCTAATGTGGTCAATCTAGAGGCCATTAAGGAGTCCGGTCTGTCCATTGGTGCCGATCCTATGGGTGGCGCATCGGTGGATTATTGGGGCGCAATCGCAGATGCCCACGGGTTGAACCTGACAGTGGTCAACCCCTTGGTGGATGCTACTTGGCGGTTTATGACCCTAGACACTGACGGCAAGATTCGGATGGACTGCTCCAGCCCCAACTCAATGGCTTCGCTGGTGCATAACCGAGACAAGTACGACATCGCTACCGGTAATGATGCCGACGCCGACCGGCATGGCATCGTCACCCCAGATGCTGGCTTGATGAACCCCAACCACTATTTGGCGGTAGCCATTGATTACCTCTTTGCCAATCGGCCAGGTTGGGGCACAGATGCTGTGGGTAAGACTCTAGTTTCTTCCTCCATGATCGACCGGGTGGTTGAGAATCTTGGCAAGAAACTAGTAGAGGTCCCTGTTGGTTTTAAGTGGTTTGTGCCAGGGCTTATCGACGGCTCCATCGGTTTCGGTGGCGAGGAATCTGCTGGTGCATCCTTCCTGCGCCACAATGGCACGGTGTGGTCTACTGACAAGGATGGCATTATCCTCGACCTATTGGCATCAGAGATAACCGCGGTTACTGGCAAGACCCCATCGCAACGGTATGCCGAGCTAGAAGCACAATTTGGCTCACCAGCCTATGCCCGCACTGATGCTGACGCTAATCGGGAACAGAAGGCTATTCTGAAGGCACTGTCACCAGAACAGGTCACTGCAACCGAACTGGCGGGCGAGCCGATCGTCGCAAAGCTGACCACCGCTCCCGGGAACGGGGCTGCACTAGGCGGCTTGAAGGTTACCACCGAGTCTGCCTGGTTTGCTGCTCGGCCATCGGGTACTGAAGATAAATACAAGATCTATGCAGAATCCTTCAAGGGTCCAGAACACCTCGCTGAAGTGCAAAAAGAGGCTCAAAAATTGGTCTCTAGCGTGCTAGGCGCTTAATTAATAGGTTGGAGCCCGTCCTGCTACTCGCAGGGCGGGCTTTTGTGTGACGTGTCACGTTCGGGGGTGTCGTGGGATCGCGTCACATTAGTGGGAATACTATGGGATTCATTGCGGTATTAAATCACTTTGGAGGAACGCATGGTTTCCATAATCATTGCAACACACGGAAAATCCGCTCCCGCGTTGCTCGATTCCGCCACCATGATTTTGGGTGATGTGGAAAATGTTCATACCGTGACATTTTTACCCGGCCAAGGCCCCGATGATCTTCTCGAGGCCTATCAAAAAGCAGTTGGGGATGCCACGGATGTTCTGTTGCTCGTCGATTTGTTTGGCGGCAGCCCATACAATGCAGGAGCCCGTTTCGTCGCCGAACGTGAAGGCGCTGATGTGGTGGCGGGAGTGAATATTCCCATGCTCATGGAAGTGCTTGAAGGGGCACGGCGGCCAACTGCGACGGTGGAAAAACTGGCAAAGAAGGCTTTGAAAGCTGGTGGTGCTGGTGTTCGTGCCTTTAAAGCAAAGGCGGCGCCACCGAAGAAGAAGACGGAAAGCGCGGCAGAAACTCAAACTGATAAGCCCGCCGAGAAGCCAACTGGAGAAATTGACCCCAATTTCCCGAAAGACCCCGATGTGACTATGGACGTAAAGTTCTTGCGCATTGACTCTAGGTTGATTCACGGCCAAGTTGCTGGCTCGTGGGTCAATCACGTTGGCCCGGAAACATTGATTGCGGCCTCTGACGCTGCCGCAAATGATGAATTGCGTAAGACCCTACTGCTACAGGTGGGGCCCGCATCCGCTCGAACGAACGTGTTAGACATCGCCAAGACGATTCGGGTGTACTACAACCCTGACTACAAAGGGATGCGCACCATGATCGTGGTGGAATCCCCGATGGATGCTCTAGCGCTGATTAAAGCGGGAATCAAAGTTGATGAAGTCAATGTTGGTGGTGTGACTTTCAAAGAGGGAATGACTCTGATTACTGAGGCTGTTTCCGTCAATGAAGAGCACCTCGAAGCTTATAAAGCCCTCAATGATCTAGGAGTAAAAATGACCTTGCAACAGGTACCTAACAGCTCCAGGACTGACATGATGAGCAAGCTCAAGGAGAAGGGAATGGTCCAATGAGTGCTATCACCCTAATTCTGGTTTTCCTCGTCGCTCTCGTCGCTGGTATGGCCTCAGTTCTCGACGAACGTCAATTTCACCGTCCCCTTGTGGCCTGTACCCTCATGGGTCTGGTTATGGGTGATCTCAAGACAGGTATTATCCTCGGCGGTACGCTCGAACTCATTGCCTTAGGGTGGATGAACGTTGGTGCTGCTATGGCCCCTGATGCGGCATTTGCCTCAACAATCGCTACAGTTGTGGTCATTGGGAGCCATCAAGATATTGACACCGGTGTGGCCATCGCTGTTCCACTGGCGGCTGCCGGACAGGTACTCACCATATTCGTTCGAACAATTGCGGTGTTCTTCCAGCACCAAGCGGACAGGTATGCCAAAGAAGCGAACTTCCGAGGCATTGAAATAATGCACTTCACGGCACTTTTGCTTCAAGGCCTGCGGGTGGCTATCCCCACCGTGGCGGTGGCAGCAGCCGCTGGTACCGACGTAGTGGCAAGCTGGCTTGATGCCATCCCAGAAGTTGTTTCAGTTGGTCTGCAAGTTGCTGGCGGCTTCATTGTGGTCGTCGGTTACGCAATGGTTATCAACATGATGAAGGCACGGGCATTAATGCCCTTCTTCTTCCTCGGCTTTATCATGGCCACTTTCATCACTGACATCAACCTAGTCGGCTTGGGCATCATGGGTGCTTGCTTGGCTGTCATCTA
This sequence comes from Corynebacterium sp., assembly GCA_041854705.1. Lineage (GTDB taxonomy): Bacteria > Actinomycetota > Actinomycetes > Mycobacteriales > Mycobacteriaceae > Corynebacterium. The sequence continues at coordinate 7,755 of JBHACV010000088.1, forward strand.
CGTCCAGCTCAACCCACGCTTCCACGATGCCATTCAGGCACCTGCGGCAGTAACTGCGAAGGCTGGTCCCAATTACGACAATGAGCTTGAGTGAGGAGAGAAGGACCATGACCACTGAAACTCAAAAACCAACCGAGATTCCGGATTTGACTAAACGGGATTTCATTGACACCTACATCCGCTCCACCTTTATGCTGGGCTCGTTCAACTTTGAACGTATGCAAGCCATTGGTGTGTGCGTGACAATGATGCCCGCCATTAAGCGGTTCTACAGCAAAAAAGAAGATCAAGCCGCAGCGCTTGCTCGTCACCTAGAGTTTTACAACACGCATCCGTGGATTTCTTCACCGATTTTTGGGGTAACCGCTGCTATGGAACGCCAGAAGGCAGCTGGTGAACCCATTTCGGAAGCAGATATTACCAACGTCAAAGTCGGTCTTATGGGCCCCTTGGCAGGTGTTGGTGATCCGCTGTTCTGGGGCACTGCCCGTCCAGTGCTGGCCGCCTTGGGCGCATCCTTGGCACTTAATGGCAATATCCTTGGCCCACTAGTTTTCTTCTTTGGTTTGAGCATTATCCGCATGCTAACCCGCTGGTATGGCTACAAACTGGGCTATGAAAAGGGTGTAGAAATCGTTTCTGATGTTAAAGGCAATACACTGCAACGTTTGACTCAGATCGCGTCCATCATGGGTCTGTTCGTGATGGGGTCCTTGGTGAGTAAGTGGACCAGCATCAATGTTCCATTGGTGATGTCACGCTACGAGGACGAGGCTGGCAAAGAAGTTGTAACCACTGTCCAAGACACCTTGGACACCCTCTTACCAGGGTTGTTGGCGCTGCTCCTTACCTTCTTATGTATGTGGCTACTTCGAAAGAAAGTCAATGCCATCTGGATCATCTTCGGTATGTTCGCCGTTGGTATTCTGGGGTACTGGGCGGGAATTCTCGCGCCTTAATAGAAAAGGAACACCATAAATGGCAGGAAAGCTTATCAGCATCGACCTTGATGGGACGATCGTTTTTGAACGGGAAGTGGACCCTGATGGTATCGCTGCTATCAAAGAGTGGCGGGCTGCAGGCAATCTCGCGGTGTGTAATACCGGGAAATCCATCGCGGCGACCCGTTATGCCTTACGCAAAACTGATTTAGTATTTGACTACTACGTTTTGTACACCGGTGCGGTGGTCACTGATCAGGATTACACGGTGTTGATGAGCAATACTCTGCCCAATGAAATGGTGACCGAGGTTGCCACCGAACTGCAGGGTGTTCCCAATCTGTCCATTTTTGCTACCACTTTGGATACCAATGATGTGCGGATCTCCAGCACCATTGACCCAAAATTATCTACGAGCATTTTGCAGTATTTCGACCCCATGCCGCTTTCCGACATCCCCAACCACACCTTTGTTGGCATTCCGCTGTGGCTTGATGAAACAGATGACAAGATCACTGCATTACATGAGTGGATCCTAGACAAGTACGGGGATGTGATTGATTGTCATCGAAATCAAAATTTCCTTGATATTGTGCCACCGAACTGTACTAAAGCAACTGGCCTACAATGGTTGGTTGATGAGTTGAACATGGATCACACCACCTACTCCTTAGGTGACTCGTGGAATGATGCAGAGATGCATGAGTGGGCCGATCATGGTGCCAGTTTCCTATACTCACCACCTGATGTTCAAGCACTCACCGACTCGATTACCGATACTGCTGCAAATTATATTCGAAAGGTGTTGTCCGAATGACTCGCCCCAGTTTTAAAGAAACCTTCATTGCTGTTGGGCAACAAACCCTATCCAAGCAGCGTAATGACTACGTGTATTCGGTAGGCGTGCTGGTTACCGGGCTAATGGTGCTAGCTGGATTACTGTACCTACTTTCAGAAGCGGCTGCAGTGGTGGCACTTGTCTGTGCCATCATTGCTATGTGGGGTAGGTGGGTTATCAATCGGCAAGTGCTGGAAGATTTGCGGCAAATGCGGGCGTCGAAAAGTGGTTTTGAACAGCATGGGACTAAGGAATACTTAGAGTTCATTCGGCTGCGCGGTGAGCAGATGCTACGGGACAATAAGGCGCTCACACCTTTGGCTAAGGCGGAAATCACCGAATTGATGGAGTGGGCTGCTACGAAAGAATAGCTGATAAATCAACGAAACTGCGGGAAAGGGACTTGTGCTCTGCCTCGCAGTTTCGTCATGGAAGCTGAATAACAGTTAAGCTTAGGGGCTGTGACTGTACGGAAAACACAGATCCTTGATGCAATCAGCCTAATCTCTCGCTTTGGGCTCGCGGCAGTTTGGATTGTCGCGGGCGCGGGCAAAGTAGGCAAAATAATGGTGGAAACCCAGACCATCATGGCATATCAGATCTTCACCTATGACTGGTCGTTGTTGCTAGCTAAGCTCATTGGGCCGTTGGAAGTAGCTGGTGGCGTGGTGTTGCTGCTGGGGCTTTTCCTCAGACAAGCAGGAAAACTATCAGCGGTGGTGTTGATTCTCTTCATGATTGGCATAGGCCAAGCATGGTATCGAGGATTAGTGATCGATTGTGGCTGCTTTGGCGAACCTGATCTTTCTGACGGTGGCATGGATTACTTGATGACAATCTTGCGAGATATTGGGTTGGTAGCAATGTCCTTGTGGGTGGTTTATCGTCCCTTTAAGCGCTTCGCAATTTACCCCTAAAATATAAAAATCGTGGCAGATATACTAATTTGTAAGGTTGACTGCCGATAAACAATCAGGAAGAAAAATAATGAGCGGAAAAGTCCGAAACCCCAATGAAACCAGTAAAGGCTTCCTCTGGGCAATCATTGCTTTAGTGGTTATTGCCATTGCGATCATTGGTTATGTGATATTTGCTGGTCAACAAGCCCAGGCCAATAAATACTCTGACCGAGAAGTGAAAGCTGTTGCTTTCCAGACGACGATCACCGATGGTGCAGTACAGCTGAAATCCGACAAAGCGAAGTCGGATGCCACCCCAGTTGACCTTTATGAAGACTTCTCATGTAGCTATTGCGCACAATTGGCCAATGACACCGATGCCCAGATGAAAACCGCCATTGAAGAAGGCAAGATAGTGGTCAATATTCGGAACATGAAGTTCCTCGACCGCGACGGTGTTGGCCACTCCACCTATGCTGGTACGGCAGCCTATACCATTGTCAAGGATGATAAACCAGAGATTTACTGGGCTTTCCGCGACTTGCTCATGCAAGAGCAGCAAGAACTCTATGGTACTGATTTAGAAGGTCTGGCACAGATCGCAGGCAACCTCGGCGCTAGCGATGAAACCGTAACCGCAATTACTGAAGGCAAGTACCAAGACGAGTACATTTCCTTTGCCGAGAAGAACGAATCCAAGCTTGAAACAGACACCGGCACTGTTTCGTCACCGCGCGTCATCATTGATGGCCAAGAAGTCGAAGGCGAAGCAATGTATAGCTGGACCGACCAATTCGCATCCTAAAACATTAGGGCGGATTATTGGCTCAACTATGCAGACCCGCCAAGATTCTAGGCGGGTCTGTCTTGGGGTGGGTTTGTTTTTAAGGCGGGTCTGTTTTGGGTGGGTCTGTTTTTGGGTGGGTCCGCCGACTGGTGTAAAAATGAGTGATCTTGGTTAGGTTCTAAGCTACTAGCTGAACCTAACCAAGCCCCAACAACACTGATTCCCAGCTTTACCAGCTGATTTGTCCACCAACCTAGTGCTGATGTAGCCTTTAGATCATTCGCTTAAAAATGAATGGGGCTATGGCGCAGCTGGTAGCGCACCACACTGGCAGTGTGGGGGTCACGGGTTCGAGTCCCGTTAGCTCCACGTAAAGTTGAACGTTCGAACCTTGCCCCGCGTCATCGCGGGGCAAGGTTC
>JBHACV010000089.1:0-5478 GCA_041854705.1 Corynebacterium sp.
ACGCCCTGGGGATAACATCGAGCGTCGTAACGCATTGATTAAAAAATTTGCCCTCAATCCTTCGAAGAAAATTCGGTCCTATTCCAAAGGTAATCGGCAAAAAGTCATTCTGATTGCAGCACTCGCCGCCGAAGTGGATGTGCTGGTCTTGGATGAACCAACTTCAGGGCTAGATCCGCTCATGGAGCAGGAGTTCATCACTGCAGTTAAACAGCGCCAAGAAGAGGGCGCAGCAATTTTGCTGTCAAGCCATATCCTCTCTGAGGTTCAGGATCTTGCTACTGACATCAGCATTATTCGGCAGGGACAAATCGTAGAGTCTGGACCACTTACTGCACTGTCCCATGTGCGTGGTTCTCGGGTGCATGCCTTGCTGCCAGATGGCAGCGAATACGACCATATCCATGCTGGAGACGAAATCAATGACACACTACATCAATTGCTGAGCAAAAAGGCAACCAATATCACCTGCACCCCAGCCAGCTTAGAAGATTTGTTCTTAGAATTTTACGAGGTTGGGAGCGCGAAATAATGGCAACGTTAAGATTTTATCTTCGAAATAAACTCACCTTTCTCCTCTTGTGGAGTATCCCCCTTGCGCTATTGATTGCCAGCATTCCACCTGCAATCAAAGAATCATATCCGGATCTTGCTCAGGTTGACGCGATCGTCGAGCAAATGCAAGCCATGTTGGGCACTCGAGTCATGTATGGTATTCCGACCGTAGGCATGGGGTATGCGGGTTGGGTGGTCTGGGAAGCCTTGCCGTGGGCTATGATTCTCGGCTCGGTCATGGCAATCATGCTAGCTGCTAGTGTTGGTCGCGCCGCAGAGGAAAAAGGCCAGTTGGAAGTGATACTTGGTACAGGGACTTCAATCCGTACTACCCGAATTCTAAGTATTTTCACGGTGCTCATTGCCGCACTATTTTTGGGTCTGCTGTGCACCTTAGCATTGCTGGTTCAGGTACCAAATATCATAGGATTCACTGTTACTGGCAGTATTCTATGCGGTCTATTAGTCACGGCTAGTGTAAGTATCTCGGGTCTGATCACTATCCTATTTGGTGAAGTTTTTGGTACTGCTCGTCAAGCACGCAGCATGGGCTTGGCATTTCTCGCCCTTTTCTTCGGTATTCGCGCTGCTGCTGATGTATATGAAATTTCTTGGCTTCGATGGTTAACTCCATTAGGATGGCGCGACCTGGTCAAACCATACACAGAGGACAATGTCTGGCCGTTCCTATTTTTCGTACTCATAATGACGGCCCTGACTATCCCAATCATCGGACGTGAGCGAGACCTAGGAGACCAATGGCTTCATGTCTCTGATCAAAATCCACGGGCAAAAGCTTTAGGACCACTCGGTTTGCTGTGGAACCTTCAGCGTTCCCCCATTCTCTGGTGGGCATTATCGGTGCTCATCTGCGGCGTTCTTTTCTTCAGCATGTCAGGAGAAATGTCGTCTATGCTTACCGACGCCTCCGAGACGGTTCGCATCATGCTGTCTTATACCGGAATAGAAGATATTGGTGAAGTTTTTGCCGAATATGTTGGCCAATTTTTGGGCATTCTCGTTGGCTGTGCCGCAGTTCGTACCGCTATTTGTTTATCAACTGCCGAACACAATGGCTATCTTGATGTGCATTTAAGTACTGGTTCTCATCGGTTGAAACTACTCTATACCACTGTTGCTTTCGCTCTCGTCGGAACGATTCTGACCGTAGTAGTTACCGGCTTTCTCAGCGCTAGGGTCGCACTGCTCAGCGATCAGGTAAATGAATCGATGTATGGTCACATCCTGTGGGCACTCATTGATCTCATTCCTGGTTGCATTGCTCTCATCGGCTTTGGCGTGCTTTTCCTCGGTTTTCATTCCAAAACCGCAAATCTAGCCTGGATACCGGTTATTTTCTCAGGATTTGTCACCTTCTTTGGTGAACTTCTGCGGTTGCCAGACTGGCTCATGGACTTATCGGTTTTTGCATGGGCCCCACACACGGTCGATCATTACACTGGCGCCCTCGTGCTTATTATCATTGGCAGCAGCACCACAATAATTGGCTCGATTCTATATAACCGCAGGGATTTGGCGTGAGAGTTTCCGAACTGGCTAGCATTGCAGGCGTGAGTGTGCGCATTATTCGGCACTACCACGCCTTGGGACTCATGCCCATTCCCAACAAAAGCGGCGCTTTTCGACGCTACGACTTCGAGGATCTCGCGCTGCTCATTCGGATCCGGAGCATGGTGCAAGCCGGAATGACGCTGAAAGACATTGAACAGCAACTCGCCACCACAACCGAACCGCTGTTTGACCAAACACTCGCTAGTATTGACCAACAAATTGCAACCCTACAGCGCCAACGGCAAAAACTCATCGAGCTCAAGGAACGCAGCCAATCTGAAAACCGGCTAACCCGACCAATTACGGAGATTTACCAACAGGTTGAGGCAATTTTGCTAGCTAATAATGCCAACCAAGCGCTCACCATTATGCGCCGAGAACGAAAGCTCACTGAACTGTTCATGGATCTTGGCTTTTTCAGTGATGATTTCGATACCACTGCTCGTCGGCTGCCCGCTGACGATATAGCTGCTTTCTATCTCAAACTGGAAAAGCTCCACCAACCAGATTGGACAATGGAGCTATGTGAAGAACTATTAGAAGAGTCCTTTGCGCTTTGGACGCATCTTGCTCCGTACGATAGCCGCACTGAACATATCGCACGAAAGTTTTTAACCAGCAAAAGTGCCGAAAAAGTCGTGTTAGCAGCCTTTACCAACGAAGGCTTTCGGACCTTTATTTCTATGGCCATGCAACGATACCGAAAGGAATTTAAAGTTCTGGTTGGGGAGTCACAGACTGGGCGGATTACTCACTCCGACAAAGGATGATTCACCCCAAAATGATGTCTGCTCAAATTTTGCTTTTTCAGTGAAAGCAGCTTGGGCAAAGTCAGCTTTTTCATGAAATACCGCACCACTGAATAAAGCAGCATCATTAAATACCACCCCCGTGAAGTCCGCAGATTCACTGAAAGTCGCATTTTCAAAGTTTACCGCGTTATCAAATACTGAATCAGCCAGTCGAATGGGAGCTTCAAACGTTGCACCAGCAAAGTTGACTACCCCAGCAAAAGCACAGTTTCGCAAATCGACTTTTCCCCGAAACTTCGCACCTTGCAAGTCAAAATCACACTCAGACCAACTGCCATCGCACAAATGCTTCCGAATTAGGTCCAGAATTGTTGCTTCTACCGCGGCGTCTTTGAAATGCTTCTCCCCTAGGAAATCCTGCACTTCCAATTCCTGTCGATTCGTTCGAAGATAGCCGCAGAAAGCAGCAACAACTCGCTGTTTATTATGACCGTCGGCAAGCTCGGCGAGTGTTTGCACACCGATGATTCGTACCTCAGAAGATTCATGGCCTAATTGTTCGACCGTCGCATTAAATTTGCGGTCGCGGGCCGCTTCCTCCTTCAAATGCAGTTCTTTAGCAGATAGGTATAGCTCTTGTTCACTGCGTTGGCGATCTTTCACTTTGAGCACTAAGAAGGCAATCGCGAGGGTTACGCCGCCTACCATAAAGACTGTTTGCGCAATATCGAACAGTTTATCGTTATCACCAAATAGTGTCACCAATGCGGCAATAATTGCAGCTGAAAACCCCAAGGCAATTAACTCCCAGGTGACAATGCATCTACCTAAGCTCCAATATTGATCCTTATCTTGACTTATGGTCACATCTGGCTGGTTCGGTTTTGAAGTTTCCACAAGCTCAGATTACTAGGAAAGCCCTTTAATGCATAAGGTTTGACTAATTTGTTTCAACAATAGGAAATAAACCTTTTCTCTTTAGCCAAAAATTCATTCTTACCAGGCATTTCATCTCCCACACAAGACTAGAAAATATCCTAACTTGAATTTAAACCCCCCTTTCATGTGTCCCCATTAACCACTTCATAGTGGCTGATTTTATCCCAAGTCACCGCATATGTTCGGCGCAGGTAGGATACAGAACCTGCGCCGATATAGAAGCTACGCTTATCGTTGATCAATAGTAGCTTTCTTCGATAACAGGGCGACAATAACCAGCAGCAAAACTAAGAGCATAATCACTACCACAATGACGATCCACCAGATCATACTCATCCCACCCGATTCTTCTTGGGATTGTGGTTCTTCACTTGTATCAGTTGGCGAAATGGTAGGAGTACCGGTTGGGAAGGTTGGTCCTGCTACTTCTTGTCCTACTGGACTGAAGGTCAATCGGTATTTCACTGGTTGTAATTCCGTGGTGGCATCAGTATTTCCTGCTTCGCGGAACGCACTTGTGAAACTCACCTGAACTAGGTGAGTACCACCCAGCCATGCTGTTTCGGCACCACCCTGCCCATCGGTTCCATTGGTAAAGGATATAGGGTATTCCGTACCGAAAACCACCGGTTTTCCTATGTCCTCAACTCTCAATGATTCTTCACCAATAATGCGATACCCCTGCCCTAGTGGATTTATAACATCAAAATTCAGTTTGCGCGCAATTGCTTCACTCGTGCCAATATTTGCTCCAGCTGGATCATCAATAATTTCAGCTGTGACGTCCAACGCTTGGCCCCAACCAACTGGGGTCGGAATATATTGAGTTTCGCCTTCAACTATTTCCAATTCCACACTTCCGGTATATCCTGTGCCACTAGCAATTGCACTTCGTTGTGGTTGCACTGTCTGTATCTCACCAGCTGCAGCTGGTTGTCCTAGATCTGTATCACGTCGTTCTGGTGATCCTTGTTTATTAAAGTCATCGCCAAAATCAGTAGGTTCTGGGACTAGGGCTAAAGTTAGATCCATATCTTTCGGGTGATCTTTCATCACCCCAGGATTAGTTTGTAGATAGTATTCCCCTGGGTTACAAGCACCAAAGGTGTCATTTTGGGTAAAGATCAGCTCTGAACCTAACCCACCAGAATCTGGTTGATCTGCAGCTGGGGCATCAGCTGATTCCCAAAAAACAGTACAAACGTTGTTTTCGGGATGTTCTAACGTTAAAAATAAATGGTAGATACCTTCTTGTATTCTAGTTGTACCAAGCTCAGGCACTAATGTATATCCCACTTGCAGCCGGTACCCTTCCGGGATTTCTACCTTGGCAAAAGTCTCCCCTGATTCATTTTCGGTCTCTGCTGCTGGCGGAATCGTTGCGTGATACCGGGTGGGTTTTTCTAAGGTACCAGCTTTGATTGTTGGTGCTGTTTCTTTGTTTCTTCCAAATTCCACTGTTTCTGATGGAAATTGATACCCCGCAGCAGTACGAGTCGTTGCTTGCTTCAACGTCGCCGATAATGAATCCGCAGTCGACGCATCCGCATACGTTCCCCCAGTAACCTGCGCTACACACTCCAACTCCGCACGCGCAGCCTCATCCACCATAAACCCAATCGTATGCACCACCAACTCAGTACCCTGATCCTTCAACTGC
>JBHACV010000090.1:0-6085 GCA_041854705.1 Corynebacterium sp.
ACAATGACTTTAACCCCGAGGCAACGGCAAGCTCTTTCAATGTTTGAAAGTTTTGGCTGGCATAAAGCCTCGCCGAAGCAGGCTAAAACTCTTCCGGTGGGGACTCGCCAACAGCAGCAATTTACCATGATGGGGTTAAACCATGGCGATTTTTCTGCCTTCGATCCGAAATACCAGGAAATGCTCACGCTATTTGCTGTCCGTTTGGGGGTTTCCCCAAAACGAGTGGTGCATATGGCAAAAGTGGAAGACCCACGCCTATTAGCAGATCTCTTAAAGGATCACGGTGTGGAATACGCCACCAAGTTTGTTGAAGCTTCGTGTGCGCTGGGTATGCGCAATACCCAAACTAAGTTTTCAAAGTATGGACAGACCAATGTCATTTTGGTCGTAGAAGGCACAGTTCCTATCCCGAACGATCAGACTTATTTTTGGGATTGGAGCCGAGTTGCCCGTAAAATACTCTCCCCTGATTTCGCCAAAGGCAAGCGCCCACCTCGGAGTCTACCGGCAAAGGGGAAATTACAAGCATCAGTAAAAGAACACCTATACAAAGGAGTTGCAGCCGGAACACCTGGTCGCTCACCAATCCGGGAGGTAATTGACAAGGCGCTATCACAAAAGTTCATCAAGCGAAAAGATGCCATTGAACTTGGGTTTATTGGTTTAGAACAGACCAAGATGCCTCGGATGCGACGCGCTTGGGTGGAACTATTGGTCCAAACCTGCGAGATCACACCAAAAGAGATCTTCAAGCAGTACGACCGCCTGCTTCCAATCATCCGCAATGGCGACTCGGCTGTCATCGAATTTCTTGCGGCACCATTATTGCCGATTGTCACTGATGCACAACTTGGTGAACTCGGCGCCCTCGCTTTTGGCACCAAAACCAAAGCAGTGGTGCGACTTATTCTTCGTGAGTTATCAGAGCGTAAAAAACCTAGTCGCAAAACTAGGGAGCGACTAGCGGCTGGCTTAAAAGAAGCAGAAGCCACCCAGCGAGAAGACGTCTCAATAATGGCCACTAGGTTGATTGACCAGTGGAATCTTCGAAACTTCGAACCAGAACCTGAACCTGTAGTGGTATCTGATTATTGGCCCGACACTCCACCACTATGGCAACTACCACGCTTCGATCCCGGTGAGCTCAGCATAGACCAGTTGGCACAGCAGCTACAGATTATTGCAAATCGAAATGCCACCGCCATAGATGAACACAACGAACGATTTTTATCACTGCTGGTAAGACTCGCTTTATCCAATCCAGAGGAAACACGACAGGTGATCGGCCAAGCCGAGGATTTCATTGCCGAAACCGCCCTAGCACCATGGGCTGCGGGTGAACCATTTTCATGGGATGCGCCGTTTTATGAGGAAGATCTTTTTGCCCACCGACTTGATGCAGTATGTGCGAATCTTTCGATCATTCCGTGTTTACTATCTGAACCCAGTTTTGCTGATTTCAGTATTGAAATCACCGATTTTGTGGCTCGCTTGAAAGAGTATGCCGCCGCACGAGTAGCAGTTTTACAGGCCGATTTATTGGTCGCGCTTTTCCGTCTGAAGCTTGACGACGACCTCACCTCGGCAGCGGCCGAGATCTCCGAACTTGATCTGTGGATCTTGGGACCAGAATACGAGGAACTCAGTGTCACCGTTGGCGAAGTTTTCGCAGCATACATAGTCGACCCGATCGTGGACCCTGGTGTGACAAAACAAGTTGTGAAAAACGATGCCGACGAGACTGTGGTGTGGTTACCGGGTGTTGTTTCACTGCCAGAATCCTTGCTCCAATTTCCCGATTTACTTCCCAGCAATCTTCGTGTCGAACCAGTCGCTCAGCTGTTCCCACAGTTCGGTGATAGCGCTGCCTACAGTCTTCGGTGGACTCCTGAAGAAACCGATATGAATCTCGGTATCAATGCGCTAGTTTTTGCCAATAAACCAAAGCCACTGAGTCCAGCGGCTGCGATAAACCTGATAGCGATTCAACGTGCTGCCAACCCTGATGTCAGTGCCGCAACCACAGCTGCGATTCAGCTGGCATGGTCGCGTGGTTTATTGGTGCCACAAACAGCCGATGTGGAATACCTTGATTGGCAAGAAGATCTCACGCATCTAGGGAAACTTGTCGAGACGATGATGGACTTCGCCGAGACCGGTATGCTGCCACTGATGTGGAGTCTCTGGGATCAAATGCTACTTAAGACGCAGCGGTCTGCTAAACAGGTTGCTGGTGTTTTAGATCTCACCCGGGCTATGGAAAAGTATGCCAGCCATGTCCCCCCAGCTGCCGCCCAAGTACCAGGTTTGCGGCGAATTGCAGCCCGTGCCTCCAATACCAAGACATGTCGATCGGCGAGGGCTGCTGTCACCCAATTACCTAAGGTCGATATATCAGTCACTAGCACACTAGATGACACCGAAAATGAGTCCGATCTTGATTTTGATACGATTTGGCCTGAAGGTACAGGTTTGTTACCTGCCCAGTATGATGGTGCCCACGTGCGCTGTGTACGAGGTCTTCGGGGTGGATCACGTCGAACAATCATGACAGAAATGGTCATCCCAGCGTGGATGAGTGTCATGCAATTTCCCAGGATTGATGTTGAAGCTGGTTGTTGTTCTGGCATTTTGGTGCGTGATGATGGAAATGAACAATACAGCCCGTTTTATGCGCGCGTGTATTGGGATGGGCGGCAATTAATTGGTGAACCCGCAAACCGCGACCAGCCAGCTAGCGTAAGTGCAGCGGCCCCTAACCGCATCCTCAGCACTGCTATGGTTGGAGTCGTGCTGTCAGAGTACTCCACTGCACCTAGTGGTGCCAAAGTTCGTCGGCATCTAGCCTCCTTGATTAAGGCTGACAAGGTGGGCTCCGAGGCTATTAAAATTGCATTGCGCGATCTATTGCCATCTGATGTTTTCACCCCACGACGAATCGCCTATTTACTTTCAACCAATCCCAACTATCTGCCCTACTTATGGCCAATTTTGAGTGAAAGCCTAATATTTGCTACCGAAGTAGAACGGCTACCGCGGTGGATCAATAATATCCTTGACATCACGCTTTATTATCACAAAGAGATCAAAGCCGCGATCACTAAGGGACGAGTTCCCTTGGATGAATGGCGTGGAATTGAGCTTATTGCAAACTCTGGTCGTCAAGGTGGTGCAGTAAAAACAGCACAAGAATTGGTAGCATTGCTGGGTTTTTGGGACTCTCCGTAATCTCCGTGGCCACTAAGGGCCACAGGTGTGTACGTCGGTGTTTCCATTTCTGATGGACCATCCCCATGACTGCTAGAGGTCACGGAAATCATGGGCATGGTGACTAGGTATAACCTGCACTTCATGATTTCCGTCTCATTTCAGACTGTCATGTCGGGGTCATGTAATACGGTAGGCACATCTTTTCCACCGACAATGTGAGAACTAAAAACATGAAGATAAACCCCAAACTCCTTGATGCTGTTGCTATTTTCACCGAACTGGGCTGGGCTGATGCCACCCTCAACCAAGCCCATGTTTTACCCTTAGGCACCGATGAACAGCAAAAGCGAGCATTAGCTGGGTTGCACACAGGAAAATGGGGCAGCTTCGGCCAGCTCAGTCCGAATACTTGGGGGTACAAAAGCGCAGTAACAGTTGATGAGAGGATGCTTGCCCTGTTTGCTCTTCGAGTGGGGGTAAGCGCGAAGCGGGCAAATGAACTCATTAAGCATGATATAAGAAAATTTGCTATTCCTATTATCGAGGCGCGTGGAGAGCAGTTTGTTGCGGACTTCATTAAGATTAATAGCACTGTTACTTCATGGTGGGACTCGTACTCAGTCGACCTAGTGCTACGGGGCAAGCTAGAGATTCCGCAAAATACCGCCTATATCGACAATTGGGCGCATGTTGCATTATTAGTCTTTCGTGATACCAATCGGCAAGACAACCAGTTGCTCAATGCTTCATTGGTGACTGCGTCTTTCACTGAACATCTGCGTGTTGCAGTTGAATTATCCTCGATCTTTCTAGCTCCACTGTTAGAAGAAGCACTCAAACGTGATGTTATTGACCGAAACCAAGCCAAAGAGGCTGCATTCCACCTTATTGCCCTTACGCAGCGTCCTGGTGACCGAAAAAATTGGGCTGAATTCCTTTTGGATCACTTGCGCCTAGAAACTTCAGAATTGCTTTCCAAAGCGGATACTTTATCAGCGCTGGTAGCTACCAGCGAACCGCCTATGGTAGAGCGATTCGCAGTGCCACTGATACCACTGGTTACCGAAGATCAATTGGCTGATATTGCCCTTAGCGCCTTGTATGCCACTACCGCAAAAGCAAGAAGAGCTGTGCTTAAAGCGCTTAGCTCAAGGCAGGTGCCTAGCACAAGCGTGATTGAGACCTTAGCTCCTAGACTCCAAGAACTTCACAATTCACATGACAAACAAACCCAGAAGCTGACCTCCAAATTATTGACAGCATGGGAAGTTTCCATCGAAACCACCACACCAGAAGTGGATTTAAATCTGTGGCAAGTTGTGCCACCAGTGTGGCAGTTGCCGCGTTTTGTTCGTGGAACAGCGAGCGTCGATACGCTTAGCGAAGCGCTTGCTATTATCGCTGGCAGATGGGAAGTGTATGACGCTTCAATGGAACGGTTTCTCGCACTTGCCTGCGAACTTGCGCTAACAGATCCAGTTGGAACCGAGCGGGTATTGCGTGGGGCGAAACGGATCTTTAATGGGATGCTCAGTGATTGGGCCGATGGCACGATTAAGCCGTGGGCGAGGTTGGCACGCCGCAATGAAAATCTGCATTCTGCCCGGGCAAAAGCGGTAATTACCCACCTGGGGACTATTCCATGTCTGTTGTCGGAGCCTTCAGACATGGATCTGAGTATTACTGCTGCTGATTTTAATGAGCGGCTCGCTTGTTATGCTGCCGAGGACATTCGGGTACTGGAACCTGATTTTGTACTCGCACTCGCCCGCATTAAACCAGAACAACGAGCCGATCTAGACGAACTGGCAGTTCAAATTGAACTTGACGACGGCACCACCTTTGCCCGTTCCGCTAAGCAGATCATCCGCGCGTTCAAAGTGGACCCGTTTCAGGAACCGGAGCTTAAGTTTTATCGCGGTCTGATTAAGGCCGAGGCATTTTATTGGCCAAAGTCCCTGGCTAAATTACCCAAACGCCTGCGGGTAACCACCTGGGACAGCGATGTTGATTTCACGGTGTTCCCGCATTTTGGCAATGCTGCTTACCGTTGTTTTGAGTGGGCTCAGTTTGTCGATGAACGACTAGGGCCACTGGCGATTCAAGCGGCACATGCTGGTTGTCCATTACCACCAGCTGGGGCGATGAATTTGCTGGCGATTTTGCGCCAAAAGAACAAGATCAATGAAGAATGCGTGTCGGCAGTTCGACTAGCGTGGCAGCGTGGTTTGCTCCGCCCTGAGGCTGCGGACTATGCCTATTCCGATTGGCAAGAAAGCCCACGGATGGTCGCAAAATTGGTTGCGGCATTAGTCGAGGTCGCCCACGAAGGCTTACTCGCTGTCGTTTGGCCAATCCTCGATCAGATCATTGCCGACTCGGTAGCGACACCGAAACTGGCTGCTGGTACTGCCGAAGCGGCTTATGCCATGCTGGAGTTTGCCCCCATCATTACAGCCAAAGGCGATGAAACGACCTGGCAGGTACCCGGAATCCGTCGGCTAGCTGCGCGCAAAGGTTCGGCTAAAGCGGTGGTTGCTGCTCGAGAAGTTGTGGCCATTTTGCCTAAGGTAGCCGAACCAATTATCGAAGTGGCAGCAGATTCACCGGCTCCCACAGCCTTGGAGGATGCTGACTTCGCTCATGCTTGGGATTTCAATGAGTGCACATCGCCTATCGATGATGATGTTACTGCTACGGTACGTTGGCATGATTCAGCCGATAAACCTCGCCAAATTGAGGTACTGCTTGATACTGGTGAGCACCAATTTAGAGTTTTCAAAGCTCATGGCTGGTCCTGGGATTTAGAACACGAATACCAATGTCAGGCTTTTACCACTGCAGATGAAGAAGTATATCTACGCTGGGATGA
>JBHACV010000091.1:0-8990 GCA_041854705.1 Corynebacterium sp.
CAGGGGAGAAGTTGGGACTACCAAAAGAAGGACCCGGCGCGCTCGCCTCGGTAGCTCGACGCAGTGGTGGTGTGGCAATCGACTGGGTAATTTGCTGGATTGTTGCTGGATTTATCCACATGTTCACCGATTCTTTAGGGGGTACTTCGACCATCACCTTGATGCTATTTGTGGTGCTTGGTATTGCCTCGGTGACTTTATTTGCTCGGACTCCAGGTCAAGCAGTTTTAGGGATGGGAGTGGCTAGGGTTGATATTCGCGATCAGCGGGTGGGCTTAGTGCGTGCTGCTGCCCGAACGTTATTCACTATTTTCATTCTGCCAGCCGCAATGGTCGATACCGACGGGCGAGGGATGCATGACCGGGCAACAGGTACAGCAGTCATTTTAGGTTAGTTGGGTTTATAGCATCATGGTGTACAGGTTTGTACTGGGTGCGATGACATACCATCACCGATCAGTTTTCTCCTGCGTTCCAAGCTGAGCCCAGAAACCACGAATGCACCTAGTATTCGCGAATGAATACTAGGTGCATGAAACATAGGGCACCAACGGCCAGATGATCTGGCTTATTTGCCTCGGTTTTGGCGTTCTGCGCTACGACGAGCGCGACGATTCATGCCAGACACCTTGCCACCTTTGGGCAGCGGTCCCTTGGGAAGGCCCGCGGCTTTTGTTTGGTCGGCGGCATCCATAGCCTCGATGCGAGCGGCGATTTCATAGACCTCGTTTTTAGTGTATTTCCGGCCCATTCGAACCAAGGTGGACTGCAATTTACGCAGCGGAACACGGTCCTCGCCTTCACCAACGATAATGGTTTCGACTGGCACTCCTGGCGCAAGCCGGTTGAGCCGTTTGCGCTGCTGGTCGAATAGTGGCTTGAGTCGGCGTGGTTCACCTTCACCAACTAATACGATGCCGCAGACTCCGATTACCCGGTGGACAAAGTCAAGATGGGTGGTGGTGGCAACCGCAGACTTGGTGCGCCACGCCACGCCGAAACCAGAACGCAGGTTATCCAGTGCCCAGCCAGCCGCGCCGGGCTGTTCAGCGGCTTGGTCATAGACGCTTCGTTGGAGTCGGCGGCTAAAGATCCACATTGCTACCGCAATGCCCACCAGCAGACCAGTGACGAGCATGAACCACTGGCCGTTCCAGATCAGGCCGATCAGGAAAAATAGCAGGCCAAGGCCCAGCACTGAGCCCAACATAAGGGGCACTAAGAGCTTGTCTTTTTTGCGTTGGATGTTAAACGCTTGCCACACTTGAGCGAAGTTTTGGCGGCGTGCCGCACGCTTGGCTGCCTTTTCTTCCTTCTGCGCGGCTTTTGCCGCCTTTTTTGCGTCTGCCATGGTGATTACCTTAGCGCTTTTTGTTTCCACAGCAGAATTGTGTGGGGTCACAATTTGGCAAAAGTAGTGATGGGATACAGTAGGCGTGGTACACCAATGCAAAATCCCTGCTCGATCCGGTGAGAGCCGAGGTCGAACAGGGAATGATAAAAACCAAAACCTAACGTGAAGATACCACCGGGGTATCTGCGGATGGTCCGTACTTTTCTAATAAAGTGGTGGCCTCTTGTGCGGTGGAACCTTGTGAGGTTTCTGCCAGGTGTGCGAGATTTGCTGGCAATTGTTCTCCCCGAGCCGCTAGTGCTTCAGTATAAAGTTTTCCGGCGCGGTAGGAGGAGCGCACTAATGGGCCCGACATGACTGCACCAAACCCAAGTTCATAGGCGAAGTCGCGGTGTTCGATAAACTCTTCTGGTTTCACCCATCGGTCAATGGGGTGGTACTTCGGACCTGGTCGTAGGTATTGGGTAATGGTGATGATGTCACACCCAGCAGAATGTAAATCGACTAATGCTTCGCGGACTTCTTCGACGGTTTCTCCCATGCCTAAAATCAAGTTGGATTTGGTAATTAATCCAAAATCCCGCGCCTGACGAATCACGTCTAGGGAACGATCGAAACGAAATGCTGGGCGAATCCGCTTGAAAATTCGTGGAACGGTTTCCAGATTGTGGGCAAATACTTCTGGGCGTGCTTCAAAAACTTCTTGTAGTAATTCTGGGCGTCCAGAAAAATCTGGGGTGAGATTTTCCACGCCTGTGTGAGGGTTAAGCTCGTGAATTTTACGAACTACCTCGGCGTATAACCACGCCCCTTCGTCGTCAAGATCGTCACGGGTGACACCGGTAATGGTTGAATAGTTTAGCTGCATTTCGCGTACGGATTCCGCTACGCGCCGGGGTTCGTCACGGTCGAGCGGTTCAGGTTTCGCTGAGTTGATTTGGCAGAAGTCGCAGCGGCGGGAGCAGTTGGCGCCGCCAATGAGGAAGGTAGCCTCGCGGGATTCCCAGCATTCGTGAATGTTGGGGCAACCCGCTTCTTGGCATACCGTGTGCAGATTGGAGTGTGAAACCTTCTGCTTCATGTCTTGGTATTCTGTACCGGTTTTAACGGCAGTGCGGATCCACCGAGGTTTTGCTTCGATGGGAGTTTGTGAGTTGCGAGCTTCGACTCTTAACAGCTTGCGTCCATTTTGTGCGGTAGTCACCTTGCACACCCTACTAGGTTTTAGGTAGGCATGTCGAACACGCTAGCTTTGGACTAAAACGCGCTGTTAATGGGTGGAAATTGGGGAGGAATTTTTGGTGTCATTATTTGGTCTTTGCTCGTGGTAGTCCCTTGGTGGGGTTGGGGGCAGAGGCGAAAGAATGATCGGTAACTGTCAATCTACCGGCGAAGGCATCATCGAGCGCGCCTACGAGTGGGGCGATGAGTTGTTCGATGGTTATTTCGCGGTTTAGTTCTCGGCTTAGGGTGGTTACACCGGCGTCGGAAATGCCGCAGGGGATGATGTGTTGGTAAAACTCCAAGGAATTATTGCAGTTGAGTGCTAAGCCGTGAGAGGTGACTCCTTTTGCGATTCGAATGCCAAGCGCGGCAATTTTTCGGTGTTCGGCGTCGGTTGCTCCCGGAATCCATACGCCGGAGCGGCCGTTGATACGTCCAGCGGTGGGCAGGCCAGCTTCTCGGACTATGTGGATGAGTGCTTCTTCAATTCGGCGTACGTAGTCCACTACATCAATGGGGTCGGCGAGTTTAATGATCGGGTAGACCACTAATTGGCCTGGGCCGTGCCAAGTGATTCGTCCGCCTCGGTCGACATCAATGACCGGAAGGCCGTTGGTGGGGCGATCTTCGGGTTGGGTGCGTTTGCCTGCGGTGTAAATGCTGGGATGTTCTAGTACGAGGAGGGTGTCACCAATTTCGTTTGTGGCTCGTTGTGAGGCCAGTTGTACCTGCAGATCCCAGGCTTGTTGGTATTCCATTGTGCCGAGTAGGCGAACATTCATGGGTTGATTGCTAGCTCGGATGGACTTGTCTGCAGGGAAGAAAGGGGCGCGTGGTGCGGTCACGGTACTCCTAAAAACTTAAGGGGTTGAAAGCTTAGGGTTAGTGGCAAAGATGCTGGGATTCATCATAGTGTAGCTTGCCGGTGCCATGTTATACTGAACATGTTCAATGAACGCGTTCAGTGAAATTTTGAGTGTGCTGCTCTATAGGGAAGGAGCTGGTTAGTGCTTTCTAGAGAAGAACAACGACAGGCTACCGTCAAAAAAGTGCTGGATACGGCGGATGAGCTATTTCTAACTAAAGGATTTGCTGCTACCACCATTCGTGATATTGCCAAACGGGCAGCAGTCAGTGTGGGAACTGTCATGGCGGTTGGTGATAAAAATGCCCTGCTGGTCCAGGTTTTTGATAGTCACATTGCTGCGGAACATGATACAAGACTGGGGGAGATCCAAACTGCACCCCGACAACCAGTTGTTGAACTACTCCGGCTGGTTCGTCCGTTTGTAGAGCTATTTATCAATCGCCGGGAACTGGCGTGTCACTACGCCGGAATCCTAGCCAGTGCCACTAGTCCCACGGCGCTGTTTCACCAATTGGCTCCACAGCTTATCGACGAATTTGCCGCCTGCGTGGCACAGGCTTCCGATCCCAAACGATTGGCGCAGGCATTGTATTACGCCTATGTCGGAATCATGTTTAGCCTGCCAGCTCGTGGTCTGATGCCTGCCGAAACAGTACTGAGTGAAATCGAAGCCGTGTTTACCACTATTTGCCAGGAAAATGGAGCATGATATGGAACTTTCTGCAATCGCTAATTATGTTTTTGCCCTACTTGCTGTCCTGATGTTTGGCGACGCTATTTTATCTATTAAACCGGTTGGCTTTATTAAGACCTGTATCGAGGGTGTTGGGTTTCCCCTGAACTTTGGTTGGGGGCTCATTGTGGTCAAACTGACTGCAACTGCAGGCTTGATCGTGGGGTTTTATATCCCAGAAATTGGATTTGCCGCAGTGGTGGGACTAGTGATCTATTTCTGCTGTGCGCTTACTGCGCATATCCGAGCAAGATTTTTCAAAGATATCTCGTTTGGATCCTGTTTGACCATGCTGACGATTGCCATCGGATCCCTAGTGGCGCTTGTGGTGTAGCTGTATATGTAATCTACTAGGCTCAAGTTCTAGACTACTGCATTTTAGCTATCGATTGTCTTGGCATTCTCATACTAGTCGAGCTTCTAATTTTCTATGCTGCTGGTTGGGGGTAGTGAGTTATTTGTATATAGGTCGGGTTGAAAAATGTCAGCATAGATAATTTGACACTTTGTTGGTGAATTGATCCCCGCAAGGTGGACTGAAGAATCAGTTTCCGCCTCACGGGGGTCAACAATTCAGTTTTCTGGGGGTTGTGGGGTGTTAGACGCCGTTCGCGGCGGCGTATTCGGCGGCGGTCATCAATGGCCCAACCGCGGTGACTTCGACTTGGAATAGCCAGCCATCCCCAAAGGGATCATTGTTGATAACCGCGTAGTCATCATGCACCGAGTCATTGACTGCGGTGACGGTACCAGTGACTGGGGCATACAAATCGGATACCGACTTGGTGGATTCCACCTCGCCACAGGTTTCGCCAGCTTCCACGGTGTCGCCCACCTCAGGCAGTTCGGCGAATACAACTTCCCCAAGCCGCTCAGTAGCAACAGAAGTAATACCAACTTTGACAGTGGTGCCAACTGCGGCGTCAGCGGTGGTGTCGATCCACTCGTGCTCTTCAGAATAGGAGAAATTTTCAGGCAAAGACATGGGGTGAAGGACCTTTCTAGTTTTTGAGGTTAGGGGGATTGTAACCCGGTCATTTCTTGCGGGCATAGAAGGGGAGCGGGACCACCGTGAACAGGTAGCGCTTGCCCCGAATATCTGCCTGTAGCTCGGTGCCAGGTTCGGTTAACTCTCGATTTACATATGCCAAAGCAATGGGGTGTCCCAAGGTAGGGGAGGGCTGACCAGAGGTCACTTCGCCCACAAGGTTGCCGTCTGCGTCGAAAAGCTCGGCATGTGCCCTAGCAGCCCTGCGACCATCGGAAACCAAACCAACCAGCAGACGCTTTGGGGTAGAACCAGAAAGCAGTGCAGCCTTGGCTACGAAGTCGCTTTCTTTTTTCTTGCCCACTAGCACACCAAGACCAGCATCAATAGGGGTCAGTTGCAAACTCAGTTCATTGCCATACAATGGCATGCCTGCTTCCAGCCGGAGGGAGTCGCGGGCAGCAAGACCCGCTGGCTTTAAACCGAACTCTGCCCCGGCTGCTAAGATTTTCTGCCACAGGTCAGCGGCCTCGGCATTGGGTAAAAACAGTTCGAAGCCATCCTCACCGGTATAGCCGGTACGGGCTAACAATACTTCATGATCTGCGATTGTAGCCGGGGTAGCAGCATAATAACGCAGGTCAGTAATGGTCTTGGTGCTATGCGCATCGACAAGAGTGAGCAATAAGGCTTCTGCATTGGGGCCTTGGACGGCAATCAGCGCGGTTGCTGCAGACTCATCAGTGACTGCCACCTGAAAGTTAGCTGCTCGAGTGAGGAGATGATCAAACACGGTTGCGGCATTGCCAGCATTGGGAATGGCTAAAAATTCGGTATCAGCAAGCCGATAAACAATGAGATCATCGATAATGAAACCATCCTCGGTGACAATCATGGTGTATTTCGCTTTGCCAACTGCTACTGCGGAAAGATGGGAGATCAGGGCATAGTCGAGAAACTCCCCAGCCTCTGGTCCGGTGACACGTAGCTCACCCATATGGGAAAGATCAAACAGGCCGCATGTAGAGCGAACTGCTCGGTGTTCATCAAGTTCATTGCCGTATTTTAGTGGCATATTCCACGGACCAAAGGGGATGAATGAGGCCCCGAGTTTTTCATGCTCAGCATGCAGTGGTGAATTGCGAAGATCAGACATAATATTGGCCTTTCTGGTTCATTAAAACTCGGTTTCAAAAGCCTCAGGCGGTGGACAGGAACAGGCGAAATTACGATCGCCGAAAGCCTCGTCAAGCCTCCGCACTGGTGGGAAGTACTTAGTTCGATGCAGCGAGGCAACTGGATAGGCTGCTTGCTTACGACTAAAGGAGTGTTCCCACTCATCGGCAGCGACACTCTCAGCACTAAACGGCGCGTGATGCAATACCGAATCGTGGTATTCGATGGTGCCATTCTCGATTTCGGCGATCTCGGCACGGATGGCCTGCATTGCTTGGATGAAGCGATCCAATTCCGCCTTGTCTTCGGATTCCGTAGGCTCAATCATTAAAGTGCCAGCCACCGGGAAAGATAGAGTTGGGGCGTGGAAACCATAATCTACCAGTCGTTTTGCCACATCAGTAGCTGATACGCCGGTCTTATCTGCCAATGGGCGCACATCGACAATGCACTCGTGGGCAACCAATCCGGCATTACCGGTATAAAGCACTGGGAAGGATTCATTGAGCTCAGCAGCTAAATAATTTGCTCCTAAAATCGCAGCACCGGTGGCCTGTGCCAATCCCTGCGCGCCCATCATGGCAATATAAGCCCATGTAATTGGTAGTACTCCAGCTGAGCCATACCGAGCAGCAGAAATCGGTACACCAGTCGTCGGTGGGGTTGCCTGATATGGATCTGCCGTGGTTGGGTCGGTAGGCAAGAATGGTACAAGGTGCTCGGCCACTCCAACTGGGCCGACACCAGGACCACCACCACCGTGTGGGATAGTGAAGGTTTTATGTAGGTTCAAATGGGACACATCGCCGCCAAACCGGCCTGGTCGAGCTATCCCTGCTAATGCATTGAGATTAGCGCCATCAATATAAACCTGCCCGCCTGCATCGTGAACTTTGGCGCACACTTCTCGCACGGTATCTTCAAACACGCCGTGGGTTGACGGATAGGTAATCATGATGCCTGCGACCTTATTGGCATGTTGGGCCAGCTTCGCATCCAGATCGGCCACATCAATAGAACCATCAGCAGCGGTGGCAATCACCACCACCCGCAATTTTGCCAATGTGGCAGAAGCAGCATTTGTCCCATGCGCCGACTGGGGAATCAGAATAATATCCCGCTGATCGTCACCATTGGCTAAGTGATAACGGCGAATCGCCAATAGGCCTGCTAACTCGCCTTGGGAACCAGCATTGGGTTGCACCGAAACCCGAGCGTACCCAGTGATTTCTGCCAACCAACCCTCCAGCTCAGCAATCAGCGCACGCCACCCCTTGGTCTGAGAATCTGGGGCGTAGGGATGGATATTGGCAAACTCTGGCCACGTGATTGGCTCCATACCTGTGGTGGGATTTAGCTTCATTGTGCATGAACCCAATGGGATCATGGTGCGATCCAATGCTAGATCCTTATCCTTGAGCAACCGCAGATACCGCAGCATCTGGGTCTCGGATTGCACCGAGCTGAAAATCGGATGGGTGAGTGTTCCTTCTTCCCGGACCAATCCAGGTGGGAACGGGCGGGGTGCCCCAGTAACCGCCGAAGCACCAAATAATTTGACAAGCTGTACCACATCATCTGCGGTTGCCGATTCGCCAAAGGCCACCGCTACTTTGTCAGTACCAATTGGGCGCAATAAATATCCAGCCTCGGCTGCGGCATCAACAATTTCCTGCGCTTTATTAGGCACCACCGCAGTCACAGTGTCAAAGAATGACTGATGTGCCAGCTGCACACCCGCATTGCTTATCGACGTCGCAAAGTCCGAAGCCAAACCATGAATCCGAGCCGCAATAGCACGCAGCCCAGCTGGACCATGCCAAATCGCATACATAGATGCACAGACTGCGAGCAGTGCCTGAGCAGTACAAATATTACTCGTGGCCTTTTCCCTACGAATATGTTGCTCTCGGGTTTGCAACGCCAGTCGATATGCTGGTTGGCCAGCGGCATCCACTGAAACACCGACGATTCGGCCCGGTAGTTGCCGCTTGAGTTTATCGGTTACCGCCATGAATGCCGCATGTGGACCCCCAAAAAATAGTGGAACCCCAAATCGCTGGGACGACCCAACTGCAATATCAGCGCCCAAAGCACCCGGGGAGGCCAACAGTTGTAGTGCCAATAAATCAGTAGCAACGGTGGCTAAACCACTACGGCTGTGAATATCCTCAATTACGCCGCGAACATCGACAACATCACCTTCAGTGCCAGGATAGGCTACAACCACACCAATCAGGTCTTCCCCAACTAAACCCCCGGTAAGGTCAGCAATTTCCACTTCAATGTCGATCACCCGAGCACGCTCTGCGGCTACCCCAAGAACCTGCGGATGCAACCGGGCATCAAGAATCACCTTGCGGCCTTTTTTATTGGTCCGTGCCATTAAACCAACAGCTTCTGCCACTGCAGATGCTTCATCCAATAAGGAAGCATTGGCTACCGGTAAGCCCGTAAGCTCGGCAACCATAGTTTGGAAATTGAGTAGTGCTTCCAATCTGCCTTGGGAAATCTCCGGCTGATAAGGGGTGTAGGCAGTGTACCAACCAGGATCTTCGACTACATTGCGCCGAATCACCGAGGGAGTAATCGTGTCATAAAACCCTTGACCATAGAAAGACTTGAGTACAACATTGTCATTGGCATA
>JBHACV010000092.1:0-3951 GCA_041854705.1 Corynebacterium sp.
CTACCGCAGTTTGCACATTCGTATGATCCCCTCGTGCTTTCAACGTCAGCACACCCATCTGGGTCAACGCATCCGATAACGCCAACCCATAAGCCTCAATCGCTTGCCCCACCGCCACATGTGCATCCCCAGTAACATCTAAATGCTGGGGTAAAGACGCATGAACCAACTCCCGGTATTTATCACCTTCTGTGCCTAAAAACCCACCATCATCAATCGCCCGCAATGACACCGCTGCTTCTAACGCTCTTTCCCCAAACGTCACCCACTTCCGGCCGGTATCCAATACCTCAGCCACATCCCCACCAATATGAAAATCCGAAACCTCAAACACACCAAACGGCACTAATGGCAACACAGGCACAACCCACCACACCCTACGCACACTAAAACGATGAACAACAAAGCAACAAACCCGAAGCTAGCAATAGTGACACATCCCCAACAAGTGGAAAACCCTAAGAATAAAAACAATCACATAAGAAAATAGTGCACAACACAAACACAACCACCACAAACCCCCACACAACACCCCACCAAAAACCACAGACCACACCCCCTAAAAACCACCACCCCACCCACTAAACATCACATTAACAAAACATAACAATAACAAAACAAAATAACCCCCACCCCACACCACAACCACCCCCACACAAGGGGAACAAGATCACCCACCCCACCAAAACCAGTTCATGGATTGAGCCATTAATCTACTTAATCACACACGTCCCACCTCAGCGGAATGGAGAAATATTACTCTGCAGCATCCCCTAGTCCCACGAATGGTTCCGCTGGTATAGCTCTAGCTCTTCTCGTGAGTTAAACGGTTCGACTGCTTCCGGTTCACCTGCATCCCAGTTGTAGAAGGTTTCCGGCTGCACAGTTGGTGTGGTGCTCGCTGCCGAAGAGCTAGTGGTAGCGGATGCGGAGGTGCCTTTCGCCCGTTGGCGAACTGGAGTTGATTCCACCAAGGGGCCTATTTGTTCCCACAGCAACGGGGCAAGTGTGAGCGCATAGTCATTGGAAATATGATTACCATCGCGATAAACATAAATATTTCCAATCACTGGTGGGCAATACCCATCTGGACAGAACCAATCAGCGGTATCGACTGACACCTGATTATCAGCAGTAAGATACTGTGCAGCTGGATCGGTTTCAGCATAGATTTCAGAACGTTCCCGACCGCATTTTTCCAAATCCTCGTATTCTTCCCAGCATTGGGAAACCATCTGGCCTGAACCATCGGGGTTGAGGAACCACGGATTATCCCGCAGACCAATAAAGGCCACACCTTCGCGGGCGAGGAAATCCCACAGGGTGCGGTAGGAAATGGGAGCTTCGTCAATGTACTTCCCACTTTCCAGCAACGGTCGGGTGGAGTTGGTGATAACAATGTCAGGCTTGTCTGTTTTGATTCGCTCCAGCATTGCTTCATTGAAAATTGAGCATTCACCACTGAAGTTCTCGTCACGTTCTTCCACGTAGGCAGGACAGCCTTGGCGAACGATTGGCACTATCCTAAAGCCATAGGTTTTGCCCAGTTCATCCAGCGGCGCCATCCACTGTTCTGCGTGGGAACCACCAATGAGGTACATGAGCTTTTCGGCATTCTTGTCACCATAAACGCATTTTTCTGGGAATCGATCAATAACAATCTCCGCCGGATCGTCGTAAAGGAAGGACATACATTTGTCTTCCCATGCGGGCGACTCCACGTCGGCAAGTAAGTAGGGATCTGGCATGGGTTTTGCCTCTGGGATCCGAGCCATGCTTAAGGCAGCAGCTCCTGGATAAAGCACCGGATCCAAGCGCATCTCCGACTGTTTGGCTACGGCGTCTCGCCAAGCAGGTGGTGCAGTCAAAGTGCCCCAAATGATGGCCACGACTATCAATCCACCGATTAGTCGGAACCGTGGCGGCCAGGTGGATTTCAATCCAATGAATGCAGTTTTCATGCGGTTTTCGCCACGTTCTGGACGTTTGCCTTGCTGCATCATTGGAAGTTCCACAAATCGATGGGTCAAATCCGCGAGCAGCAATGAAACCGCGATCACCCCAAGCCCAATGGGCACATCTGGCTCATCCATGTTCAGGTACACGGTGGTGATTACCAGAATGGGCCAGTGCCACAGGTAAAGCGGATAGGCAATGCCACCAAGCCAGCGCATAAATCGGCTAACTAGCCAGCCAGAACCGACTCCACCACCAATAACTACCAGTGCTGCACCACCAAGCGGGTACAGGGCAGCTGGGCCGGGGAAGGTGGCGGCGCCGTCGAAAAGCCAGCCAGTAGACAGCACCATGAGTACGCCAATGATGCTGCAAGCTGCTTGGATTTTGGCGCCAAATGTAAGACGCGCAGCAAACAGCGCTAATACCGCGCCGAGGGTCATCTCCCACAGACGTGAGCCAGTGGAATAGTAGTTGAGCGTCTGGTTTTCGTAGTGCAACCAAGTGGCATAGGCAAAAGAGGCAATTGTAATCAGGATCAGAATTGGCCCAGCTAATCGGCTCACACTGCGTATCTTCGTTAGCCGCGCAAGCAGCGTAATCAGCATGGCAAAAACGATCGCGCCAAGATAAAACTGCCCTTGAACCGCCATAGACCATAGATGCTGTAAAGGGCTTATGGTGTCACTAGCTGCCCCATAAGCAGCACCTTGATTGGCCAGCTCCCAGTTTTGGTAATAACCTAACGACGCCTCCAGCTGGTCCGCAAGGTTGAGGTTTTTCAACTCAGGCGTCAGGTTAGTCACAGCTAACGCGGTAGCGCCCAACACTAATGCCAGTGAGGGCACAAGACGTCTAATGGTTCGCCACAAAGGCCACCACGGGTTGAGATTTGCCGTGTCTCGAACCGCGTAGCGCAGTAATGCACCAAGGAAGAAATATCCCGAAAGGAGGAGGAAAACGTCAACACCACCGGATACTTTTCCAACGAATACGTGGAAAATGACCACGAATGCGATGGCAAGTCCACGCAAACCATCAAGGTCATAGCGATACTTGCTGACGTTCAATTGCTCCATGCAGTTCCCCACCAGTGTGCTGATTAGTTACCTACCTAGGATAGGTCGGTTTTGCTGTTGCCCAAAATAGTTTTAGACAGCAACATCAAAAGACCATAAAACACCAAACTTGTCTTTGACCTGCCCGTAGTAACTTCCCCAGGGCGCCAGTTCGAATGGCATAGCCACTGAACCGCCAGTAGCCACCAATTTATCAATCACCTGTTTGGCTTCATCAGTGGTATCTGCGGAAATAAGGAAGGAATAAACATCATTAGTCAGCGAGGGTAGGTCCTCCCCCATTCCGTCGCCACCGGTGAGTTCAATCATGCCACCTTTTAACTGTGCATGAGCCAAGGCACCGACTGGTGGGGCAAAAGGGAAACTTTCAAGCACTTCGGCGGGAAAGGCCTCATAAGTTATTACGTCAAGCTCGCCACCAAAGATCTCCTGATAGTAGGTCATCGCTTCAATGCCATTGCCTGGAAAAGAAACATAGGGATAAAACGATACAGACATGTGTACTCCTTAATATGTCAAAGGTAACGACTGTCCCAGCCTACCGGCTTTACGCTACCTTCGTCACACTCTATAACGACTCTTCGTTTTTGGAGCGCGTTCGGGTAGGTGGTGTTGGTGGTGTGCTGGTTGTTGTGGTCACGGGTGTTCTGATGGGTGATGTGAGAATCAAGCTGCTGTTCCCAGCCCCACAGTTAGCCAAGCAGGCCTCGTTCGTTGGAATAGCAGCTTGATTTTAAGCTGTGCTTGAGTACTTGCCAGAATCAAGCTGCCATTCCCACCTACAGGACTAGCTGACTCTGTCCACCAGGCCCAAATAGCAGCTCGATTCCCAACCAAGCAACCATAGTGCAGCTCAAAACCACCCCAACACCAAGGACTACACAAAGCTTTCAGTACCTTACAAGACCGATACCAA
>JBHACV010000093.1:0-8099 GCA_041854705.1 Corynebacterium sp.
CGGAGTGAATTTTGCTTGTGCTGGGCCGCGGCGTCCGAAAACGTGTACTTCGCGGGCTTTGTTTTCTTTTAAGGAGGCGTAGACATTGTCGGGGATCTCGGTGACCAAGAGTTCGTCACCGGTTTTGGCGAGGATTCGGGCCGCATCCAGTCCGACATTTCCTACACCAATCACTGCGACCTGCTCGGCACTTAAATCCCAGCCCCGTTCAAAGCGGGGATTGCCATCATAGAAGCCAACGAAATCTGCTGCACCGAAGGATCCTTCAAGCTCTTGGCCAGGAATTCCGAGGTCTCGGTCGGCAACAGCGCCAGTAGCGAATACGACGGCATCATAGTGTTCCTTGAGCTTCTCAACGCTCACATCTTTGCCAACTTCGATATTGCCTAGTAGGCGAATTGTCGGAGTGTCCAAAACTCGGTGCAATGAGGTGATGATGCCCTTGATCCGTGGATGATCGGGAGCGACACCGTAGCGAATGAGCCCAAAGGGAGCTGGCATTTGTTCAATGAGGTCGACGTGGGCTCCTTTCTTGGCTAGCAAGTCAGAAGCGTAGATTCCAGCGGGACCGGCGCCGATTACGGCGACACGCAATGTGTGCATTTTCGTCCTTTCTTAGTAGACTGCTCAGTCTAAGGATAGTGAACTAAACACACAAGTTTGTGGGATAGTTATATTCCTAAAGCTTTAATATTCAGGCAATAATTCTAAAAGAAGCAGGTGGTAGCGCTGTTTGAAAAAAGCTACAGTGCGCCACTTGGCAATAGACCAATCAGTACGGCAAGGTTTTCTTAGACAAGAAAGGCACAAGATGACTCCTCCAACAAAAACACGGGAACGCAAGAAGAAGCCCGAAGGGCAATGGAAAATTGATGGCACTGAGCCGTTGAATGACGATGAACGCATTAAGCAAGAAGACGATGGTCTCTCGGCGAAGCAGCGGGTTATTGATATTTATTCCAAACAGGGTTTTGCTTCGATTCCTGCGGATGATCTCGCGCCACGGTTTAAGTGGTTGGGGTTGTACACCCAGCGTCGTCAAGATTTGGGTGGGGAACTGACTGGGCAATTAACCAATACTGAGCTCCAAGACGAATACTTCATGATGCGTGTGCGCTTCGATGGTGGGCGGGTAACGCCAGACCAGCTGCGGGCAGTGGGGGAGATTTCGCGGGACTATGCGCGTTCAACCGCGGATTTTACCGACCGGCAGAACATTCAGTTGCACTGGATTCGCATCGAAGATGTTCCGACAATTTGGGATAAGCTGGAAGAACACGGATTATCAACTTTGCTGGGATGTGGCGATGTGCCGCGTGTGATTTTGGGATCGCCAGTCGCAGGTGTTGCCGCAGATGAGATCATTGATGCCAGTCCGGCAATTGACGAGATTGTTCGTGATTACTTGCCACGGGAGGAATTTCTGAACCTGCCTCGCAAATACAAGTCAGCAATTTCTGGCAATGCTCGTCAAGATGTTACCCACGAAATTCAAGATATTTCTTTTATCGGTTCGATCCATCCAGAACACGGCCCTGGTTTTGAGTGTTTTGTCGGCGGTGGTTTATCTACTAACCCAATGGTGGCGCAGTCGCTTGGTGCGTGGGTTCCAATCGAGCGAGTTCCAGAAGTTTGGGCTGCGGTGGCACGCATTTTCCGCGACTACGGCTTTAGGCGATTGCGCAATCGTGCTCGACTAAAATTCCTAGTGGCGCAGTGGGGAATTGAGAAATTCCGGGAGGTCCTCGAAACTGAATACCTCGACTCACCACTTATCGACGGCCCGACCACCCCACTACACGACGGTCATCGCGACCATATCGGTGTGCATAAGCAAAAAGATGGCAAGTTCTATCTTGGAGTCAAGCCCACCGTAGGCCATGCCACTGGCGAGCAACTTATCGAGATCGCCGAGGTTGCCGACCGGTTTGGTATCAAGCGGCTACGCACCACAACCCACAAGGAACTGCTTTTCTTAGATCTTGAAAAAGAGACCCTACCAGCACTAATACAAGCGCTCAATGAGGTGGGTCTTTATGCTACCCCGACAGAATTCCGTCGCGGTATCATCTCGTGTACTGGGTTGGAGTTCTGCAAACTTGCCCATGTGACTACCAAAGCTCGGGCCATTGAATTAGTCGATGAACTGGAAGAACGCCTGGGCGACCTTGATGTGCCTTTGAGTATTTCGCTCAATGGTTGTCCTAATGCCTGTGCCCGTTCGCAGGTTGCCGACATTGGTTTTAAGGGCCAGACTGTAGCTGGGGAGGAAGGCTTCCAGGTGCATCTCGGCGGAGCGGCGGGCTTGAGCTGGGGTCGCAAACTGCGTGGGCACAAGGTTACATCTGCCGAAGTTGGAGATTATGTGGTCCGACTAGTAGAAAAGTTTAAACAACAGCGCGAAGAAGGCGAGCAGTTCCGTGATTGGGTCCAACGTGCAGCGGAAGAGGACTTGCAGTGAGTATCAGGCGGAAACCCAATCCCAATCGTAATCACCCACTGCACTGTCCCTACTGTGCCTCTGAAGCGCTATTCCCTGATGAAGAAGGCGATTTTGCGTGGAACTGTACAGAATGCCTCCGAGTGTTCTCAGTAATGTTTCATGGACAAAATGATCCAGTTCATCGTCCCAAAAAGACTCTATCCACCTCTGATGCTTTGAAAGCCAGCCTAATCAAATGAGTATTCTCAGCTATAAAGATCCCGCCATCAGTCCACCTGGTCCTACTACCACCGAGCCGCTCCCCGAGGAGATTGCTAGGCGGAATGTAGAGCTCGTCGATAAGTATGCAGATGAGCTCTATCATGCTGACGCCGCCACGATATTTCAGTGGACTGCCGAACACGCGCCTGGTCCAATCGTGGTGACATTGAGCATGGAAAACACCGTGCTGGCCGAGTTGGCTGCGCAGTATTTACCCGAGTCCGACTTTTTATTTTTGGACACCGAGTTTCACTTTCCAGAAACCCTAGAGGTAGCAGAATCAGTGAATAAGCGCTACGACAATAGGCTCATCACTGCAAAAGCCGTATTAAACAAACAGCAACAAGCCAATACCTACGGCCCAGCGTTGTACTTGAGCAACCCTGAAGCTTGTTGTCGGATGCGCAAAGTAGAGCCACTGGCAGTGGCCCTGAGCCCATATGTCGGATGGATTACCGGGCTGCGTCGTGACGATGGTCCTACCCGAGCAACGGCGCCCGCATTGAGCTTGGATCAAACCGGAAGGTTGAAGATTTCGCCAATTATCACGTGGACTTTGGCGCAAACCGATGAGTTTATTGAGGAAAACGCCTTAATCAAGCATCCGTTGACGGAGCAAGGCTACCCCTCGATTGGTTGCGCTACTTGTACGCAGCCGGTTGCCGAAGGCGCCGATCCACGTGCGGGCCGCTGGGCCGGCAATTCAAAAACCGAATGCGGACTTCATACCTAAAGATATAAGGAAGATAAGTGCTCTCACCCCATTTGAAAAGCCTAGAAAACGAGTCCATTCAGATCCTGCGGGAAGTCGCGGGGCAATTCGACAAAGTTGCCTTGCTGTTTTCTGGTGGCAAGGATTCGGTAGTCGTGTATGAATTAGCACGTCGGGCATTTGCGCCAGCTGCAGTGCCATTTGAATTACTTCATGTCGATACTGGCCATAACTTCCCAGAAGTTATCGAGTTCCGAGATAAGCTGGTCAACGACACCGGAGCACGGCTGCGGGTCGCGCATGTGCAGGATTGGATCGATCGTGGCGTGCTGCAAGAACGCCCAGACGGTACTCGTAATCCATTGCAGACTGTGCCATTGGTTGAAACCATTGCCGAGCAAAAATACAATGCCGTGCTTGGCGGTGCACGGCGAGATGAAGAACGCGCTCGGGCCAAGGAGCGGGTATTTTCAGTGCGCGATTCTTTCGGAGGCTGGGATCCACGCCGCCAACGCCCAGAACTGTGGAACCTTTACAATGGCGGACACCTGCCAGGAGAAAACATCCGAGTTTTCCCAATCTCTAACTGGACCGAAGCCAATGTTTGGGAATATATCAAGGCACGCAATATTACCCTGCCCAGCATTTACTTTGCGCACCAGCGCGAGGTTTTCGCTAAAGATGGCATGTGGCTGACTCCTGGTCAGTGGGGCAATGGCAAAACGGAATGTCGGACTGTTCGGTATCGCACAGTCGGGGACATGAGTTGTACTGGTGCCATCGAATCCACAGCCAGCACCATCGACGAAGTTATTGCCGAACTCGCTACCTCGACCTTGACCGAACGTGGCGCAACCCGCGCCGACGACCGCCTGAGCGAATCCGCTATGGAAGACCGCAAGAAAGAAGGTTACTTCTGATGCAAACCCTACGCCTTTGTACTGCAGGCTCCGTCGATGATGGTAAATCCACATTTGTCGGGCGCCTGTTGCATGACACCAAATCCATTCTGGCAGACCAACTAGCCCAAGTAGAGCGCACCTCTGCTGACCGAGGTTTCGAAGGGCTTGACCTATCGCTACTGGTCGATGGCCTGCGTGCAGAACGGGAACAAGGTATCACGATTGATGTGGCCTATCGATATTTCTCCACCGCGAAGCGTAACTTCATCCTTGCTGACACACCAGGACATGTCCAGTACACTCGCAACACCGTTACGGGGGTATCTACCTCTGAAGTTGTGGTGCTGCTGGTCGATGCGCGCAATGGTGTTGTGGATCAGACCCGCAAGCACCTATCGGTAGCTGCGCTTTTGGGAGTACACACGGTCATTCTTGCGGTGAACAAGATCGACCTAGTGGACTATTCTGAGGAGGTTTTCCGTACCATTGAAACCGATTTCCGGCAGGCCGCAGCCGAGTTAGGGATTGATGATGCCCACGCCATCCCTATTTCTGCACTCAAAGGCGATAACGTGGTAACCGCCTCCGACAATTTGGAGTGGTACGACGGTCCGACTGTCTTGGAATTGCTAGAGACTATTGAAGTTCAGACCGATAAGCATGATTTCCGGTTCCCCATCCAGTACGTTATTCGTGCTACTGACTACCGTGGTTACGCAGGTCGGATTACTGCGGGTGACGTATCGGTAGGCGATACCGTAGAAACCCCTATTGGCCCGACAACTGTAGTTGGCATTGACACCCCTGATGGTTCCGTTGACACCGCCCAAACAGGTGATTCAGTGACCCTACGAATCGCCGATGATATCGACCTTTCTCGGGGTGATCTACTAGCCGTCAACCGACCACCTTTGGTGCGCCGTTTTGCTGCCCGAATTGTCGGGCTCTCTGAAACTCCATTGGCTCCAGGGCAGGTGGTTAAGGTGCGGTATGGCACCAGCGTTGTCAAAGGTCGGATCGCTGACGCTGTGGCGCTCAATGACATAGTAAGCACCACTATCGAGCTGCAAACCGAGCTACCCATCGACTCCTATGCGGTGCGGGGAAATGTCGGATCACTATTGCTCATCGATGCCAACTCTGGCGGTACACTCGCGGCGGGTCTCGTGGCATGACCCCAATCGTGCTGCTCAGCCATGGTTCTCGGCACCACCTAGCCGCGCCTGGTGTGATCCGACTTGCTGAGGCTGTTGCTGAACGTACCGGTCGCGAAGTCGTACCAGCACACATGGATTTTCACGACCACACACTGGACTATGTCTGCCAGGTACTCAAATCAAAAGGGTACAAGCAGGCTACTGTGGTGCCACTGCTGTTTACTGACGCTTACCACCACAGAGTGGACGTTCCGACAATTGTCGCTGAGCACACGGACCTTGATCTTTACCTCGCTCCCCACTTGGGTACTGGTGCTGATATCGCAGAGGTTTTGGCCTCCGACATTCCAGTGGGGGCGTATCCCATTGTCTATGCTGTGGGGTCATCGGATGCCGCGGCGAATGCGGCCGTCGAAAAGCTAGCGGCACAGTTGGGTGGGGAAGCAATATTCGCAACCAACACCACCCGCACGCTTGCCGACGTCCACCATGAGCGGATCCACATCGTACCGTTATTTGTCACAGAGGGATTGTTGCTGGATAAGCTCCGGAGGGAATACCCGCCCACACCGTGGCGGACCTACTCTCCACCGCTGCAAAATTGCCTGGCAGAAGTAGTTGAACGGCGATGTGACACCCCCGAACAGGTGCAAGGTTAACCTGGTGTTTACTTTTAGATTGCAAACTCTTCCTGCACTGCTGAAAACCTAGAAAGATCGATGCATGTCTAACAGCACAATGACGGTAGCGCCGCTGCCAGAACAAAGTGGCACTGATAAGTGGTGGCATTTGAGTTTTGGTGGCTTACTCGCCATCACATTGGTAGTTTTCCTTTTGTGGTCTTTTGACTACGTGGGGCCAGAGGCAAATAAACTAATTCTTGTTACTACCATTGCCTTCGGCGTTTTCATGGCATTTAATATTGGCGGCAATGATGTTGCTAATTCTTTTGGTACCTCTGTGGGTGCAGGTACCCTGACCATGAAACAAGCTCTGATTGTTGCGGCAATCTTTGAAGTTTCAGGTGCTGTGCTTGCCGGTGGCGAGGTGACGGAAACCGTTAAGAGCGGCATTGTTGATCTTGATGCGCTTCATGTTGATCCACTCCATTTTGCGCTTATCATGATGGCAGCCTTGTTGGGTGCAGCCGCTTGGCTACTTTTGGCGACTCGGATGGGGTGGCCAGTTTCAACCACTCACTCAATTGTCGGTGGTATTGTTGGTGCGGCTCTCACCTTGGGTTTCTACCTTAACCTGGGGGGCACGGACATGGTGCAATGGAGCGAAATTGGTCTCATTGCTATTTCATGGGTGTTGTCCCCACTGCTCGGCGGTATCGTAGCATACGTACTTTTCGGGGCTATTAAACGCCACATCCTCTTCTTTAATGATAAAGCTGATGAGGAATTACAGGCGATTAAACAAGAGCGCATCAAACTACATCGCGACTTTAAATCTTCATTTGAGCGGCTTTCGGAAGTCCAACAATTGGCATACACCAACGCCATGACCCGTGATGCTGCATTGATTTCAGAACGAGATTTTGATCCTGATGAGTTGGAATCTGACTATTATCGGGACCTGCACCGGCTTAATGAACGCCGTGATGCTTTGAACACACACCGTGCTCTTGAGAATTGGGTTCCGCTTTTAGCTGCAGCTGGCGCTGCAGTAATTGGTTCCATGATGCTCTTTAAGGGGCTCAAGAACCTTGATTTCCATCTGACAAACCTGGGTAATTTCCTCATTCTTGGCATGATTGCTGCTGCGGTGTGGATGGCAGTGTTTATTTTCTCTCGCACGCTTAAGCGTCAAGAACTTTCCCGTGCTACCTTCGTTTTGTTCTCGTGGATGCAGGTTTTTACGGCTTCAGCATTCGCTTTCTCGCACGGATCCAATGATATTGCTAATGCGATTGGTCCATTCTCGGCTGTGCTTGATGTGCTCAAATCCAATCAGGTTAGCGAGAAAGCAGAAATACCAACCGCAGTACTTGTGACTTTTGGTGTGGCACTTATTGCTGGCCTGTGGTTTATTGGACGCTATGTGATTCAGACAGTGGGTACCGGCCTGACTAAGATGCACCCAGCTTCTGGTTTTGCTGCTGAATTAGCTGCGGCGGCTGTGGTGATGGGAGCTTCCTTACTTGGACTGCCAGTTTCTTCCACACACATCCTTATCGGTGCGGTTCTAGGCGTTGGTATTGTCAATCGGGCTGCAAACTGGTCTTTGATGAAGCCCATCGCTCTAGCATGGATCATAACGTTGCCTGCTGCTGCCATTGTTTCCTCCATTGCGGTTTTGGTACTGAACGCAGTTTGGGGATAGCTCTGGCTCGGTTATTGTGAACGACCTGCTGGCTGGTTACAGAAGCTTTTATTTTCTGTAACCAGCCAGCAGTTTTATTTCTTAACAGGGCGAGGCGGGCTACATATTTTAGACTTCTGTGTGGTCAGGTGAAAAGTCGGAGTGAGAGATCAGTAGTTTTATCTGTCCAGTGGAGGCTCTCGTGTGTTGCGATGTACGCCCCGACAACTCCGCGGCGACTCCGACAATTCCGCGGCGACTCCGACAATTCCGCGGCGACTCCGACAATTCCGCGGCGACTCCGACAATTCCGCGGC
>JBHACV010000094.1:0-4264 GCA_041854705.1 Corynebacterium sp.
GCAATGCAGCTCAACCGGCGGCCACGCAAAACACTGAACTTTGATACTCCTGCCGAACGAATGGCAGCTCTTGTAGAATCAACCGCATCGTAAAACGTGTTTCCACGACCACTAGAATTCGCCTACTCAACTGCAAAAAACTAAAACCCTCAGCCTAAGCTGAGGGAATTTGTGGCGGTGGCGGCGGGATTTGAACCCGCGGTTGGGGATTACCCAACACTCGCTTTCGAGGCGAGCACCTTCGGCCGCTCGGACACGCCACCGCAGGACATCCTATGTCAGATTTGGCGGTGGAGGCAAATCATCCTTTAGCGCGCAGCGAGCTAAAAAACCCCGTCACAAGCTCTGCACATTCTTCTTCCAAAACTCCACCCAACACCTCAACTTTATGGAGCACAGCCGGATCGCGTACCACGTCAAAAACTGAACCACAGGCCCCAGTTTTAGGTTCATAGGCACCGAAAATGATGGTACCTATTCGTGCCCCAACGAGAGCACCAGCACACATAGTGCAGGGTTCAAGGGTTACCGCAATGGTGCAGTCCGTCAAGCGCCAAGCGTCGTCAAGCTGACGCACAGCGGAGCGGATGGCGAGCAGTTCAGCGTGGGCAAGCGGATCACCATCGGTTTCACGTCGGTTAACCCCAGTGCCCACCACCGCGCCAGTTGGGTCAAAGATCACCGCACCCACTGGAACATCACCAAATGGGGTCATCCTCGCCACTGCGAGCGCCTGGCGCATTTTAGCCTCAGCAGCGAGCCGGTAATAAGGCCTGGGGAGCGGGTTAGTCATCTAGACGTGCAGCTTTATTGAGTTGCTTCTCAAACCCCATTTCTTCAGCGAGCCGCTGCAATTGTTCAGAAGCCCACCATTCGGTTTCATCAGCAATAACGCAAAGGACCTGTTCTGGCACCCCCAAATCTGCGAGGATGTCAAGATCCCCCTCGGGCCAACCTTCAGTGTTTTCGAATTCTTCCTCCGAAATATCAGGAATGTCGATGTCTAATTCCTCTAGGATTGACGCAGCAAAGTCATCAACGACAGCCATAGAGGCATCAGAGAGCATGAGTTTAACCCCGCTCGGGGTGGGGCGAACAATGACGAAATACTCATCATCAACACAGAGCAATGCAAATGCAGCAGATTCACTGCGCAGGTTACGCACGGCCTTTACGGAGGTATCAATAGTACTAAAGGAGTCTTTAAATGCGCGGACTTCCCAAGCCGAATCCGCACGGGTGACGGTGACTGCAAAATTTCGCTCCATACCGAATAACCGTAGTCGTTCTATGTCACACTTGTCAGGTGAGTATTAATGAAATTTCTCGCCCGGTATGCATCCTTGGCTTAGGTCTCATCGGCGGTTCGTTGTTGCGAGCCTTAGTTCAGGAAGGGGTGACAGCCTATGGCTTCAACCGCTCCCCTTCTGCAGCACGCGCTGCTGCCAGCGATGGCTTTGACGTGAGCTCCAATCTTGTGGAAACCCTCAAACGGGCGGAAACCGATAATGCTCTCATTGTGCTGGCCACCCCCATGCCAGCAATCGACTCCCTGTTATCAGCTCTCCAAGAACACGCCCCTAATTGCGGTTTTACTGATGTAGTTAGTGTCAAAGGGGAGGTTTATGACTTAGTGAAATCCCGAGAAATGCAGGATCGCTATGTCGGAGGCCACCCGATGGCTGGCACAGCCAATTCTGGGTGGGATGCCTCAGATTCAAATCTGTTTCGCGGTGCGGTCTGGGTAATCACTTTTGACTACGCCCTTGATTGCCCCAGCGCACCTACCCCAGAATGGATTGCGTTGTGGGTCGATGTTGCACACATGGCTACCGCAGTTGGGGCTGAGGTCGTCCCGGCGCGGGTTGAGCAGCATGATGCCGCCGTGGCTCGCGTCAGCCATCTGCCACACATCCTTGCTGAGGCACTGGCTATTGTCGGGGATAATGGTGGAGCGCTATCACTATCCCTTGCCGCAGGTAGTTTCCGAGATGGCACCCGAGTGGCCGGTTCTGCCCCCTCACTGGTCCGTGCCATGTGCGAAACCAATCACGCTGCACTACTAGTAGCACTAGACGAGACGCTCAGCTTGCTCAATGATGCCCGGGCGCATCTCTCCGAAGCCCACCCCACCCTAGAAGATCTGGTAGACAATGGCTACCGTTCCCGGATTCGATTTGAAGCTCGATCAGGATTGAATGCTTCCCAGTCGGTTAGCCCCACGCCAGTATCGAATCGCCCTGTGTTTCGCCTTCACCCTGGGGTCAATGGGTGGATCAATCAGCTACTACAGGCCGAGTCGGTTGGCGCTCGCATCGAAGTACTGTAAAATTTAATTCAGGTGGTGTTAGTTGGTCCGCCTGATGAAGTAATAAAAACAAAGACATCCCAGACCCCCGCCTTGGGCTCCCAATTATTCTAGTACTAGAATATAGACATGGAACTTACCACCGCTGAACTCACCATCTTGGGCCTTGTTATTGAGCAACCCTGCCACGGTTATGATCTCGAACAGAAAATTGAACAACGGGGCATTCGCAACTGGACCGACATTGGCTTTTCCTCCATTTATTATCTGCTAAATAAGCTAGAAAAACGCAAGTTAGTCACTTCATTGCCAACTGAGGGTGGCGCTAAAAGTCGGAAAATTTTCCATGCCACCGACACCGGAAAAGAACTTGCTTCCGCTTGTACATACGATTATCTTTCCGAGGCCACTAATGTGCCCCAGCCGTTTCTCGTTGGCCTTGCCAATCTACCGCTACTGAGCAAAACCCAATACCACCGAGCTTTGCAAAACCGCCTCACCCAGATAACTGCACGCATCAATCACATCACGCAGAAACACAACCAACAGACCCCTTTAGCACCCGCCGCCCAAGAGGTCTTTTCCTACTCACTATGCCTCCTAGAGGCAGAAAGGATTTGGCTCGAAGCACGGGCCCTGACTTCCCATGACAAACAAGATTGACTTTAAAAAGACTCTTCCCAGCTATAAAGCACCCCGCGGTCGCTTTGAACTTATCGACGTCCCTACGCTGCAATATCTCGCCATCGATGGTCATGGAGATCCCAACACCTCCCCCGATTATGCTGACGCACTTTCCGCATTGTATCCCGTTGCCTACCAATTGAAGAGCATGAGTAAGAAACTCGGCCAAGACTACGTAGTGCCACCACTGGAAGGGCTCTGGTGGGCTGACAACCCAAGCGCCTTTCAAGGTTCGCTAGACAAATCGAAATGGGATTGGACTTCGCTTATCATGGTGCCCGACTGGCTCAATGAAGAGCAGGTCAAAGCGGCCATTACCGCAGTTGAACGCAAAAAGTCCCTTCCTCGGCTTACTGATATACGCCTGTTAACCTTGGAGGAAGGAAGCTGTGTGCAAACCTTGCATGTTGGTTCTTTCGATGATGAAGGACCAGTACTAGCAACAATGCATAATGAGTTCATTCCCACTAATGGTCTGAAACCCAGTGGGAAACACCACGAAATCTACTTCAGTGATTTCCGAAAAGTCGCCCCCGAGAAACTGCGCACCCTACTCCGCCAACCAGTCATTGCTGTTTAAGGGGGATTTTATTAGGTGTGGATTCCAACGCTGGTCATAGGCGCCTGTTTTTGCTCAGGCATCACAATTGGTTCGTATTTATTGTGCGTAAGATACGCCGACCCTTTTAGTCCTTGACCATGCCAATGATAGAATGTCTCCAAAGCCTAAGCCGTTGACCCTCCAAAAATCAGGAGAGCTGCCGATGACTTAGGTCTTTAACATATCTAGGAGCTATTTTGATAGATGGTGGGTTCTACCGCCGTCGTGCATATACTCTTTTTGGCGACAAAGTCCCTGAAAAACGTGTTAATGAGCTTGTTCAGGGGTTGGTTCGTAGAAGGTGATTGTATGGGTGAGGTTGATTGTTTGGTGGTTTTTTAAAGGCTCATCGCAACCAGATCCAACAAACAGGGGTTAGGTCCTGCCTCAACGAAATACATTTTCACCCTCACTTCTACTATCTTCTAGGGAAACACAAAGAATGCAGCCTATGCAGTTGGTTTGTATGCCGATACTCGACGTCCTGTGTCTATCGCCATCATTAGATAGGGGGCAAAGGACTTCACAGCGGCAGCTCCACAAGTTCAGGCTCAATATATGGACGAAAAACCTTTTTAATTGACGTAAGGACGTCAAAGCGCCTATTGGTTGCTGCCTCTAACTCCTCAGAAAGAAGCAGCAATTTGCCATAATCTACCTTGCCATCTAAC
>JBHACV010000095.1:0-12096 GCA_041854705.1 Corynebacterium sp.
CATGTTTTCTCGCTGCGGTGATGTCATGAGTTGAACCAGGCGATACCTTAGATACCCACATAGGGTACCCAGTGTGGTCGGTTACCACCTGCACATTGCCACCACAAGCTTTATGCTTGCCGGAATGCC
Source organism: Corynebacterium sp. (assembly GCA_041854705.1). Classification (GTDB taxonomy): domain Bacteria; phylum Actinomycetota; class Actinomycetes; order Mycobacteriales; family Mycobacteriaceae; genus Corynebacterium. Next base: position 130 of record JBHACV010000095.1, read on the forward strand.
ACAGGTGACGACGGTTTTTCGGGTTGAGTTGGGCAATCCGATCAGTGCGAATCAAAGTCCCATCAAGGCATAAGAATGGTTCACCACACAACCGTGCTTGTTGTAAAGCATCCACCAGATCTGGGGATTTCGCAGATAGCACCGCTCATGCTTCGTGAATATAGCGGTAACCAGTAGCGTAAAAACATACGATGGTGGCGATACTGGTGGCATCATACAACCAGCTTAGGCAACATGATTGTTTGCACCCAACAAGTAGCAGCCCGCTGCCACGGACGACGATCATGACGCTTTGCGATGAGCCTTCAAGGCACGCACTAATAGTCCGGGCAGTAGAAACAGGTACATCATGTGTGGCAGAATAAAACAGCACGCGGAACTCCTCTTATAGCACTGATTCTTTTGCTTTAGTATCAATGCTGATGGATCCTTCCGCGTGCTCTTTGCTACGACACACCCACCACCCCCAGAAAACCACAGGTCAAAATTTCACACGCATTCCCCTGATGAGAAAACCTCAATGTGAATCATGTGGGTAGTAATTTAATAAAAAGACCCACAATATTTCCAAAGTTTCCCAAACCCCCAGTAGCAAACTTCCGTCACCATCGCGCTTGGCGGCGGTACCACAGCAGAGAAGATATGAGGCCCTATATTAACTTGACGCTTCACAGCACCTCGCCAATCTAAAATTGCGGAAGGGTTAGGAACAACTTAGACACCAAGGGAACTTCGAAAGCACTCATTGTCGGCACACACTATTCGTCTTTGATGTGACTATAGCAATCACTCATTTAGGGGTATATAGCCGGACCTACCGATAGCCAGCCAGCTAGTCTTGATGGAAAGAGTTAGATCAAAAATAGGGTAACCCTAGGGGATTGACATGTTTGGTCTGAAGCAATCCGTAATTGCAGCGATCACTATCATCGGATTCATATGCGCTGGAGAGATCAGACCCGTGATGGCACAAGTTAGTGCAAAATCCAGTTCTAACACAACTGCATCCTGCATGAACCCTAAACTGGATTTGATGGAGACTGCGTTAGGATTATGGCTTTCAGGATCGCAATTTCCAATTAAAGATCAAGACAGCGCTCATTTCTGGGTCACAGAGATTGTCGATAATCACTTTGATCCCTGCGCCAACCTCAGTTGGGTAATCTTGCAAGGGGCAGAGCGCGATCAAGATTTCTACTATGGTCAAACAAACCAGGAAGTGGTTGTTGAGACAGTACTCTTTTTCCACCAGGAGGAGCTCATAACTGCTATCGATCTTGTAGGTGGCCCTAAGGTCAATAACGTGAAAATTAAGAACAATAAAGCCACTGTTACATTTGGCTTGGGGAATAGTAGTACCACACGTAATATTCAGTACACTTTTACAGGTGATTCGATGGTGCGAAAAACCACATCACTTCCTAACAGGCTTTCCTCGGTCAACATTGATTTTAACCGTAAGCCACTAGGCCACGATGGGATAGGACGGCCATTAGGGAATGTGAATTTCAAGCCTGCCGATGAGGTTTACACCGAGGATATTTTAGCAACTGTCAACATGGGCAACTCGGTATTACTCTGCGATTTTAGTTTGCCAGCTTCCAGTCATCGTATTCGCAATTATCCACATGCCAGCTGCACAGATCAGAAAAACGAACCATTCCCGATCGTCGAAGACGAGTATCACTCAACCAAGGATTTGGAGGTATCGCCAACTGGAAAAGCCAATAATGCACATATCTGGTTTGGCATGCCAGGGGCTTTAATCACGATGTATATTCCCAGCGAAAAACCGCTGGATGGTCAAGAAGATTTCCCCGATGAATCAATCATTCAGGTTGGCCCATTTTTCGTCGATACCCGCGGTGATTCTGTCAAGATCTCTGATAACCAGATGACCGTAGTCCTCAAAAATGGTGTTGCTAAAAAAGAATACAAGCCGCTTATTGAATTAGATAAGTCTAGATATCCAACCAATTTAGACCCTTAAAACTAGAAGTAGAGTATTTATCTACGTGGTTATCCACAGCGGAGAAGCATCTCAGGCCATAAAGCCAGAGTGACCCCTGACACACTTCGGTTATTTTAATGTTATTAAAAGTGCTTGCTGGTCTTTTATGGGTTTTGCAGCAAAATAACCGAATTAAGTCTGTAGCCTTGACCACATATTCGCAGGTCGTGGGCTACACCCATTTGCCTCGGCAAAACACGCTTTTACCGGCAAAATACCGCAGGTCATGGCACGTGACCAGGGTACTTTTCGCTGATAAGGCCCCTACTGGGATGCTCATTCAAGCATCCGATCTATTTCACCTCGCGCACTCGTTGCAGTACTCGCGCAGTATGCAGCGCGGCAATCATGGCCTCGGCACCTTTATCTTCCACCGCCCCTGATCCCCCGCTTCGCTCCACGGCTTGTTCATAGGTGTTGGTGGTTAACACTCCATTGCCGATCGGGGTGCTGGTATCCAAAGCAATGCGGGTAAGTCCTTGGGTAACCGAATCACAGACATAATCAAAATGCGGGGTGCCGCCTTTAATAACGCAGCCAAGCGCAACCACAGCGTCGAAACGCTGAGCTAGTTCTTGGACCACCACTGGGAGTTCCAATGCACCGACCACTCGGTACTCTTCCACGGTTGCGCCGAGCTCTCGACCGGTAATCACCGCACGTTTGTGCAATAGGTCGCAGATTTCTTCGTTCCATGTGGCCGTGACCACGGCTACTGATAGGCCAGTGGCATCAAGGTGGTCAATAGTGGGTAATCCCTCTTTACTCATTGCGACTCCTTAGCTTCAAACTCTGCAACTTGGGGCAGGTCGTGTCCCATGCGGTCCCGTTTGGTTTTCAGGTATTTCACATTATCGGCGTGCACTTGCACATCAACTGGGGTTCGATTCGCAATCTCCAGCCCGTGCCCTTCTAACCCATTTCGTTTGGTTGGATTATTGCTAAGCAAGTTCAAGGAACGAATACCAAGGTCACGCAGAATTTGGGCACCGGTGCCGAACTCACGGGCGTCGGCAGGTAAGCCGAGCGCGAGGTTGGCATCCACTGTGTCTATCCCCTCATCTTGGATACGATAGGCCTTGAGCTTTTCGAGCAAACCAATACCACGTCCCTCATGACCGCGCATGTACAGCACCACGCCTCGACCAGCTTCCTGCACCGCACGCATGGAGGCATGCAATTGTTGGCCGCAATCACACCTTCGAGAGGCGAACACATCACCGGTTAGACATTCAGAATGCACTCGTACCAGCACATTTTCCCCATTGTCAGTAGATGGATCACCAACCACCAGTGCCACATGCTCAATTCCATCAACCAAACTGCGGTAACCGATTGCAGTGAAAGTTCCGAAATCAGTAGGCAATTGCGTTTCGACGACCCGTTCAATCAGCGACTCATGGCTGCGTCGCCATTGAATCAATTGTGCAATAGAGACCAACTTTAAACTGTGCTTATCGGCAAAACGGCGCAGCTCGGAGCTACGCGCCATATCAGTAGGATTATCCTCACTAACAATTTCACACAATACGCCTGCAGGTCGCAGTCCAGCTAGCTTAGTGAAATCCACCGCCGCTTCGGTGTGCCCAGCACGCACCAGTACCCCACCTTCACGGGCCCGAAGTGGAACAATATGACCCGGCCGAGTGAAATCTGCGGCACTGCATTTCGGGTCAGCTAGCCGCCGGAGGGTTTCAGCACGATCCGATGCCGAAATACCAGTGCTACCAGTCGCGGCATCAACAGTGACAGTGTAGGCAGTAGAACGCACATCTTGGTTGCGTGCAGTCATAGGCGGAAGATCAAGCCGATCGCAATCTGGACCAGTCAAAGCGGCGCAAACATATCCCGAAGAGTATCGAACCATAAATGCCACCAGTTCTGGTGTTGCTTTTTCGGCGGCAAAAATGAGATCCCCCTCGTTTTCTCGGTCGGCATCATCGACCACAATAATAGGTTGCCCCGCGGCAATAGCAGCAATGGCGTCCTCGATGGTGTCGAGTTCGATATCAGTATCCTCAGGAGAAGCAGTCATAAAAACGTCGGCCTTGTCTAAAGTCAGTGGTTATAGCTCATTACAGTACCTTGTTGGCGCCACAAACAAGTTCCAGCAGTACATCCTCCCCGAGTTGGGTAACCGATTGTAGTTGAAACCGCCGAATATCGGTGATGTTCTGGCCTAGTGGTTGAGCAAGCGCCCCTAGTCCCGCGCCCAGAAATGCTGGAGCGAGGTAAACCTGGGCGGCGTCGATAAGCTCACGGTGGAAAAATGCCGAAGCAAGGGTAGCTCCACCTTCGAGCAATACATCATGCGCACCGGTAGCCCATAACTGCGCCAACGCTTCATCTATACTGCGGTAATGCTCCCACCCTGGTGCGATTAGTTCGCGGTTGCCAATAACCACTCGGCGTGGCTGATTAGGGTATAAGCCACCGTCAGGAGTTCGTGCGGTCAGCTGCGGTTTATCTATTTCGAAAGTGCCCGCACCAACAATAATCGCATCACGTTTACTGCGATCATAATGTACATGCTCACGAGCTGTCTCCCCGGTAATCCACTGACTACTGCCATCTTGGGCAGCGGTAAAACCATCAAGCGTTTGGGCCACTTTCCACGTAACACATGGGCGCCCCGTAACAGTCGCGGTCAGCCATGGTTGCAGCGGTGCAACAGTGGTGTCCAGTTGATGCACGGTAACACCGTGGTTTTTAAGCCACTGTGCCCCACCACTAGCAACTGGATTTGGATCAGCATGCACATAATAAACTGCGGCAATTCCAGCATCGAGAAGTGCTTGGGCGCACGGTCCTGTGCGCCCACTGTGATTACATGGCTCCAACGTAACTACCGCCCGACCACCCTGTGCCGCAGCACCAGCGTCGCGCAATGCCATGACCTCAGCATGCGCACCACCAGGCGGTTGGGTAGCACCAATACCAACAATCACATTATCCGCACTAATGATGGCCGCACCCACCGGGGGATTCGGACTGGTTGTACCCCGGACCTCTTCCGAAGCTGTGATAGCGGCTTCGAGCGCTTGCGTTACGACGCTCACACCATTGCCAGTTGTCGCAATGTTTCGACAGCTGCTCGGGGATCGTCTTTACCAAAAATCGCAGATCCTGCGACAAAGGCGTCACAACCAGCTTCGGCTGCTTGGCTGATAGTCCGGTCACCAATCCCACCATCAATTTCAATGAGAGTAGACAAACCCCGAGCATCAATTTCTTTCCGAAGCGTACGGACTTTTTCTAACTGGTCTGGCATGAAGGATTGGCCGCCAAAACCTGGTTCCACACTCATAACCAATACAAGATCAAAGTATTCAAGATCAGACAGGTAAGGATCGATCGCGGTACCAGGTCGAAGTGAGAAGCCAGCGCGCACGCCTTTGCCCCGGAGGTATTGTGCTAATCCAACATGGTCATCGGTTGCCTCAACGTGAAAGATCACACAATCAGCACCTGCACTGATATATTCATCGACCCATTGTTCTGGTCGTTCGATCATTAAGTGCACATCAAGTGGCTGGTCGGTAATCGCGTTGACGTCAGCGGTCACCCCAGAACCGAAGGAAAGATTGGGAACAAAATGACCATCCATGATGTCTACATGAATCCAATCGGCATTGCTAACTTTTGCGATGTCAGCACCGAGATGAGCAAAATTCGCGGCAAGGATAGAAGGAGCGATAATGGGAGTTCTAGGCATAACTCCATCATAGTTAGGTTGAATTATCCGAGGCTGTATTGGTTACATTCCCCGCAGGTAGTAGCCCCGTAAGAAATTAGTCCCACGGTCGGTTCTATGAAACTGGTTTGTCAGAAGACGTTTAAGCTCCATGCGGCTACTGCGGCAATGACCAGACTCGAACATAGTCAATGATGTACTCGAAGTAATTAGCAGTTTCTGCTTCATTGGGAATACCCCAATCATTATTGCCAACCTGAGTATTGAGGCGTAGGTGAAAAAGATCACCATCAGCGAAGTATTCCCCATAATGCGGACTGGCAGCGGTTACCTGATGATATTGCTGCCCATCGACAAAGAAGGTAATGGCCTCTGGGGTCCATTCCACCGCCCACAGATGGAATTGTCCGTCGTTAAGATTTAGTTCAGCTGGAGTAATACCCTTTTCCATGATTCGATTACCAGCCTCTTGAGAAAAATGCACGGTCGCTTCAGTGCGTCCTAGCGGATTATCATTATTGGCTGGTTGTGGACTGCCATAGGCTTCCATAATGTCGATCTCACCAGGGTTGGTTTTATCATCAGGCCGCATCCAAAATGCAGGCCAAACCCCACGAGACTGACCAGGAACTTCTGGCAGTTTGGCGCGCATTTCTACCCGGCCATATTGGTGTGAGAATTTCCCAATAGTGTCGACGTATCCCGTGGAATAATAACGCTCACGTTGATTTGGATCATTTTTAAATAACCGTGGTTCAGGTTCACGTTTCGTAACAATGACTAATTCACCATCACGTACTGAAACATTCCCCGCATTCATATAGGCATAGTCATAACTGACGTAATCATAATCGCGGATATTCCACTGCAAGAGGCTGGGATCATCAAAGTTATCCTCGAAGATTACCGGTCCCCAGTCGGCTGGGCTAGGTTCGGTAGTACCAGTGACTACAGTGGCAGATTCACTGCTAGTTGGTTCGGCACTGGTTGATTTGGTACTAGACTGAGTTTCTTCCGGCTCGGGGCCAGAGTCGGAAAAGGAACAGGAACTTATACAAACAGCTGCGATGCAGTTCGCAATAACGATAGCGAGGATTTTTGCCACTAGCGGGCTTGTTATTGTGCTGTTGGTATTATCCAATTGGAGTCTGCGCATGGTTGTCCTTGTGGGGCAGTGACTAGTTCTATATCTGCTGCCAGCATAAAACCAAGCTAATCAACGAGCTAAGTTTCAGTGAAACAAGTGCCCCCTATCCCCAGAAAAACCCAGATTTACCTGCAATATTTCTGGACAGGGGGCAGTGCAGCCTTGGAAGACCAATGTGAGCTGCGACTTAATTCGGTTATTTTGCTGCAAACCCTATAAAGTCCCAGCAAGCATACTCGATAATCTTTCAATAACCGAATTAAGTCATAGATCACACCAAGCACACCTAGCTTATCGACGAGTCAAGGCCATAACCACCTACAGGGTCTGCGTCTAGATCTGCGGCGCACAACGTCATTGCTTAGAAATACAAGGCGGCTCATCGCAAAAATGTCTAAGGCCTAGGGAATGTAGATGAAATATTAAGAAGTGCTGCCTAACCCAAAATCATTGCCATATTACGCCATCTGTTGTAAAATAGCTGCTGATAGATCCCTGGTCAGGCCTCTTATCTTTGCAGGTAATGCACAAATGACTGGGGCCTTTTATTTGCGTGAAGGTGGGCGGATGGCCAAGAATTGGCTGAGTTACAACCAACAGGTCGAGCTGTTGAGCCAGCGAGGTATGCAGATCAAGAACACTACAGAATCGATCCTCACCCCAACCAACTATTCCTCCCCCACCCCCAACCGGCCTTTTGTCATGATCCCAATCGCCACAGCTAAGAGCATTACTGCTCCTGCTGCTGGCCAATTGTTTTCCACTGCACCCCAGCTGAGTTCTGGCAGGATTCCAACCAGTGCCCAGTTGACCATGTTGTGCCCAATGACCACTGGAATGAGATTTCCATTGGTGACGTTGTAGAGCCAGGATAAAATCACCGACAAACCGATAACCACTAGTAGGTAGGCCACATACTGCCCCGCATCCCCACGGGCGGTATCCCAAGTACTGACGAAAAACAGTGGAGTATGCCAAAAACAGTGCACCACTCCAATAATGAAGGCGGCGGTCAATGGAGAAGTGCGTTCTTGGAGTTTTGGTAGTAAAAATCCGCGCCAACCAGGTTCTTCTTGAATTGGTCCGCCAAGGAAAAATACGAAGAAACTGACTGCAGAACTTACAATAACAGTTGCTATTTCTGCATTGGGGTGCCACAGCCGCGAACCTGTTAATAAATAGACCGCAACAATCAGCAGCGGGATGAACCACAAAACCAACCGCACCAGCCGTGGCATGCGCCAACGCAATTGGTTGCGCCAATAGGCGTTAAAACCTGTGCCTTCAGTGATACGGCTAGTAATCAATGCAGCTGCGAAGGGACCTCCAAATAATCCCAGTTGATTAATCCCGGCAACCAAACTAAGCGGCAATGGTGAGCCAAGGTAATCTGATAGCCACATAGGGCTCCATAGCAACCAAGAACCGAGATAAGCGATGGTGATGAAGGCAGCAATGGGATGGTTGGCAATCAAACCTTTCACCAGTTTCTCCTTAAGCTACAGCAGGTTTAAACCCACTGTAGCTAATAACTGCACCCAGAAACTACCTATCTCTTGCTACTTATTTGCTCGGCTACCAGCTTTAACCACCCGTTTAGTGGTTTTGGTTGGCTTCTTTGCTGCTTTTTTTGTTGTCTTTTTAGTAGTTTTCTTTGTGGTTTTCTTCGCAGCTTTCTTGGTGGTCTTTTTTGTGCCGCCGTCAGCAGCTTCCTTAGCGCGCCGCTCAGAAAGTAGCTCGTTGGCGCGGTCGTCGGTAAGCGTGAGTGGATCATCGCCCTTGCGTAACGACGCATTGGTCACGCCATCGGTGACATACGGTCCGAAGCGACCATCTTTGACGCTCATGGGCTTGCCAGAGACATCATTATCACCTAGGACCTTGATGGCTTGCTGGCTAGTAGCACCTCGGCCACGACGTTTGGGCTCAGCGTAGATGCGCCGTGCCTCGTCGAGGGTGATACTGAAGATTTGTTCTTCACTAGTTAACGAACGTGAATCCGTGCCCTTCCTCAGGTATGGGCCGTAGCGACCGTTTTGGGCGGTAATCACTTCATTATCACTGGGGTCGATGCCAACTTCCCGCGGCAGCGACATTAGTTTCAGTGCTTCTTCCAAGGTAACCGTTGATGGCTCCATGCTGGAAAACAGCGAGGCAGTGGCAGGTTTGAGGGTTTCCTCAATGATCTGGTTGATCCGTTTTTCCTTAGCGGCAATGGCAGTTTTGGTCTCCCAGTTCTTCGCGCGTTTGCCCTCGGCGGCACGTTGGGTGTCTTCAGCGGCGCGCTCCTCAGCGACAATCTGCTCTGCTTTGACCGCTACCTTTTCCTTTTCATCTTCACCCATGATTTCGGTGACATAAGGACCAAAGCGTCCCTCCTTGGCTACCACCATGCGGCCATTTACTGGATTAATACCTAACTCTCGACCAGACTGTGGGGTGGCAAACAGTTTTTCAGCGAATTCTAGGGTGAGTTCATCTGGGGTGGTGGTATCAGAAAGATTGGCGCGTTGGAATTCTGGTTCACCATCTTTAACACCAATCTGGCGCTCCAAGTAGGGACCGTACCGGCCCACTCGTACGTAAACCGGGCGGCCTTTGGCGTCGTCGAAAAGCGGCAAAGAATTAACTACTCGGGCATCAATCTGTTCGAGATTATCGCCGACTAGTGCCTTGAGCCCACCTTGACGAGCAATGGATTCCGCGGTGGCATCGGAAGCCTCAGCATCACCGAAGTAGAATCCACGCAGCCAATCGGAACCGACCTCATTACCAGCAGCAATATCGTCGAGTTCATCTTCCATCGAAGAGGTGAAATCATAATCGACAAGGGCGGAGAACGACTTCTCCATCAGCCCTACCACTGCAAAAGCCACCCAGCTGGGCACTAAAGCATTGCCCCGAGAATAAACATAACCGCGGTCTTGGATGGTTTTAATAATGCTGGCGTAGGTGGACGGGCGACCAATGCCTAAGTCTTCCATCTTCTTTACCAGTGAAGCCTCGGTATAGCGGGCTGGTGGATTGGTGGTGTGACCATCAGCTTCAACTTGAGTGACGTCAAGCCCATCCCCTTTGGTCAGTTGCGGTAGGTGACGCTCTGCATTGTCAGCAACATCACGGCCATCAGCCAACTTGGAGGTTTCCACGTAGGCACGCAAAAAGCCTTGGAAGGTGATGGTGCGACCAGTAGCGGTAAATTCCACTGTCGTGCCATCAGCAGCATCCCCAGCAATGGTGACCTTCATGGAGGTGCCGGTAGCATCTGCCATCTGTGAAGCGACGGTACGTTGCCAGATCAGCTCATACAGTTTGTACTCTTCAGCATCCAAGATGGAGTGCAACTGGCCGGGAGTAGCGAATTGCTCGCCAGCTGGCCGGATTGCTTCGTGCGCCTCTTGGGAATTTTTCACCTTCCGGTCGTAACGACGTGGAGAAGCAGAAACATAATCGCGGCCATACAGCGCTATCGCTTGTTCCCGCGCAGCCTTCAGCCCTTGCTCAGATAAAGTAGTGGAATCAGTACGCATATAGGTAATATGACCATTTTCATACAACCGCTGCGCGATTCGCATAGTCCGTTCCGAAGTATAATGCAGCTTCCGACCTGCCTCCTGCTGCAAAGTGGAGGTCATAAATGGAGCATAAGGCCGACGAGTGTATGGTTTTTCCTCCACTGATGCCACAGTCATGGCGGCTTTTTCCAAGCTGGAAGCCAACTGCTCAGCGCGCTCTTTTCCTAAAACCACGACATCATTGGTTAGCTCGCCGCGATCGGAGAAGTCCCGACCAGCTGCAACTCGCTTGCCATCGATGGTGTTTAGCCGTCCTTCAAAGGCATTGGGATTGCCATCAGTAGCTGGTTTACCAGTATCGAATTGTGCCTTGAGATCCCAATAATCAGCCGAGATGAAGGCCATACGTTCGCGTTCCCGCTCAACAATTACCCGAGTGGCTACGGATTGCACTCGACCAGCTGACAGCCGCGGCATGACCTTCTTCCATAGCACGGGGGATACCTCGTAGCCATAGAGCCGGTCTAAGATTCGGCGGGTTTCCTGGGCATCGACAAGATTATCGTCGAGTTCACGGGTGTTTTCAGCAGCTGCAATAATGGCTGGCTTAGTGATCTCATTAAACACCATGCGACGTACTGGCACCTTGGGTTTTAAGGTTTCTAGCAGGTGCCAAGCGATCGCTTCACCTTCACGGTCGGGGTCGGTGGCCAGCAGTAACTCGTCAACTTCTTTGAGCTTGGCCTTTAGATCTGCGACCTTTTTCTTTTTATCGGGACTGACCACATACAGCGGGGCAAAGTTGTCGTCAACATTGACTCCGAGCCGAGCCCACGACTCTTTTTTGTATTTAGCTGGCACATCTGCCGCACCCCGTGGAAGATCGCGAATGTGCCCCACTGACGCCTCGACGATGTAATCACTGCCCAAATAGGGCGCGATTTTCTTCGCCTTCGTCGTGGACTCGACGATGACCAGACGCTTAATACCGCTGCCTTCAGCCATGAAATGGACGAACCTCAATTCGCTACTAGTGTAAAACCACAAATCTCCCCCACGGTTTGTGAGGTTGACCCATGTGAGTGCCCACAATGAACCAAGATCGTGATCTTAGCTCACGTGGGCACCAAAGCTATTCTCAACTTTTAGACACATCTGCTTTTGTAGCCGATACCTCAAATTTTCGCCAATCAGCTACCACCGAATGGCGGCAGTGTCTAGCGGTGAGATACCTCCTAGCACCACGCAGATGTTTCCTTATAATACGGCTCTATTGCATTTAAATGTCCAACCAGTTGTGCTAGGACACCACAAAGGGGTTGAAAATCTCACCCCCAACTCGCCCTTTGGCACAGCATGTGACCTGTCACACCTTAGATGAGGTGGATCCTACCGGAGCTAGATCCCAATGCCTAATACCTTACGTACCCTGCACCTGTTCATGACAGTAGATCCGCCCAGAGGCGAATTCTAGTGGTCGTGGAAACACGTTTTACGATGCGGTTGATTCTACAAGAGCTGCCATTCGTTCGGCAGGAGTATCAAAGTTCAGTGTTTTGCGTGGCCGCCGGTTGAGCTGCATTGCGACGTATTCAAGATC
>JBHACV010000096.1:0-2680 GCA_041854705.1 Corynebacterium sp.
CGAACTATTCGTGCGTCGCCTCGTGGTGCTCGCATGGTCCGATGGCCTGGTTACTTCTCGGGAACGAGACTGGATTATCAACGTAGCCCGACAATTGTCGGTCCCCGATGACGTCGCTCGCGCATTATTAGATATCCCACTGCTCCAGCGTCACCACGTCGATATTCAACTCGCGCCGGGTGCTCAGGTGGCTTTTTCCGGTGCGCTGAGCCTGCCACGTTCTGAATGGGAGCATCGCGCTCAAGCTGCTGGTCTACAGGTTACTGGTGCCACAGCCGAATGTGCGGTGATTGTTGCCCACGACCTTTCCTCAGACAGCACCATCGCCACAATGGCGGCAGAGCATGGTATCCCGATCATTGATGAACCTACTTTTGCTTCCTTACTCACTGATCTTGGTTCCCCACCGGTCGTCCCGCTTTTCGACGCCGAACCGCAACCTCCCTCACTTGCGGTCTCCGACATTTTTCCGTGGTGCACCGAGACTGGGGATGCGGCTCAATTAGCCACTTGGTGGTGGGATGACCATGCAGAACAGCCTTTGACTGAACTGTCCCCGATTCTTGACCCCCAGCAGTTACCGCAGGGGTTGGATCATTCCACTCGGGCAATGCGCAATTGGCTAGAAATTTACCCTACGCCTTTGTTTGCCAGTATCAATGATTTGCTTGCCTTGCCTAGTATCGGCCCAGTCAAGGCGAAGCAGTATGTTTATGCCTTGGTGTTGCAGGCTATTGACGAGTCATTGGCAAATTTTGAGCCGGTGGCAGATGAGTCCGAGTCGTTGAATCTGGATCCTTATGCGGAGGAAACCGCTGAGGAAGAAGCCCATGGGCTGCTAGAGTACTATCAGCTGGCGGCCGCGTGGTTGGATCTGCATGACCGATGGCCCACTGAGGTGTCTGAAGAGTGGGCTAGAACTGCCTTCCAACGTATTGGTTCCCCTAAGGATTATCTTTTGGTCAAAGCTCGTGCCGAGATTGAAGCGGCTCTAGCTGAGGACTATGCCCGACTTCAAGCAATCCTTGCGGGTCGAATACCGCTGCTCACCGTCCCAGGTGGAGCTCCAGCGCGTTCTTTGCAAGAGATTGGCGATGACCTTGGAATCACCCGCGAGCGAGTCCGACAATTGGAATCTGGGCTGCGTCGTCAGTTACGGAAATCTTCTCCGGTGCTCACTGACATTTCATTGTCTTTGAAGGAGCGCTTCGGCCGTTGCTGCACTATTGATGATCTGCCCGAGATGCTTCGGCAACCACTGTGGCCGTCTGAGTCTCGGCCGAGCCCATCAGTGTTTGATGTTTTATTGTGGCTGGATTCTGGTACCTATCAACGGGACGAGAAATGGATCATCAATAAATCGATCATCAATGACCTCGATAAGATTCGTGCAGAGACCATCAATGTCTATGGTTTGCTCAATGCCGAGGAAATTACCACGGCCATTGCTGACTATGGCGAACGTACTGGCACGAGCGCTGAGTACTTATCGGATTATTTCTGCTACCGGTTTGGTTATGTTCCAGGAGATAACACTTGGGTGCTGCGTGATGGCTCCATCGCTGAACGTACCGCTGCTTTGTTGACTCTCGCGGATAAGCCTTTGCCCACCGAGAGCATCATTCAGCAGATCCCCCACCGCTCCCGTAATTCCATCACTAATGCTTTGAGTACTTCCGATTGGTTTACCCGCATTGATCGGGATACGTGGGCTTTGGCTGAATGGAATATTGAAGAATGGACTTCAGTTAGCGATTTCATTAGGAAACGTATCACTGAAGGTGATGGTGAAACATCTTTGGAGCAGTTGCGCAGTGACCTGCTTGATCGGAAGATAGCTGAAACCACTATCAGCACCAATCTGGCTTCCCCGGAATTCACGGTTTCGGATGGCAAAGTCATAATGAACACCGACATTATTGAAAATCATCGGCCGCCTGAGGAATGTCGGGGCATGGTGTTGGTTGATGGAACTTGGCGGTATTTGACCACTGTCACCACCGATCATCTTCGTGGTTCAGGTATGGCGATTCCTCGCGGTGTCATTGACATCTATGGATTGGAGTTTGATCGACCCCATGAGATTCCCTCTGAGTTCAATTCACATTGGGTCAAATGGGGTCGAACAAACTGCACTATGAAAACTATCCGCCCATTCCTTGAGAAATTCGGGGCTAAGGCAGGTCAGCGGGTCTGGTTGGAATTTGGTCCGACTTTTAACGTGGAACCAGCACCAGATGTGGACACAGGTGCCGAAGGCTGGGCGGCAGTTCTGAATTACTTTGGCTTGACAACTGATGACGCAGCAGCTGATTCTACTGAATCACCGTTAACTCACATCAATGCTGCTCTTGGACTTTCCCCAACGGTGCCACTACGCAAAACCATTCAGCGTCTCAGACATCGCCGAGAAGATGACATTGCTGAGCGCATTGTCGCCCTCGCCAAACCAGAATAGCTAATCAAATAGGTATCAGAAAAAGTATTTTCTTCTGGTTATATTTGCTGTTCAAGCTCATCCCAAGGTATCTGTTGCCTTGGGATTTTTAGCGTTATACGGACTAGCATGTTGGTTGTTCCAACTACTTACCTATTGCTTTCGCGGCGTTTTCATGCCATTATCCCAAGGAGATAAATCCTAAGAAAGGACAACCCCATGGGCATTTTTGATCAGGCCAAG
>JBHACV010000097.1:0-3980 GCA_041854705.1 Corynebacterium sp.
ATCACGATCATCCTGCTCACCACCCTCATACCGAAATATCCGCGTGCAACAACTTTTCTTTTTATCATTGCACTGTTTCTGACCTCGCAAATTCCCGAGCTTCGAAACGAGCCTGCCGCGTTGTGGCCTATTGCCTTTATTGGCATTCTCGCCGGACTTGGCTACCAGAAATTGGCATGGATTTGTGCTGTAGCTGTTGCCTTCTTCAGCGCAGTCTCTTTTACCGAGGGAAATTTCCTGCCCGATGACCTACTTCCCGCCACGCTGACTTTTGCATTTTTTGCCGCTGCTGTCGCCATTGGCTCGTTCTTCGAACGAGAGCAACGTAAACAGGCGGCCTTGAAGGCCGAACTCAAAGAGCGTCGTGAAGCTATGACCCGAGCGCTGCACGATTCAGTAGCAGCTAAACTATCCTCGATCATCCTGCGTGCTGAGGCACTGAGCCTTTCTTCCAGCTTGGACAAGCCCTCCCAGCTATCGCTGATTACCATTGCCGAAGAAGCGCGACTTGCTGTTGGTGATGTGCGACACCTGCTGGAGGCCATCAAGGCCGATGAGAATTTTGTGCTTCCGAGCACTACCGAATCATTGGAGCAGCAAATCACCGCCACAGTACAGCTGCTGGAAAGCCATGAACTCCGAGTCAACTGGGAGAATCAACTCCCTGATGCCCTGCTAAAAAGTGATGCACCAGACAATTTCCAGAATGTTCTTTCAGAGCTTGCCACCAACGTTTTGAAATACTCACCAGCGGCCTCCATCGTCCACATCTCCACTCACACCAAAAACCGTCAGTTAATTCTTTGCGTGACCAATGTGGTAGCCGACCAACAGGCTCCAAATTATCTAACTACTGGATTGGGTCTTGAAGGGATCAAGCAATGGGCGAAGGCACAGGGCGGACATCTCTCATACGATCAAATGGACGAAATCTGGTCTATCGAACTGTGGGTTCCCTTGACAGGGTGATTTAGTAAGTTCGCACTGGCACACAAGCACTTCATCAGCGCGTCTACCTCGGACAATAATGACATGTGAAGCGAACAGCTCACAACTTCTACCCCTTAAAAAGAAAGAAGAAAGTCATGTCTTTTGTTCGAAAGAATAGCCGTAAATTCGCAAGTATGATCGTATCAGGTGCAGTTGCCATCTCGCTACTTTCTGGCGCCCCAGCCGCCAGCGCTCAGCCTGTACCAGCCGCTGCTGCTGCGACCACCAACCAACAGAACGGCATTTACCAGACTTGGACTGTGGCTCAATTGCTCTGGTCTTGCAAGGCAAACCCAGGCATGCGTTGGTATTGCCGCTAATAATTGAATAAACTGCAGAGGTGATGGAAAAAACAATAACGGTCTTACTGGTAGATGATGACCCCATCGTGCTGAAGTCACTGCAGCAGTATTTTTCCCTGTCTGAGCGGATTAAAGTCGTAGGGGTTGTTAATAGCGGAAAAGAAGCTCTTGCCTTCCTGAAACGAAGGAAGGTGGATGTCATACTTGCTGACATCCACATGCCGGTGATGGATGGCACAATGCTCCTTGAAGCAACCCGGAAGCTAAAGAACAAACCCTACTTCCTTGGCATTACGGCACTCGATCGAGATGACGTTATGCTCAAAATCCTGCAACTGGGCGGCAATGGTTATGTGCTAAAAAGCCAGCGCCCCCAGGAAATCATCAAAGCAGTAGTTGACGCCGTGGATGGTGGCACCATTGTCGCCCCACAGGCGATGAACCGACTCGTTCAGTATCTACCCTCTGCAGAGCCTCTCGATCTTTCCAGTCTCAAACTCCAATTACCAACTATCCAAAAATTGACCGACATTGAGAAGGAAGTATTGAGCTTGCTGTGCCAAGGCTTGTCCAATACGGAGATCGCCGAGGTCATGCACTATGCAGAATCAACCGTGAAGCGCCATGTGTCTAACCTCATGGTGCTTTTCGGCGTTAAATCCCGTCTTGAGCTTGTCACCCATATCCTTAATGCCACTCGCTTGGCAACCTCAACCGCGGAGTCGGATGCAGATGCAGATGCAGAGAGTGAAGATTCGACCCACGATGAACGCACTGTGAAACCAGCGTGAGGATCCTTTCATATTAGCCCATCGCTATCTTTGGCGACATTACACTGAGGCGTATGTCCTCACTGACCCGCCGTTTTTTTCTTTCATCCGCCATCACTACCGGTCTTATCGTCGCCACTGCCTCTGGAAAACCGGCACGAGCCAACCATCACATTTTCCAGCACTCTGTCGCCTCTGCCGATCCGCTTCCCACCAGCGTCATCCTGTGGACCCGCGCCACCCCACGCAATACTGAAGCTCTAATAGTGACATGGGAGATCTCCCGCAGCGAGTCCTTCAATTCGGTGGTGCAACGAGGTATGAGCGTCGCAAAGCTTGACGACGACCACACCGTTCATGTTGAGGCAAACGGACTCGACCCCGGAACAACCTACTTCTACCGCTTCCACTGCGAGGGACAGACCTCACCGATTGGACGGACTGCAACCGCACCACTCACAGCGGAATCCTTGACATTTGCAATATGTTCCTGTGCAAACTGGGAGTCAGGGTTTTTCAATGCTTACCGGGACATTGCACATCGGGATGAAATTGATGTGGTGATCCACCTCGGGGACTATATCTACGAATATGGCGTTGGGGAGATGTCTGGAAAGCTCGGGCCACTTCGCCATAACCAACCCGAGTGGGAGTGCACCACTCTTGCTGATTATCGGCTTCGGTACGCTACCTACCGCACGGATCCAGATTTACAAGCGGCCCATGCCAACCATCCTTGGATCGTCACCTGGGATGACCACGAAATGGCCGATAATGCTCACACATACAGTGCCGAGAACCATCAGCCTCATGAAGGTGATTGGTCGGCACGCAAAGCAGCCGCACTAAAGGCCTACTTTGAATGGCTACCGATTAGAAGCGATCGGTTATTTCGACACTTCAACTTTGGTAATTTGCTTGACCTCATAATGCTTGACCTGCGAAGTTACCGTGCGGGTCCTGGTTCATTACCACTACCAAATCAGCCCCCACCCCATAACTTGGTGGGGGAAGAACAATTTCAGTGGGTCAGCGAAACCTTAGCCAATTCCACCGCTCAGTGGACAGTGCTTGGCAACTCTGTAATGTTAGCTCAGCTGCAAGTGGCATCTGTGCCCGCTGAAGTACAGCCAGCGCTACGACAATTGATCCATCCAGAATTTGCCACCACCGTCAATTCTGACATGTGGGACGGTTACCGCAGCGACCGACAACGATTGCTGGATTTACTTGCCCACAAAGACGGTCGGGTACTGATTTTCACAGGTGACCTTCATTCCGAATGGGCTAATGAAATCTTGCACAATGGAAAAGTGGTGGCATTTGAGATGGTGGGGTCTTCTATTAGTGCCCCCAATGTGGATGACCGCTTGTTCCTGCCCGAGGTCAATCCACTTTCGCAAACTGCCTGTTATACACTGCACCAAGCCAATCCCCATATAAAACACGTGGAACTCGACGCCCACGGTTATGCAATGGCCACCATTACACCTACATCCACTCAGCTGCGTTGGATGCGGGTCGCTGACAAAGCAAATCCAGCCTCACCCGTAGCAGAGGCGAAGTATATGGAATACTTTTCACAAGTGTAATTCGGGTAATGCACGCTGCATTTCTCGGGTTTGGTTATTTGTACTTGTTTTGGACGGCTCGTTATTAGCAGGATTGGGGTAGGGTTTTTGTGGTTGTTTTTCCCTCGGGTGGGGGTGTTTTTGTTTGGGGGTGTCTATGAAGCAGCAGACGGAATACCAGGGTTTCACCCAGATTCAGTACCAGTTTTAGACTACCTAGATTCTGGTCGTACGCCTGAGAGTTTGCCGTGTCAGATTCGACTCGAAATGTGGCCAGAACCCACCCTCCGAGACGCCATACACAAAACAAGGCACACTGATGGGAAACTCGTTACCGTTGCCTGTAC
>JBHACV010000098.1:0-18594 GCA_041854705.1 Corynebacterium sp.
CCACCAACAACCCCACACACACCACAGACAACCAACGCCGCACCACCAACACGACAAACCCCTTCCACAACAAACACAATCAAAAACCAATACATACCCTATCAATCATGACACATTACTCCCCAAATATGGGTAAAGCCACATTTACGCCATTGGTATAAAGTCCTTCATGCCAAACAAAAAAGGGAGTCGCTGCCAACGCGACTCCCACTCCCCCCTTTCACATCACACGTCTAAGAACCGGACATCCTTTGCTTTGCGGGTAATGAAGGAACGACGAGCTGCCACATCGTCACCCATGAGGATGGAGAATAGTTCATCGGCGAGCTGCGCATCCATCATGTCTACTCGGCGTAGGATCCGAGTGCTGGGATCAAGGGTGGTTTCCCATAGTTCTGTAGCATTCATCTCACCAAGGCCCTTGTAGCGTTGAATGCCATCATCTTTGTTGATCTTTCGGCCTGCAGCAAGGCCTTCGGCCAACTGTTCATCCCGCTCTGCATCTGAATAGGCGAAACCTGGCAGGCCTTTGGCCCACTTGAGCTTGTACAGTGGCGGTTGGGCCAAGAAAACGTGCCCTTCTTCGATTAGTTGTGGCATGAATCGGAATAGCAAGGTCAGTAGCAAAGTCGAGATATGCTGCCCATCGACATCAGCATCAGCCATGAGTACTACCTTGTGATAGCGCAATTTATTGATGTCGAATTCATCATGAATACCAGTTCCTAAGGCTGTGATAATGGCCTGAACCTCATTATTTTTTAGTACTTTATCCAGCCGAGCTTTTTCCACATTCAAAATTTTGCCGCGCAATGGCAAAATGGCTTGGAACATCGAATCCCGACCGCCCTTGGCAGAACCACCAGCGGAGTCACCCTCCACAATGTATAGCTCGGATTTGACTGGGTCTTTGGAGCGACAGTCAGCTAGCTTACCCGGCAACCCACCAAGATCGGTGGCAGACTTGCGCCGCACCATTTCCCGAGCCTTACGAGCAGCCAACCTGGCGTGTGCGGAGGAAACCGCCTTTTGTACGATTACTTTGGCCTCGGCTGGGTTGGCATCAAACCAGTCCGAAACATGCTCATTGACTGCCTTTTGTACGAAACCGCGTACCTCGGAATTTCCCAGTTTGGTCTTGGTCTGTCCCTCAAACTGTGGATCACCAACACGCACTGAGATCACAGCTGCCAGCCCCTCACGACAGTCATCGCCGGTAAGGTTGGATTCTTTTTCCTTCAGTAGTCGGTGTTCTCGGGCGTATTTGTTCATTAAATAGGTCAAAGCTGCCCGGAAGCCCTCTTCATGCGTACCACCCTCGATGGTGTTGATGGTATTGGCAAAGGTATGTACTGACTGGCTGTAACCAGAGTTCCATTGCATTGCGACTTCCACCTCGTGGTCTTCGCCTTTAGCTTCAAAACCAACGATGGACGGGTGAATTGCATTCTTGGACCGATTCAGATGCGAGACATAGTCTTCTAAGCCATTGGGATAGTGGAAAGTCTTTTTCTTTTCTTTCTTCGTTACTGGCTTTTGCGCTGCTTCGAGTTCCGCGGTTTCGTCGACGTCGTCAAGCGAAATTTTTTCACTGTCAACAGCAGCGTCGACAGCCTCAGCGATCTCTTCAAGTTCAATTTCTGCATCAGAGGCTCGTTTATCAACCAGTGTAATGGTCAGCCCCTTGTTCAAAAAGGCCATTTCTTGCAGGCGACGTGCAATGGTATCGAAATCAAAAACTGTGGTTTCAAAGATTTCTGGATCCGGCCAGAAGCGCACAGTGGTACCAGTGCCTTTGGCGCGGCCACCTTCTTGCAATTCTTCGGCAACGGCATTGTTGAAATTTTGGTACCAATGCTTACCATCACGCTTAATATCAGCCTCAAGTCTGGTGGACAGGGCGTTAACCACTGAAATACCCACGCCGTGTAATCCACCAGAAACCGCATACGATTCGGAATCGAATTTGCCACCAGCGTGTAGCTGAGTCATAACAACTTGGACCGTTGGTGAGCCGGTAGGGTGCATCTCAACTGGAATGCCGCGGCCATTATCAATGACTTCAATGCCACCATCAGCAAGAATCGTGACCTCGACCTTATCCGCATAGCCTGCCATCGCTTCATCAACAGAGTTATCGACGACTTCCCAGACAAGGTGATGCAAACCTTTTTCATTGGTCGAACCAATGTACATACCGGGGCGCTTACGGACCGCCTCTAAACCTTCAAGGATGGTAATAGATGAGGCGCCATATTCGGGTTGAGCTGTTGTCACGTGAACAAGCACTCCTTTAGTTTTCTAGTCATTTAACGGTTTTATTCTACACTGCCTAGCCCCCTACATGGAAAGCCATTCGGTGCGCCGGAGGGGCAAATAATCCCATTCTCGGCAATGCTAACTAATCACATCCCAAGTTAGCCGTAGGTGTCACGTGGCCCACGCCCCTTGACATGAAGTGGTCCATGCCGCCAACTGGGGGCCTTCGGGCCATAAAATTTGAGTTCTGTAACAATGTTTGGCCCCACTTTTTGGGCGATAGTCTGCAGAATCTTCCGTTGTATAGTACGTAGATTCGTCGCCCATGCAGTGGAATTACAGGTAATAAACAGGGTTTTATTCTTGAGCATTTTTACTTCGGTATGTGCAGCAATGTGATCGCCAACCAGATCAGCCCAATGGGTGTGTACCCAAGCACCAGCTAGATCGGTGTTCCAGCCACGCTGGTCAATCTCAACTCGTAGTAGCGACCCAAAACTTTCCACACTGTAGCTGGCATAAGGAATTGCTCGCCCATCTTTACCAGTGGGTTTACCAATAGTGGTCTTGGCTTCTTCGCTTTTCGACGCCTTCCGTTTTCGTGGTGGCCGAGCAAAGTTAGGCACATTACCACCTCGCTTTTTAGCCTCACGACGCATCCGATCAAAGGCACTAGCCACAGAATCTTTATCAGTGTATTGATCCATTTTCTGCCTCGCTATTTGCTGCCATTATTGAAACCCTGCCATCGTCACCATCAGTGATCTCTACATAGATGCGTTGTGCAATGGCAGTTTCTAGATTATCGGGTAGATCCGCATCAACCGCTGCAGTTATAAACACTTGTTCGACATCAGAAGTAATATTCACTAATTGACGTCGGCGTTTAGCATCGAGTTCAGCAAAAACATCATCAAGAATCAAAATGGGGTCACTGCCATCAGACCGCAATAGTTGAAATTCCGCCAACCGCAATGACAGCACCATTGACCAGGTTTCACCGTGCGAGGCGAAACCTTTCGTTGGTGCTGACCCCAGCAACACCTCTAGATCATCTCGATGGGGCCCAATGAGGCTCGCGCCTCGATCAATCTCTTTGTCTCGGAGCTTGCCCAATTCCGCTAGCATTGATGCTTCAATCACCGCTGGTTCTTGATCGAACAGCGGCACGGTGGAGCGATAACGGATGCTTGCCGATCGCGATTCTGG
The DNA here is from genome assembly GCA_041854705.1 of Corynebacterium sp. GTDB lineage: Bacteria > Actinomycetota > Actinomycetes > Mycobacteriales > Mycobacteriaceae > Corynebacterium. Next base: position 3,469 of record JBHACV010000098.1, read on the forward strand.
TGCAATAGTGGCGTAACAATCACGGACTAGCGGTTGTAGCTCTTGCACCAGTTGCTGCCTAGCGTGGATTAATTCTGCCCCATATTTGGATAATTGTGCATCCCATATATCCAAAGTGGTCAGTGCCCCATCATCAGCGCCATATCCACGACGTAGTGCAGCACCTGTGGTTTTCAGTAAGGAGGTGCGCTGCCGGAGTACTTTCTCATAATCTGCTTTGACCCCTGCTAGTCGGGGGCGTCGTTTAACCAGAATCTGATCCACATAGCGGCGTCGTTCACTTGGTTCGCCACGAATTAATGCAATATCTTCTGGGCAAAACAATACGGTGGTTACTACCCCGAGAATTTCTCTAGGCGATTGTAACTTGGTTCGGTTAATCTGGGCTTGGTTTTTTCCGTGAGCATTAACCAACAAATGCGCAGTAAGTTCTCGCCCGTGATTGACAGCTGTCACCGAAATCCGCGCATTCTTTTGCCCCTCACGCACCAAAGGGGCATCAGTGGAAACTCGGTGGGAAGCTAAATGTGCGACATAACCGATTGCTTCGACGATATTGGTCTTTCCGTAGCCATTGCGTCCCACAAATAGCGTAATTCCTGGTTTCAATCGCAATGAAAGTGTGGGCCATGACCGAAAATCCCGCAGAACCAACTCACGAACATACACGAAAGTGCAGCCTTTGACAGGTTAAAGATTAGCCCGGCAATCGGACTGGCATTAACAAATAGGTGAAGTCTGATGGAGGTGTTGGGAACATGCCATCAGCTTCAGCTTCGGGGAGTATCTCTGGCTCAGGAATTAAAATGGCAGGTCGAGATGCCTCAGTGAAACCAAAAACGACACGGTCGGTACGAATCACACTCAGCCCATCACGCAAATAGCTAGGGTTGAAAGCGATCAACAGTTCCTCATCACTGGAATAAGCACACGGCACAGATTCCTCAGCATGTCCAGCATCTGAACCACCAGCAGACAAGATAACTTCGCCTTTGGTGAATTGCATTCGGATCTGGGCATTACGATCGGCAACCAATGACACGCGGCGAATTGCATCTTGTAACGCAGAAATTTCCACGCTAGCAATCGATCGGTGGGCCTTTGGCAGTAATGGGTCAACATTGGGGAAATTGGCATCCAGCATCCGCGTAGTGGTCTGTCGATTGTCAATGTGCAGACCAAACAGCCCTTCAGCACCAATGGATTCGCCTGTCCCCACCGCAATTTCTACTGGCTCAGCGGAATTGGCGTCTAAGGTGCGAGCATTTTCTAGTAGGTTTTTTGCTGGAACCAAAAGTTTTGCTTGTGCATCTGCAATTGCTGGGACCCACTGGAAGCGTCGTAACGCGAGACGGAAGCGGTCAGTGGCAGTGAAAGTCACATCTTCGCCATCGATTTCCATGTGTACACCGGTAAGCATGGGCAATGTGTCATCGCGTCCTGCGGCAGAAGCAACCTGGGTGACTGCCTCGATGAATAGGCGAGGATTAATCGCACCAGTGACTTCAGGCAGGGTGGGCAATGTGGGATAGTCGTCAAGCGGAATTGAGGGCAGTTCAAACCGAGAGGAACCACAAACTAGCTGAACCATTGAACCATCCACAAACACCTGAATGGGTTTATTAGGCATAGAAGCTGTGATGTCTGCAATCAGTTTACCGGCAACCGCAATTTGTCCTGGTTGTGCTACTTCTGCGGGGATTCGAACTTTGGTAGAAACCTCGTAATCGAAGCCTGCGAATTCCAAGCCCTCATCATCGGCGGTAATCACCATTGCACGCAGAACTGGCTGAGTTGGTTTTGCGGGTAGATTGCGTGCCACCCACGAAACGGCGCTCGCGAGATCGTCCTTTGCTACCTGAAATGACACGGCATTGGAATCCATAATGTCCCGGGGCTCCTTTGGCAAGGTTCATTGCTTTTCAAGATTTACTATCTCAAACCTACCTGGGCATCGCCTGGTCTGAAAGTTGAAATAGTCGCGGAGACTTTCCGCAATCCGAATTTTTATCCCCAGCCCCTCTTTCTTCTAAAGAAAATTCTTTAATAAATATGGTAACTACAGTAGGTGCTGTGGAAACTGTGAATAACAGGGTATATTCCCAGCTAGAGGCCAATATTCAGGATGTGGGTAGGGCTGTTAAAAATGTGTGGATAACTTTTGCTACATGTGGATAATTTTTTGTCCCCAGTTTTATCCACATTTCCACCCCAGTAGTCCCCAGGATTTCCACCGTTTGTAAGCAGTTATGCACAGCCCTATGACTGCGGAACTAACAAGGCATTGTGACCAGAATCATTTAATTACAAGAAGGTAATTACACACCTGTGAACAAACCTGTGGAGAACTGATTTTTTGGACTGAAAACTACCGGATTATCCACAGTTCAGGACGTATTTAACAGAGTTTTCCACTGCTGTGGATAACTTCTGTGCAGTTGTTACATTCCCGGGAAAACCGCAGGTAATTTCCCCTCCCCCTTTGTGAGTGTGAATTAGCTTGCGGAAGGGGATAAAAAATTAACAGCTGGTATGTTAGTTCAGCTGTTGCTTGGAGAATGATCGACTTATCCCCAGCTCATACTGGGGATAACTTATACCCGACCGTGATTTTTGATCCGTGAAGTGATGCGCTGAATCTGATCGTAGGTGTCGCGTTTTTCGGCGATTTCTTTGTTGATCTTGCGATTGGCATACATCACCGTAGTGTGGTCTTTGCCGCCAAAAGCTTCACCAATCTTTGGTAATGACAACTCAGTGAGTTCTCGGCACAGATACATAGCCAGCTGTCGGGCATGAGCAATCGGACGCGCCTTTGAAGTACTAATCAGCTGGTCAGTAGTGATTTCAAAAAACTCAGCAGTAACCGCAATGATGGTATCTGGGGTGATTTCCACATTTGGTTCATCTGGCAAAATATCACGCAGAGCAATATCAGCAGTTGCTGGGGTGATGGGTGTGTTATTCAGTGAGGCATAGGCCGACACTCGAATGAACGCCCCTTCCAGTTCGCGGATGGACGAGTTAAACCGTGATGCAATTAATTCCAGTACTTCCCGTGATACTGCAATACCGTCAGCTTCCGCCTTCTTCATCAGAATGGCGATCCGAGTTTCCAAGTCTGGTGGATAAATATCAGCAATCAATCCAGATTGGAACCGAGTGCGCAATCGATCTTCGAGAGTGGTCAACTGTGTTGGAGGCCGGTCTGAACTGAGAACAATCTGCTTACCAGTTTGCTGTAGTGCATTGAAGGTGTGGAAAAACTCTTCCTGGGTTCCCTCTTTACCCTGTAAAAACTGGATATCATCGACCATGAGAATATCTAGTTCCCGATAGCGACGTTTGAATGATTCTTGTCGGTCATCACGCACCGAGTTGATGTAATCATTGGTGAATTCTTCACTGGAAACATATTTAATTCGCAGCTTCGGATTGAGCTCTAAAGCATAGTTGCCGATCGCATGCATCAGGTGGGTTTTCCCTAAGCCAGAACCACCCCAGACAAAAAGCGGATTATAAGCTCGAGCTGGCTTTTCTGCCACTGCAATCGCCGCTGAAGTCGGTAGTTTATTGGAATCCGACACCACATAAGTATCAAAAGTGTAGCGGGCATTGAGTGAGTTTTGTTTGTTGGGGTTATGCGCAGGCTGTTCCCTAGTGCGCAGCAATGGTTGTGCTTCCACTGGGTTTTGAGTTTGGCGGGCATGAGTGGTTTCCCAGCCTTGATTGCCCATCAATGTGGGTTGTTGCCGCATAAGATGATCTGCTGCCATTGGTTGTTGGTAGGCAGGTTGCATCATACTTGGTTGTTGTACCTGATACTGGTGGGTAACAATATGTGGTGCTGGTTCCATCACCACTGGTTCCGGTCGATCCAGTGTGGGTTGTTGAGGGGTTTCCACCGGCTCAGGCATGCTGGGGGGTGGAGTATTTAGTGCTGGCTGTGGCTCCACTGGGGGTTCTAGTTGTGGTTCCATGGGGGGCTGCTGTCGAGCAGCCGCGTCAGAATCCACCGTTACCGCCAAGGTGAAGGTACGACCCAACCGTGCTGATAATGCTTGACAGATGGTGGTAGATAATTCAGTTTCAATGAATTGTTTAGCGTAATGATTAGGGACAGCTAGGACTGCTACCCCTTCTACCAGTGCTAATGGGCGAGCAAGTTTAAGATACGCCCGTTGTTGCGGGGTGTATTTAACCCCAGCGGCACCGAGTTGTGCACGTTGTTGTTCGATCTCATTGACTACCCCACTCCAGGTGTTTTGGAGTGCGGTGGGTCGGGATACGTTCTCGGCCACGTTGGTTAAATCCTTCAGATATAAAAGCGCTTCACGATTGGTGAATTCAAGTTTCGACTTGGTAGGGTCCTGTGACTTAAAATTCCACCGCTTTGTCCACAACTACTGCCAAGCCTTGATCCGTGTGACCACGGCTTCCACAGAGTTATCCACAGCTGTGAATTGTGCTGGATTACGGCTGTGAAAACAAGTTATCCACAACTTATCCCCAAGCTTGTGGAATAAAAAGTTACAAATTTCACACCCTTTCACCTGCGGATATTGTGAAAATGTTATAGATTTCCCTTGGTTGAGGGGTAGTTATCCACAATTTCACTAATCATAGCCTGTTAGTTGTGTTTTTCTGCCTTTATTGTTACCCCGTATAGCGCGTGACTGTCCACATTCTATTGTTAACGATCGGTTGCCCATGATGGTGCTACTGGCTTTTAACTGATTATGACCTGCCACTGTAAGGGCTAAAATGCAGGCAAATTACACTTTTGTTATTTATGGGGTGGTTTGGGGGTGTTCGCGTGTCGATTTGTTCCAACAGTGCTTTTTCGCGTAGTCTGTACAGGTCTGTCACATCAGCAATAAAAAATTCTTAAGGCTGAATGTGCTCTGAGAAGGAAGCAGTCATGGCTTAAACCCTGGGATGTTTCATTCGCAGTCTTTTTCGTAGCAGCAATGCTTGCCATGATGAAAGATCGTACTTCTCTTATAACCATCATCCACTTTGGGTGCGCATTAAAACTCAATGCTACCCGTTATACCACTACTAGGAGTGTCACCGTGACCAAGGGCAAGCGGACGTTCCAACCGAACAACCGTCGCCGCGCGCGCAAGCACGGCTTTCGTATCCGTATGCGCACTCGTGCCGGCCGCGCGATCGTAGCCGCACGTCGTAGCAAGGGACGTGCAAAGCTGACCGCATAGGTCAAGCTTTTCACAGCTGAGTAAACGGTGCTTCCACCTAGGCACAAGATTTCCTCTTCCGAAGAGTTTCGCCAAACGATTCGGAAAGGTAATCGCGCCGGTGGGGGCACCGTTGTTGTTCATGTACTAGGACCTAACCCAGATACTATTGCCAGTTTTGCGCCACGCTTTGGCCTAGTGGTGTCCAAAGCTGTAGGTAATGCGGTAACTCGGCATGCCATAAGTCGCAAACTACGCCACATTCTATTAGATCTTGTCCCAGAAGTGCCGTATGGATCTTTAGTGGTGGTGCGGGCATTACCCAAGGCGGCGTTAGCAAGCTCAAAGGAGTTGAGTGCAGATGTGCAGCGGGCATACCGCAAGGCTAGCCGACGACGCGGCTAAAGCGTCGGCCAGCGCGCGGATATTTATGACTGCAATTCGTGGGTATCAGGATTACCTTTCACCCCTCAAACGTGGTCCGAGTTGTCGTTTTGAACCTAGTTGCAGTGCCTATGCATTGGATGCGGTGGATCAGCATGGGGCGCTGAAAGGGATAGTGCTTGCAATGATTCGACTCGCTAAATGCGGACCGTGGCATCCGGGAGGTTTTGATCCAATGCCTTAATCGCAATTGGTCCAGTAAGTAAAGCTCAGTAGTATTTAGTTTCATAGTTATGTCAACCCACTAAAGGAGTTTAGACCCACAGTGCTTAACTTCGTTTATTATCCGATCTCAGCCATCCTGTGGTTCTGGCACAAAGTTGTGAGCCTTGTGCTAAATCCAGACTCCGGGCTGTCTTGGGTGCTAGCGATCGTTTTGCTCACCTTTACCATTCGGTTGTTATTGGTGCGGCCGACGATCCGGCAGATGCGATCCATGCGCAAAATGCAGGAAATGCAGCCCAAAATGCAGGAAATCCGCGATAAATACAAAAATGACCAGCAAAAAATGCTGGAGGAAACCCGCAAGGTACAAAAAGAAATGGGGGTCAATCCCATCGCGGGTTGTTTGCCCATTTTGGTCCAGATGCCAGTGTTTATCGGTTTGTTCCACGTGCTGCGCTCCTTTAACCGCACCGGTACTGGTGCCGGTCAGCTGGGGTTGAGCATCGAAGAAAATCGCAATTTACCGAACTATGTCTTCAGTGCTCAGGATGTGCAGTCCTTCTTGGACGCTCGGGTTTTTGGCATTCCGCTGTCGGCTTATATCAGCATGCCGGAAGATATGTACCAAGCCTTCCAGCCAGTAGACTTCACCAAGACTTCCATTGCTATTGTGGCCGTGCCATTGATCGCAATCATTGTGGTGGCAATCCACATGAATGCTCGATTGAGCGTGAATCGCCAAAAAGCCCGCATTGCTTCCGGCAGGCAGAAGCCAGCCGCTAATGACCAAATGCAGATGCAAATGGACATGATGAATAAGATGATGCTGTGGTTCCTACCCTTGACCATCTTGATTACTGGGGTGTTCTGGCATATTGGTTTGTTATTCTACATGGTTTCCAACAACGCCTGGACCTTCTTCCAGCAGCGCTGGGTCTTTGCCAAGATGGATGCCGAGGAAGAGGCTGAGATTGCCGCTAAGAAGGAAGCCAAGCGGGCAACAGCGCCGAAACCCGGCCAGCGTCCTAATAATCCCAAGAAGAACAAACGTGGCAAGAAATAGCGCAAACAATCACATGATATAAAGCGTTTCACGTGAAACCGTCACCCCTTGGTGGCGGTTTTTTCATGTTTTATTTTCTTCCTCGGCCATGATGAGCGGATATAGTACAGCAACCGTGTAAAGTTTTTAAAAGTTTCATTATGCAAAAGGACGGTATGCGTGCACTCCCCTGATCCCACACAGGATTTAGAACCACCGCAGGTAGCAGGACAAATATTTGGCGAAAATTTCTCCAAAGCCAAAAAATACCACGATTTATTGGCCACAGATGGTTCCACTCGAGGCTTTATCGGCCCACGGGAGATACCCAAACTGTGGAATCGGCATATTCTCAACTGTGCGGTCATTAGTGAAGCCATTGGCGATAATCTCACCGTAGCTGATATTGGATCGGGAGCTGGGCTACCTGGCATTCCCCTTGCATTAGCACGCCCCGATTTAGAAATATTCTTAGTAGAACCCTTGCTTAAACGCTCGGTGTTTTTAAATGAAGTGGTAGAAAAACTCCAGCTTGACAATGCTACTGTTCTGCGTGGACGCGCGGAAGACAAGTCACTACGCACAGAACTTGGGCTTGTCGACGTCGCTACATCACGGGCAGTTGCGCCCTTAGGGAAACTTGCAGGCTGGTCTTTACCCTTAGTGCGAAAAGGTGGCGTCATGCTCGCCATGAAAGGTGCTAGTGCAAGTGAAGAACTGACTCGAGATAAGACTGCAATTAAAAAAGCGGGTGGTGGCACAGCGGAGGTTTTTCGCGTCGGTAAGCAATTGGAGGAGCCAACGATCGTAATCCGAATAGCAAAGATTCGGTAGGGGTTTAAGGTGTGGATTAGCGGTGATTAAAGCATTAATCTTGGATACTGTACATGTACGCTTGTTGTGTGGTGTGGAAAGCTAGGAAGCAATGGATGAAACGAACTGGGACGACACTCCCATCGCTGCGGCTGCACGGCGGGCAGCACAGGTGTTGACACCTAATAGTCTTCAACTGCCACGCCCTGACTCGCCTCGGTTTTTAACCGTCGCCAATCAAAAAGGCGGAGTTGGTAAGACCACGAGCTCGGTCAATCTTGCAGCCGGACTGGCTATCAGCGGACTGAAAGTACTGGTGGTTGACCTTGACCCGCAGGGCAATGCTTCAACCGCTTTAGGGGTGGATCACCGAGTAGGCACCTTATCGAGCTATGAAATGCTTATTGGTGAATGTACTGCCGAGGACGCAATGCAACAATCCACCGCCAATGAGAACCTGTTTTGTATCCCCGCGACCATTGACCTTGCCGGTGCAGAAATCGAATTAGTTTCGATGGTGCGGCGGGAATATCGACTCGCGGATGCTCTGCGGAGCCAATTCGTACAAGATCAAGAATTCGATTATGTATTCATTGACTGTCCCCCATCATTAGGCCTTTTGACCATTAATGCCATGAACGCAGTCAAAGAGGTTTTAATCCCAATTCAATGCGAGTACTACGCGCTTGAAGGCGTGGGACAGTTATTGAACAACATTTCGATGATTCGGCAACACCTGAATCCAGACCTGCATATTTCAGCCATTCTGATGACCATGTACGATGCACGCACCAAGCTCGCCGAGCAGGTTATTGAAGAAGTCCGCGGACATTTCGGCGAAGTAGTGCTACGCACCAAAATTCCACGTTCGGTGAAAGTATCCGAAGCACCCGGCTTTAGCCAAACCGTTTTAGAATACGATCCAGGTTCACGGGGTGCTATGGCCTATCTAGATGCTGCTAAAGAACTGGCATTGCGGGGCGATTATCAGCCAACCCCAGAATCAGGACCCGTTGGCCAACCACCTAGTACAGGTCAACCTGAGGAAGCAGAGCCCAGCGCGGAAGAAGTCACTGCTGAGGATTTAACCACTGACGACGCTGAAATCACTACTGAAGCAGCCTCGGATAATGATAGTGACAACCCTAAAGAAACTGATACTGAAACCGAGGAGAACTAAGCCATGACGTCGCAAGATCAACGCAAAGGCGGTCTTGGCCGAGGCTTGGCAGCGCTGATTACCGGACAGCCCGACTCTCGGCTGGGTTCTGGTGCAGCGGATATTGTTATTGGTGGCGCACCAGCTACAGAATCGACGACAGCTGCTAAGAAAACTACCAAGGCGACCACAGCGACGAAAACCACAAAGGCCGCGCCGAAACGGAAACCCGCCAAACGCGATGCCACCGGAGCTCGGATTAATCCAATCATTTCCGAGGCGGTAGCCCAAAAGGAATCGGAAGAAAAAACTGCCAATGTTCAGGCCACCACTGTTGATTTTGGTGCCTCCTACCAAGAGATTCCGGTTGGCAAACTATTTCCTAATGTCAAAAACCCCAGGCGGGTTTTCGACGATGAAGACTTAGACGAACTGGTTCACTCCATCAAGGAATTTGGGTTACTGCAACCAATCGTGGTGCGTGAAGCTACTGATGGTCAATACGAGATCATCATGGGTGAGCGCCGGTGGCGGGCCGCAGCAAAAGCCGGAATCAAAACCATTCCAGCGATTATCCGCGAAACCGCCGATGACAATATGCTCCGGGATGCCTTGCTGGAAAACATCCACCGAGTCCAACTCAATCCACTAGAAGAAGCAGCAGCCTATGAGCAATTGCTCAAAGAATTTGGTGTGACCCAAAATCAGCTAGCAGACCGACTGGGACGTTCCCGACCAGTAATTACCAATATGCTACGGCTATTGCAATTGCCAATCTCAGTGCAACGCAAAGTTGCCGCAGGAGTGATTACTGCCGGTCATGCCCGCGCACTTTTGGGTCTTAAAGCTGGCAAACCCGCCCAGGAACTACTGGCCGAGAAAATTGTGGCGGAATCCATGTCCGTGCGTGCCACCGAGGAAGCAGTGACTTTAATGAACCGTGGTGAGAAAGTCGCAGAGAAAAAAACTCGGGAGAAGCCACCAACACCAGAATTTCTCACACACGCGGCCGATACCCTTGCTGATAACCTTGACACCAAGGTTTCAGTTTCGATGGGTAAACGCAAAGGCAAGATCGTCGTCGAGTTCGGCGGCAGGGAGGATTTCGAGCGCATTATGTCCTTGTTGAATCACCGGGGTTAACATGGACGCCCGGTTGCAGCCCTTGAACACGGAGGCGATTCCGCTGGTACACCATGAATGTGCCACAAGTGTTTTCTGGGAGCTGCGCCCCAGCTTGCAAACAGCCAAAGGCTTAGATGTAAGTTTTGAGAAAGAAGCATGGTTAGCCACCGGCTTGTTAGAGGGGGCATGTGGTGGCTACAACCTACTGCACCAACGGGCTGGGGTGGCACCCATTCGAGCAATTGCCACGGTTTTGTATTGCCCGCCGGTATACGCGCCGGGGGCAGAGGTTATGCCTTGTTCCCCGGTATCGAAGGATGCCAAACTGATTACCTCATTACATATCGATCCGGTGATTGCTAGGACAGGGTTAGAAGCAGCGATGTTAGATGCGGTCATCATGGATTTGGTGGCGGCCGATGTGCCAGCTGTGGAAGTTTTTGGTCTGCGTCCAGAGGTTGATCCGACCGCCGATGTGGTGGAAATTCTCGCCAATATTCGTCAGGTGGGGCTGGTATCAGTGCCTGAGTTAGAATCTGCTGGTTTTAAAGTCATTGCCGATCATCCGGTGATTCCTCGGCTACGCATGGAACTACCGCCTGCCCGAGAATTACTCACGGCACAAGCGGTAGCGGATATTTTTAATCGGATCTGCGTTTAAGCCTCTAGCATTTCTTGTTCTAGCAGTTGGCTGAACTTGTAGGTGCCGGTGGGCTGATCATTATCACCCATGAGATAAAGCCGCTTGACAGAAACCACAATTGCTTCGGCTAAAGCATCACGTTTGGCTGGGTTGGTTAGAATCCGAACATCGCCTGGGTTGGTTAGATAACCGGTGACTACTTCAACACAGGGCATCTGGGTCATGCGCAGCAAATCCCACGTGCGGGGATGATTTCCACAGTTAGTGAGTTTGGTCCGTGAGGCGATTTCGCGCTGAATGAACCCCGAGAGCTGTTCACCAATGATGGAGAAATCACCTGGATGGGAACCGTAATAAAACGATGCACATCCTGATGCCTTCTCATTTTGATATTTATCTGCCTGTAGGCAGATCATGAGGTCTGCATTGAAGGCATTGGCGATATCGGCACGTTGCTGCAAGGTTGGATTTTCTTGGCGAGGCCGAGAAAGGATAGTTTCCATCCCCGCAGCGATCATTCGGCCTTCGACTCGGCAGGCAAGATCCCACATCAGTTCCTCTTCAGTGATCTCACCATAAAGCCCGTAGACGACCTGCCCGGCATTATTACCACCTAAGGCTGGGTCGATGACAACGCGCTTACCAGTAAGCCGTGGTCCAGCTGCCCGCACTCGTTCACGCTCGTGTAGCACGTGGGGCGAACCACCTGTGATTCGGCGGCCTAACCTACTTAATGACCTGATGGTTTTCGGCCCACAAATGCCATCCATCGTCAGTCCGTAGTTCATTTGGTATTTCAAGAGGGACTGGTAGGTATGGGTCCCAAAATGACCATCAATCCGATCGACGTAGAAACCAAGTTCTTGCAACTGTTTTTGTAGCTGCATGACATCATCCCCAACCATCTCATTTTGGGGTTGATAGCTCAGAACTCGGGCACCCAATTGGTAAGAGGCTTCTCGCAATACCCGTAGCGTGGATTCGTTGATTTCACCACTGGCAATAATACCTCTTGCCTGTTGGAATCCACGTAGTGCTCGGGCGAGCTCCTCATCGAAGTAGGTATCACCACTGGCGGTCACCTGGTTCTTCTTGAGGTCATTCTCAAAATGCGGAAGAAGCCCCAGTCGGGCAAGGGCAGTTCGAACCTCTGCGACCCGAGGGCTATTGTCGCCGACTTTCAAAACCTCAAACACGCTTCTCCAATTCGTTTAAATATGCAATCAGACTTAATAATACTTGTGGGATCGGTGTTTCGGTTGAGAATACCAATCAAATGTACTTTGCAATATGTTCCACGATGGCAGCTTTTTTGCCAGGATTGACAAATTGCTCCACCTTCTCGCCATTTTTAAACACCAAAAGCGTTGGAATGGACATGATTTGAAACATTGCCCCTAGTGTCCGCTCAGCGTCCACATCTACTTTGGCGACGGCCACTGTGTCGGAAAATTCGGCAGCGATGTCATCCAAAATAGGGCTTAGTTTCTTACATGGTCCACACCATTCAGCCCAAAAATCAACCAATACCACCTTATCGGATTCAATTACGGTGGAACGGAAGGTATCTTGGGTCACGTCTACAACTGCGCTCATGGTCTCTACCTTAGTTTCCCTGCCCAGTAAGGTAGTGTTCGGCGTCGATTGCACCGCGACAACCAGAACCAGCAGCTGTAATGGCTTGACGATAGTGATTATCCACTAAGTCACCAATGGCAAAAACCCCAGGGATATTGGTCTTGGTGCTTGGATGATCGACCAAAACATACCCCGCCTCATCGGTTGCTACCTGATCTTTGAACATGGCAGAACGTGGATCATGACCAATGGCGACGAACATGGCGGTGACGTCGAGTATCGAGGTTTCACCAGTTTTGACATCGAGCAGTTCTAAGCCTGTGACCGAGTTCTCGCCAAGCACCTTGTTTACCGTTTTGCTGGTTGCAAATCGGATCTTATCGTTGCTCTTGGCCCGGTCTTCCATGATGGCAGAGGCCCGGAATTCGTCGCGGCGGTGTACGACTGTGACCGTCTTGGCAAATTTTGTTAAGAAGATGGCCTCTTCCATAGCGGAATCGCCACCACCAATTACGGCAATGTCATGATCTTTAAAGAAGAAACCATCACAAGTGGCGCAAGAAGATACACCTCGACCAAGCAAGGTCTGCTCCCCTTCCACCCCAAGATAACGCGGTGCAGCACCCGTAGCTAGAATGACAGATCGGGCTTGATATTCCTGATCGTCTACCCATACCTTTTTAATGTCGGAGGTGAGTTCCACTTTGGTCACTTCCTCGCTGACTAGGGTGGCGCCGAAGCGTTCAGCTTGACTGCGCATTTCTTCCATCAGAGCAGGGCCCATAATACCGTCTTTAAAGCCAGGAAAGTTCTCGACTTCGGTGGTGGTCATCAGCGAGCCACCATACTCGTAGCCCTCGAAAACCAAGGGCTTCAACTCAGCCCGTGCGGCATATAACGCTGCCGTATAGCCAGCAGGGCCAGAACCGATGATGATCACGTCGTGCACTTCAGATGCCACAGACATATAGTCGCCTTCCATAAAGCCAATTGAGGTTACAGTTGCCACTCATTCTAACCGTCAGCGGCGCTGGGGAAGCTGGCTGGCGCGGTACGAGAGTTGTGTTATTGTCAACAACCACCTGTAAGCCTAGCTTATTCCCACCGGTAGCTCTACTTGTAATATTCCTGTCATTGCTAGAACTATTGGGGAGTGTCACCTACTATCTTTGGTGATCTTCAACTGGCCTTTTGCTCTAACATGTCCCGCAGCTGGTTGCGAGCTCGTGCCCGCCTTGATTTCACAGTTCCTGGTTTTGTTTGTTGCATCTTCGCTACCTGATCGACGTTATATCCTTGGTAGTCGATAAGCAGTATTGCTTCCCGTTGTTCTGCTGTGAGCGCATTGACTGCAGTGCTTAAGGTCATGGTGTCGGCATGTCGCTCAATAGGGTTGTAGCTAAACAGCTTGGCGTATTTGTGCTGAAAGTCAGGATCATCAACGCCAAAAACTTCTTGGCCGTATCCGTGATGTAGGTAGTCGTAGGCGGCGTTGGCAACCAAACGATAAAGCCATGTGAGGAGCCGACATTCTCCGCGGTAATGAGCTAGGTTTTTACTAGCACGTAGGAGTGCTTCTTGAAAGATGTCTTCCGCGTCGGCGGATCTTTCAGCATAGCGTCGGGCCACCCAGTACAGGGTTCGGTGATGTCTTGTGATAATTTCACTGAACGCTTGTTGATCGCCATTGAGATAGTCGGTGACCAGATCGGTATCGGATTTAGTTGCATATTTTTCAGGCGTATCGACGCCTCTGCGTAGGCGGGCATTAGCCAGCCGCTTAATTTCTTGCTCGTCGATGGTGCTACCGAGGTTGGGGGCAGCGACATCTGGCGAGTGATCGTAGTTTTTCTCGTCCATTGCTTCCCTTTCCGAAGATGTTTTGTGAGATACAAATCATCTTTATTGGCCACCTAGGACAGTTGATACTTGCAATAGGTAGCCTTGAACTCAATTATTCTCATCTGATTTCTATGGTTGGACCAAAAGTGTGTTTTTTGGAAGAGTGAATATGTCCAATGAATTTGGCAAGATTTCCTTGGCAAAACTTAAATTTGAGTTATTTGATAAGAACGGGGGTCTTTCTGGGAAAACTGTATCGTTGCGCGCCACGCTTCTAAATAACAGATATGTAATTCTACCCCCAGAAAGCTACACCTGTGAGCCTGCCCCATTGGTTAAAAAGACATAAGTATCTGTTAATAGATATAGATCTGCTGTGCTCAATGGAAAATTATTGGATGATAGTTTTTTCACTGAATGGGAACACACCATGGCTGCCGTTAGAAAAGAAGGCGGTCATGGTGTGCCACATGAACACAGTGGGATGTTCTCATTTTGCTGAAATGAAATATTTTACATGTGGTTATTGGATTTTCCTTTTGCTGGACGTATCTGCTAGTTGTATCAGCTGTGGGATTTGTGCTTACGGCCAGTAGTGACTTCCTCCCAATAGAGGGGTGAGCTTCCCTGGGGTTTATTGCTAGGTGTTTGCCTTGTTTTTCATTGTTTTGATGTTTTGGCTTTTGTCCAAGAGTTTTCTTCAACCCTTGTTGGTGTGGTAGTTCAAGGAAGCGTGCGGGGCCCAAATGGGGGTTAGGTCCGGATACGAGCTGATGTGCTTTTGCTGCGGCGCACTCACCAATCCCAGAAAACCACGGGTCAGAATTTCGCACATGTTTTCCTGGTGAGAAAACCGCAGTATAAACTTGCTACTCAAGGATTAAGTGTTCGAAGCGGTCAAGGTCTTCTACTGAGTTGACTTCTTCTAGGTTGAAATAGGTACCGTCAAGACGTGTTGGACCTGACCTTGGGACTGAAGGTGGGCCAAGGTAGTACAGAGTATAAACGGAGGCGAGGAATTCTGTGCCTGTTACAGTTATTTTTGCATGTGTGTCTGGATCATCAGTGGCAAAATACAAGCCGCCGTGTCGGGTTTCGAGGATGTTTTCATAGCGTA
>JBHACV010000099.1:0-7537 GCA_041854705.1 Corynebacterium sp.
CAAAAACACTGCCCCCAACATTGCGACGAGAACTGTCGCTATGATCTGCCGAGGAGTCTTGCCCATGCAGCCGACAATAGCACCGCACCGAACCGCTCAAAAGGTACCACACCGAAGACCGTGGGCGTCGAAAAGCTAGCGGGTGATCGAGACCTTCGCTGGCCCGCCTTCTTTGATTTCCAAACCCATTGATTCGGCTAATTTAATCGCTTCCTCAATGAGCGTTTCAACGATCTGCGACTCAGGTACTGTCTTAATGACTTCGCCCTTGACGAAAATTTGGCCCTTGCCATTGCCAGAAGCCACCCCTAGGTCAGCATCGCGGGCCTCACCAGGACCATTAACCACGCACCCCATCACCGCAACACGCAGCGGAATGTCCATCCCGTCAAGAGCGGCGGTGACTTCTTCAGCGAGGGTGTACACATCCACCTGTGCTCGGCCGCAGGATGGGCAGGAGACAATTTCCAAGCCACGTTCCCTGAGATTGAGCGATTGCAGAATCTGGTCGCCCACCTTGACTTCTTCTTTCGGATCTGCCGAAAGTGATACTCGGATGGTGTCGCCGATTCCTTCACTGAGTAAGGCGCCAAAAGCTACCGCGGATTTAATGGTGCCTTGGAAAGCAGGACCAGCTTCAGTGACACCCAGATGCAATGGATAATCGCATTGTGCTGCCAATTGCCGATAGGCTTCGACCATGATGACTGGGTCATTGTGTTTGACAGAAATCTTAATGTCGCCGAACCCATGTTCCTCAAATAGTGAAGCTTCCCACAGGGCGGATTCTACTAGGGCCTCTGGGGTGGCTTTGCCATATTTCTCGAGTAATCGCTTATCCAAGGAACCAGCGTTGACCCCAATGCGAATGGGAATACCTGCCGCACCAGCGGCCTTGGCTACTTCTTTGACGCGACCGTCGAATTCCTTAATATTGCCGGGGTTGACTCGCACTGCAGCGCAACCAGCATCAATAGCGGCAAAAATATACTTTGGCTGGAAGTGAATATCAGCAATTACTGGAATCGGTGATTTTTTCGCGATCATTGGCAGCGCATCTGCATCTACCGTTTTTGGGCAGGCCACTCGGACGATGTCACAACCAGAAGCAGTTAACTGTGCAATTTGTTGCAAAGTAGCATTGACATCGTGGGTTTTGGTGGTGGTCATAGATTGCACCGACACCGGATAATCCGATCCCACGCCCACATTGCCGACCATCAGCTGGCGGGTCTTGCGGCGGGGCGCTAGAACCTGTGGTGTTTCTGGGGTGCTGGGCATACCAAGCCCAATTGGATTAGTCACGAAAAGAACTCCTAGGGAAAGTCACGATACTGTCTTGAATTTTAGCACCCACCTCAACTTGCCCTATTAGCTTTTCGACGCCATAGGCACCCACAGCTCACTTAGACAGGTGCCGGTTATACAAATGATCGGACCTTAGCAAAAATCTCTGGATAGTGCTGGTCTACCTGCTTAATCGCACGTCGAAGGGCCCAAAGATACCACAACCCTGGTATCAATATCGCCAGCACTCCCCCGCCAAGCAGCATCGGGAGCGAATCAGAATTGTGTCCAATCAACAGCAAGACGCCACCTGGAACCACCGGAATCCAACCGAGTAGTAGCCCGGTAAAAGCACTGATAAATGCAGCGGAAGAAAACCCTGACTTATCTTGCCAAGGGTTCGTCCCTGGCTTGGCCGTGGGGAATGGATTATAAACAGAAAGCAAAACGCTAATCCCAAGGGTGGCCACTTGCATTCCGGTGGCGCAGATGGCGACCAATAGGGCTGCTCGCTGCGAGAGGTAGATCACCAAACCGGCGTTGACAACCCATACCATGAGAACAAAGAGGATAGCACCACCCCAATGTCGACCTAGTACTAAATCTTTTGTGCGTATCCCGGAAACAAGGTGGATCCAGTTACTAGGCCCGTCAGAACCAAAATCGTTGGCAGAATAAGAAAGGGTCATCACTGCAAGTATTGGCATTGCGACCAATAAAATCCCCCGACCCGTCTGACCAGCCATGATAATGAAGTACACGGTTAAAAAGGGCACCATTGCAAGCGCAATGATGGTGCGGCTATCACGCACAATATAGCGGACTGTTCGGGAAAACACCGCCCACTGTGGAGTGTACGGCAAGAAGGAAAAGACAATACTCTTTGATGACGCTTGCAGATTGGCACTATTGCTACGACGAACCCGAGTGGTGGCATCCAGTGGCGCAATCAAACGCCGTTCAATGCTTTTGATCCACAAAAACACCCCACCTCCGACGGTGATTGCGGTAATGACCGCACAGATTGTCGCCGCCACCCAATTATTTTCGATTGCGAAGGTGGCAAGTCCCCCAGCAGCAGCAAGCGGGGTCCATTGTGCGATATTCCCCAGTTCGGTTAATTGTGTTTCAAGATTATTGCTGGTGCTATTAAAAAACTGCATGAACACCAACAATCCCACGATAAAGGCGATCGCAGAAAATATCGCTTTAGAGTCTTTTTTCTTTGTCGAGGTAGTGGTGGAATTTAATAGCACCACTACCGACTCGGCCAAGACGATGACAATAACAAAGCTCAAGAGATTGCCTAAAATCACTAGCACCAGATAACCAACTCCCACCCCAGCCTGTTGGAAGGCCATTGCGGAAACCACGGTAGTTACGGTGGTACACACTAATGCCAATAGGCCTCGAAGTTGCAGAATTTGAATCAGTACAAGACCAGGAAAAGCCTCTTTAGCAGTAATCGGCATAGTGGCTAATGATTCGGGTTGAATCTGACCTTCACCCGCTGGCAACATAATTGCTGCAACAATATAAGCAAAGACCCCAAAAGCAATCGCACCACTTAACGCCTGATAATGGTGCGCAATGATGCTTTGATACAGCATGACAGAAGTACCAAACAAACCTGTCAAAGCATAGAAAGCAATCAGTATCTGCATGATTCTACTGGATGGGTTAGCACGGAACGACCGAAGCCATAACACACCATGCAACTTAACAATGGTGCGACTAAGACTAGCTGCTGGCATCTTCATTCTCCTTCGCTGCAGAGCTGCCCAACCAGTCGAGGGACTGCTCGTCGAGGTGTGCCCCGCCAACTATTGAAACGAAAAGGTTGGTGAGTGACTGTTCGCGGGCTAATTCTTCCACTCGCCCTGCCACGCGCACTGAACCTTCGTGGATAATGGCCACTTGGTCGCAAAGTCCTTCGACCAAACCCATTACATGGGAGCTGAGTACCACCGTGCCACCTGCTGCCGCATAGGTACGTAGCATTTGCTGAATGACCTGACTGGACACTGGGTCCACCGCTTCTAGCGGCTCATCGAGAATTAGTACCTTTGGATTATGCAATAGTGCACCAGCAAGCAAGATTTTCTTGGTCATACCTGCGGAGTAATCAACAACTTTCACATTCGCCGATTCGGCCAGTCCAAGTGCTTCTAGCAATGCATTGGCACGATGGGCCACTTCGGCAGGATCCATACGCCGCAATGCCCCTAGATAGTCGAGATATTCACGACCGGTGAGCCGGTCGAAAATCGGCAAACCATCAGCCAGCAACCCCATTACCGCTTTCGCGGAAACTGGATCGTGCCACATGTCGTGCCCACAGATAATAGCTTGACCGCTATCGGGCCGCATCAACCCAGTGGCAATATTGAGCATTGTTGTTTTGCCAGCGCCATTAGGCCCCACGATGGCATAGATACTGCCCTGGGGAACCTTCAAACTGAGATTAGCCACTGCTTGTTTAGTCCCAAACACCTTATTCAACCCAATGACCTCTAGAGCTGGAACACCCGCTTCTGGTGGAACAATTGGCGCTGATGAAAATGGTGCAGCATCGGACATGGTGAACTCCTTCTGATTGAAAGTTACACCCACCACAGTACTCAGCCCTACCCTGACTGCGGTCACAAGTTTCCCGTTCTTAATGTCACACTCAATCACAATGCTATGAACTTGGACACATAAAAATGTGTGCTAATAAAAGTGTGCTACCAACTTTTCTTATTGATAGTGATTTTAAGCTTGATGTATTTTGAATCACTTACGCATCCATCTAAGAGCAGCCTAAGCCAACGCTCACCCTATCCCCTGAAGGCATTGGAACCTCAGTACCATTTCCTTATTATAAATAATGACTTCCACTTCCATAAAGGAGATAGCCATCAAAGACTCCACAGTTAGCACCGCCAACAGCGACTCACCGCTGTGCAGCTTCCGTGATGTTACGCTCCGTTATACCCATGACAAACGGCAGCTAACCAGCAAAACAGCATCCGTACTTGTCGAGGATTTTGACCTCCATCCCCGCTCACTAGTAGCGGTCACTGGTAGTTCTGGTTCTGGCAAAACCACCCTAGCCACCGCAATCGGTAACTGTATGCCGCCACAGTTGAAAGCCGAAGGCACCATCACTCGGCGCGGCAAGGTGGGATTAGTCAGCCAAGACGCCTTTGGGGCCCTCAACCCATTGATGCGGGTTGATGAACAAGTGGCGCTGACCGCTAAGACAAAAGATTTTGCCCATGAGCTGCTCTCCTCGGTTGGATTGGCACCCGAATTACACTCGCGCTACCCCTTGCAATTATCTGGTGGGCAACGCCAACGTGCAGCCATTGCTTTCGCGCTGGGTGCTAAACCAGATCTACTATTAGCTGATGAAATAACTTCTGCCTTGGACCCAGTTTCCACCTCAGGCATTGTGGAGATGCTCACCGAGTTGGTTGGCAAAAATGGCTCTCAGTTGTCGGTTTTATTCATCACACACAACATTGCCGCAGCGCGTGCTTTGTGTCCCGATTTGATTGAACTACATCGCACCTCAGAGGAGCAATCCCAAGCACGGTATCGGAAGGGATGGCAATGATTGAGCTGCGTGACGCCGCTGTCGCCCCCATGTTGCATCCTATTTCATTCACTATCAACCGAGGTGAAAAGGTCGCGGTACTTGGTGTTTCTGGGGCAGGAAAAACCACTTTATTACGTCTGCTATGTCGGTGGCTGAATCCCACCTCTGGCACGGTAACCGCCCCAGCAATTGGTGAGTTTTCTTATATCCCCCAAGACCTAGACGGCAGCCTTAATCCCAAACTGTCGATTCAAGACATTATTTGTGAACCAGTGGCCATTTCCCACGGTAATCTTGCGGCCGCTAAAGACCGCTTACCAGAACTATTGGAGCAGCTGAACCTTCCATCAGATTGCACTAATCGACGTCCCTATGAGCTTTCTGGCGGCCAGCGTCAACGAGTTGGGATTGCCCGGGCGCTGATTAATAATCCGCAGGTCATTTATGCCGATGAAGCCCTGAGCGCATTAGATGCCCAAGCCCGGCAACTAGTGATCGATTTATTTGCAGCGCCCGAATTGACCACAGTCTTAGTTTCTCACGACCTCGCCTCCGCGGAATTATTGTGTAACAGGTGTGTGGTGTTAGACCAAGGTCGCATTGTTGAAGACCTGCCCACCACTGAGCTACGAAATCCTGATGGAGCAAGCGAGGCACGTTTAGCCCTCATCAATGCTCAGGCGGTGTTGTCGACTCATCTCGACTCCCAAACTCTGGCGGTGGAAGAATGAAACTTTCAGCTAGATTGCGACAATTCCAAGCATTACCGCTTTCGGTTCGACTTCTATTAGTCACCGAAATGATGTTTAACATTGGTTTCTATCTCGTCGTACCATTTTTGGCCACCTATATGAGTGAATCCTTGGCAGCAACTGGCGCAATGATTGGGCTGGTACTTGGATTGCGGACTTTTAGCCAACAGGGTTTGTTTTTTATTGGTGGGGCGTTGACCGATCGATTTGGGGTCAAACCTGTCTTGCTGACTGGTATTGCTATTCGAATCATTGGCTTCATCGCGGCTGGGCTTTCGAATACCACCTATGAACTGATGATTTCGGTGGTACTAATTGGGGTGGCGGCCGCATTATTCTCCCCTGCCGCCGAAGCAGCTTTTGCCGTGTCAGGTCGGAAAACAGAAGACGAAGGAATTATTTCGCGCACCGAGCTGTTTGCTCTTGATGCGCTTTTCTTGCGCATAGGGGCACTGATCGGCCCTGTGTTAGGCGCCTTATTGCTGTCCACGGGCTTTAATGTCATGTGTTTTGTCGCAGCTGGGATTTTTGGGGTCTTGCTGATTTCTCATGCCGCGATCATTCCTGCCGTTCGTTCCCCTGAACGTGAACCCGTATTGGCAAGTATGCACATTGTGCTACGCAATCGGTTGTTTTTGGTGTTCGCATTGGCCTATAGCACCGGTTTAGTCGCTTATAACCAGCAATACCTTTCGCTGCCAGTGGAATTGGAACGTGCCTTTGGGAACCAAGGTGCATTGGGATGGATGTTTGTTTTTGCCAGCGTATTGACATTAATTCTGCAAATGCCCTTGGCCAGCTGGGCACATCGGCAGAAAACTGCCATCGCTTTAGGTACTGGTTTCGGGTTTATGGCCGCGTCCTTCGCCATTATTGCAGTGGTTGCGCCATTAACCCCGTTTTCCGGAAAGCTCGCCCTAGCACCAATTTTATTGCTGCTGTTTTTCCTACACACTGGTCAAATGATCGCTATCCCTGTGGCACGAGATTTGGTGGGAATTATCGCGGCAGAAAAACATGTTGGCACATATTTCGGGTTTCTCAATTCTTTTGGTGGGTTGGCGGTACTGCTCAGCTCATTAATGCTGGGCTGGATGTTGGACTTCGCACATACTCCTCAACCGTTAGCCGCTCTCCCTTGGGTCAGTCTTACGGTGTTGTTGCTAGCCTCAACGGTGATCCTGCCCAAAATAGCCTGGGCGGCTCATCGGCACACTGGACAAAACCAGCAGGCACACAATACTGACAACCTGCAGAAAACTACCTAAACCATACTTTTGTAAAGGAGCATTCTATGTCATCACATCGTCGACTCATTGCCTTCAGCGCAGCCCTACTTGTAGCAGTCTCACCACTTGTTGCTTGTACCGCACCTGAAACTGGAGCTGGTGACAACGGTCTCAATATGGCACTGGCCTTCAAGCCTGTTGCTTCTCTCTCCCCCTACTCAGATGATGCTTTGTTGAATACCCGAATGGGCATTGGCGAGGCCCTAATCACTCTTGACGCCAATGGAGAACCAGAACCAGCGTTAGCAGAATCTTGGAAGGTAGTAGATGACAAGACTGTGACTTTCACCCTACGCCAAGGCGTGAAGTTCCACGATGGTTCCGAGATGACTGCTGATGCCGTCGTCAATGCGTTAGAGCACGCAGTCAATGCTTCCTCACGTCCTAAGGGTCTTGGCAAATCGGAATTGACCTTCAAAGCCTTGAGCCCAACCGAGGTGCAGGTTACCTCTGCGGATGCGGACCCAGTTTTGGTGCAACGATTCGCCGATCCCGGTGCCATTATCCTGTCCGAAGCTGCTTATGAGGGTGATTCTCCCTCACTAGTTGGCACCGCTACCGGTCCTTTCGAACTGATTGAATTGACTGATACCGAAACCAAGACTCAAGCATTCGCTGACTATTGG
>JBHACV010000100.1:0-6838 GCA_041854705.1 Corynebacterium sp.
AAGGATCACCCTGCTCATCACCATATTTGACCAAACCAAGAGTCGGCGACATGCCATACTCAACCAACATAGACTTAGCAATCTTCGTGGCCATCTCAATATCGGCACTCGCACCAGTAGTCGGCTCGCCAAAAACCAATTCCTCAGCAGCCCGACCACCCATTGCGAAAACAAGACGAGCATACAACTCATCCCGGTTATACATGCCCTTATCATCTTCCTGGACAGTCATAGCGTGGCCACCTGTGCGACCACGAGCAAGAATCGTGACCTTATACACCCGCTCAATGTTCTTCAACGCCCAAGCAGCCAACGTATGACCACCCTCATGATAGGCCGTGACCTTCTTCTCCTTCTCGGAAATCACCTTGGTCGAACGACGCGGCCCACCAACCACACGATCAGTAGCTTCTTCCAAAGCATCCGCAGTAATCACATTGCCACCGATCCGAGCAGTCAAAAGCGCAGCCTCATTAAGCACGTTTGCCAAATCAGCACCAGACATACCCGCAGTACGACGAGCCAACGCCTTAAGGTCTGCATCCCTAGAAAATGGCTTGCCCTTCGCATGCACCTCCAAGATCGCCTCCCGACCCTTAAGGTCAGGATTAGTCACTGGAATCTGCCGGTCAAACCGACCAGGACGCAACAACGCTGGATCAAGGATATCCGGCCGGTTGGTCGCCGCCATCAAAATGACGCCCTCCCGATCACCAAAACCATCCATCTCCACCAACAGCTGATTCAACGTCTGCTCACGCTCATCATGGCCGCCCCCCATACCGGAACCACGCTGCCGCCCCACAGCATCAATCTCATCAACAAAGATGATACATGGGCTATTCTCCCGCGCCTGCTTAAACAAGTCACGCACACGAGATGCACCCACACCAACAAACATCTCAACAAAATCCGAGCCCGAAATGGAATAAAACGGCACCCCTGCCTCACCGGCCACCGCACGCGCCAACAACGTTTTACCAGTACCAGGCGGGCCATAAAGCAACACGCCCTTAGGAATCTTCGCCCCCAAAGCCTCATAACGCGCCGGATCTTGAAGAAAATCCTTGATCTCATGCAACTCATCAACCGCCTCATCGGCGCCCGCGACATCGGCAAAGGTATTCGTCGGCATATCCTTAGTGAGCTCTTTCGCTCTATTACCGCCGAACCCGAACATTCCCATTCCCCCGCCTTGCATTCGGGAGAACAAGAACATTATCAAACCAAAGACAATGAGCATGGGCAGGATATAGCCCAACATCTGCAACAAGAAATTATCTTGGGTGACATTAGTAGTGAATTTCTCCGGCTTCGCTGCCTCCACCTTGGTGAAAATCTCCGGGGAGGTGCGCGCCGGGTACTGCGTCATGATCTCTGTGACGTCTGTGTTGCCCTCATATTCAATGCCCTTTTTCAGCTTTAACCGCAGCCGTTGCTCACGGTCGTCGATGGTCGCCTCAGAGACATTGCTCGCATCAAGTTGAGCGATTGCCACAGAGGTTTCCACTTTGACGAAACCACGAGTGGAGGATCCCAGCAGGGAAATGAGATAGAGCGACACCAGCACAATCGCGGCGATCGAACCGATTTGAAGGATCTTTTTATTATTCACGTTCACACACCTTGGGATTTCACAAATCCCATTGGCCTAAAAATTTGGTTTGGGTACATACAACTTTATTAACGCCAAAACCCCGCATCTGTGTTCCATCAGGGGCAAAGGAAAACTGCGGGGAGCAAGGAGCGCAATAAAAACTACTGGTCAGCGTACACACTAGGATTCAATGTACCGACATACGGGAGGTCTCGGTAGCGCTCGGCGTAGTCCAGACCATAACCAATGACAAACTCATTGGGAATATCAAACCCTACATCCAGCAACTCCACCTTCGCAGTCACTGCTTCTGGTTTGCGCAATAAAGTGACTACTTCCAGCGACTTTGGGCGCCTATTACGCAGATTGCGCACCAACCAGCTCAGCGTGAGGCCAGAGTCAATGATGTCTTCGACGATCAATACATCTCGGCCTTCGATGTCTCGGTCAAGATCCTTGAGGATCCGCACCACCCCAGAAGAGGTGGTGGAATTACCATAGGAACTGATTGCCATGAACTCCAGCTGTGAAGGCACGCTAAGCATCCGGGCAAAATCAGTGATGAAATACACAGCGCCCTTGAGCACACACAACAGGATCAGATCATCGTCGGAATCTTTGTATTTTTCGGAAATCTTGTCCGCCAGTTCTTGGATGCGGATGCGCAGCGCTTCTTCGCTGATCAACACCGCCTCAACGTCATCTCCATAGCGATGAGGTGGGACGTTAAAATCTTTGGTGGTATGCATGTTGGTCACTGAAGAAAGCATCCTTTCACAAGAATCAGCATCGCGATACCCCAAAGTCTGCCATGTTTACCTAATCTTTAACAACACCAACACTTTGGCCTGCCAAACCACAATGTGAAACTGAAAACCATTGGGGCTTTTTCTGCGTTCCGAGCCAATGCCACAAATAAATTGCCGCACTCCCCCTACTCCCACTGGGTGGCAGGTTTTCTATGCTGGCCTTCACCCCGACCCCCTGCGGAAGTCGCACTTTTCGTGCCCCAACTACCGGCACAGAAAACCAGCAGCCCGTAAACAGTAGCACACCACCGCATATCCCAACCGAAATCAGCAGCTCACCACCCCACTTATCGACGCCACCCGACCGTCACCTTCCTACTATCCCCTACCCCCACCGAGTGTCAGGTTTTCTATGCTAGCCTTCACCCCGGCCCCCCTGCGGAAGTCGCACTTTTCGTGCCCCAACTAGCAGCATAGAAAACCAGCAGCCCATCTCGCCTCGCCTATCGACCCCGCTACCAGCACACCGCCACGCCAACAAGCACAACCACCACCTCAGAACATGCTTTGGGCCCGAAACCACAGTCTCGGGCCCAAAGTTGTATCTCAATTTCTGGGTTATCCCAGTCTATTACAGTGCGGATTCACCAGATTCACCAGTTCGAACGCGCACCAAGTCGAGAATCTCGGCGACCCAGATCTTGCCGTCGCCAATTTTGCCAGTGCGGGCGGCCTCAATAATGGCTTCGACCACTTCGGTTGTTTGCTCATCAGAGACCAATACCTCCACTTTGATTTTTGGCACAAACTCCACCGCATATTCGGCGCCCCGGTAAACCTCGGAGTGCCCTTTTTGTTGGCCAAAGCCTTGGACTTCAGTGACTGTCATGCCATGAATACCGAGAGCCTCGAGAGCGCTTTTAACATCGGTGAGCGTAAAGGCTTTAATGACAGCGGTAATAAGTTTCATCGTCTTCTCCTTGTCACTTTAGAACCGGGCACCAGCGTCGTCGTAGGCAGACTCGCGTTGGACGCGGTCAATGCCGAGGTGTTCATCTTCTGGATCAACACGCCAGCCGTAGAGCTTCTTGATCGGCCAGGCAATTGCGATGGTTAGCACCGCAGTAAACGCCATTGCCACAACAGCAATGATGGCCTGCACCACAAATAACTGGATCGAACGGTTTTCCGCCAGGAATCCAATAGCAACAGTGCCATAAAGTCCAGCCAACAAATGTACGGCTACAACGTCGAGCGAATCGTCAAATCCAAAGCGGAACTTCATCTTGATGCACAGCGCGCACAAGGCACCTGCTGAAAGCCCTAGGATGATGGAAGTAACCGGCGTGAGGTCACCGGCAGCGGGTGTAATGGCAACCAGCCCAGCAACAATACCAGATGCCATACCCAAGCTAGTGGCAAAACCATCACGGATTTTCTCCACCACAAGCCAGCCAATGGCAGCAGCACCTGCGCAAACCGCGGTGTTCACCCAAGCTAACGCCGCCAAGGAATCAGCTGCCAGCGCTGAGCCGCCATTAAATCCACACCATCCGAACCATAAGAGGGCAGCACCGAGCATTACCATTGGTAGATTGTGGGGCCGCGAGAGGTTTTTCGGCCATCCCCGCCGCTTGCCGACGACCACAGCTAGCACCAGCCCCGCAGTACCTGCAGAAATATGCACAACGGTACCACCAGCAAAGTCAACTGGTTTGATAAGCGCTTCTTCCCCATCAGCACCAAACAGCTTGGCTGCAATGCTGTTTGTACCGTGCCCAAGGATTCCCCCGCCCCAAACCATGTGTGCTAGTGGGTAGTAGACTAGGGTCACCCAAGCCGCAACGAAAATTGCCCAAGCCTCAAATTTCACCCGCTCTGCTAGTGAGCCAGCAATAATAGCTGTGGCGATAATAGCGAAGGTCATTTGGAAAGCTACATCCAGCATCCGGCCATCAGACATCAAATCCATAATGGGGGTTTCGGAGACTGGGGTGGCAAAAATTCCTGCTATATCGGCACCACCATAGGAGATATTCCAACCCCACAGAATGTGCACCACAGGAATAATCACCAACGCGGCGAAGCACATCATCAACATATTGAGTACGGATTTTGCGTTGGTCATTCCGCCGTAAAAAAGTGCCACTGCGGGTGTCATAAGCAATACCAACGAGGCAGACATGAG
This sequence comes from Corynebacterium sp., assembly GCA_041854705.1. Taxonomy (GTDB): domain Bacteria; phylum Actinomycetota; class Actinomycetes; order Mycobacteriales; family Mycobacteriaceae; genus Corynebacterium. Next base: position 4,535 of record JBHACV010000100.1, read on the forward strand.
GATCCACGCGGATGCTCCAGGGTCGTACATACGAACCTCCCAAAAACCTTTGGTTACGAGTTTGTGTTTCTGTGATGGTTTCCCACCAACGAAGATAACTATAAACCGATAGGTAATATTTTCTATAGAGCTACAGGTTTATGGGGGTAGTTGCATGTCAACTAGACTCGAAAAACAATTGCCCCACCTACCCCCAAAACCCAACACCCCCCTACCGCAAGCGCAGTACCAGTTCCCCTTTCACCCGTGCGACTTCTTTTGCCCCGACCGCCACCGGCCCTTGCCCATGCCAGTCCATCACCAAAGCGTCAATCGCTTTGAGCTGCCGTCGACCGACATTCACACCCCCAGCATGAAGTAACGCGAGGTAGGAGCGGCGTCGTAATGCGAGTGGTTGGGTATGCAGTAACGCGCAATTGGTTTCTGGTTGGGCGAGGAAGTCGAGCGTGGCGGCGTCGTCACGTGCGAGTTCGGCGGCAGCGGCAAGGGCGGGTACCACATCTCCGCCGTGGATGTCGGTAAGCAAGGGCAGGACTTCGGCGCGGAGGCGTACTCGGGCGAAGCGAGCATCGGTGTTCATGGGGTCGGACCAGTAGTTAAGACCGAGTTCTTGGCAGGCCGCAACGGTGTCGGCGCGTCGGACGCTCAGCAATGGGCGCACGATCCGGCCCAGTTCAGGCATGCCGGTGGCACGGCCGCGTAGGCTGCTGAGCAGGAAGGTTTCAGCTTGATCATCCATGGTGTGCGCGACCCATAGGGGGCGAGCAGCGGCATGCGCAAATAGTGCGTCGTAGCGGGCCATGCGGGCTTGGGCTTCGACATTGCCAGGCGGTACGTTCACCTTGACCACCTGTGTAGCTGCCCCCAGCTGTTGGGCCTGTCGTGCTGCGGTGTGGGCTATGTCATTTGAACCATCCTGCAAGTCATGGTCGATACAGATGGCCAGTACATCTCTACGCTCAGCAATCGCGGCCGCTACCAGCGCCAAGGAGTCGGCGCCACCGGACAAGCCAATGGCCGGATCGCCCGGAAATGCACGGACTGCGGTGCGCAGCCGCAAGAATGCGGGACTGTGATCTGGCCAGAATGGTTTCATCATTCCAAAGTGCGCAAAGCGCTGGTGAGCTCGTCCATTGCGGCGCGAGCCTCTGTGACGGGGGCTTCGTTGCAGATAATTGCAAAGGAGTAGGAGTGTCCTGATTGTCCAGCGACTGTGCCTACTAAGGCGGCAGTGTCGGTTAGGGTTCCGGTCTTGGCACGGACATAGCCGCGGCCGGGCAGATCACTGAATCGGGTTTCTAGTGTGCCGGATCCACCGGCTACTGGCAGGGTAATTAGCATTTCATCGAGGCGTTCGTCACCACTGGCGGCTGCGAAGACCAATTGTTCTAAAAACGCGGCGGGAATGCGGTTATCCACTGAAAGCCCAGAGTTGTCTAGCACGGTTAGTCCAGCAGGCAGGGTGAAGCGTTCGCTCAGGATCCGCAAGGTTTCTCCCGCTGGGTCGGAAGGTGAGAGTTCGCGGCCAATGGCTTCGGCCATGACATTATCGGAGTCCGCCATCATGAGTGATAATCGTTCCGCCAGGGTAGGTGATTTTGTGGAGGCGATTGGTGTCGCCTCTGGCGGTGGTGTGAAGGTCGTCTCGCCTGTTTCGGTCGCACCTACAGCTTCTGCCACAGCTTCTGCCACGTCTAAGGCGGGCGTGGTCGAACGGGGCGCATCACCAGTGGTGGCACCAATGCGGCCGCCATTAATCATGGCAGGTTCCATTGGAGCGATGAATCCGCCTTCAATGTCACCTTTTTCCCATGAGTCGAGGAAAGCGGGTGCGGTCCAGATGGAGGTGTCGATTAGCACCGTTTTCACCTCGGGCATTTCGGCGCTGATTTGTGCGGCGAGTTCGTCAATGGATTCTTGGTTTAGCCACACATCGCCAGCGGCCATAATCACCACGGTATCCGCAGCGGAGCGGTATACGTTGGTTTCGATTCGGTCTTCAAGGTCGAGTTTCAGCAAGGCTGCCGCGGTCGTTAAGGTTTTGGTTGACGAGGCTGGCAGCAGTGCGGTGTCTGGATCACGTTGCAGCACAGTTTCGCCCGTAGTGACGTCACTAAATTTAATGCTTGCTTTGCCAAAGCGTGGATCATTGAGCATGTCTGTCAATGATTGGTAGTTCAGCTTTCCCTCGGGAGTTATGGGTTGGGTAACACCAGAAGCGGTTATGGCGACCGGCGCTGGGTCGTAATACAACCGGTTCTTATCAATTACGATTAGGCCGCCGATTGCACCGGCTGCCACCAC
>JBHACV010000101.1:0-19416 GCA_041854705.1 Corynebacterium sp.
ATCAGCAGCACTACTTGCAGGGGCGCAGCATCAATCTGTAGCACCAATTACTCAAACTGCTCGCGCGCTTATCGACGCCCACCCTGACATCACTCTTGATTACCTAGAGCTGTGTGGCACCGACCTTGGGGAAGTCGTAGTAGGGACAAATCGACTACTTGTGGCTGCGAAAGTGGGAGCCACCCGGCTAATCGATAATATTGAGGTTGAGGTAACAGAACTCTAATGGATCGAGAATTATTATTTAACCCACAGTTTGCCGCATTAGATACAAGGCACCGACACGCAGTGCTACAGCAGGTAGCCTGGGCAACTGGTGCTGAGTTGGTTGAATATCAACGGTTTGAACGGTTTGGTAAACATACTGATAGTGCGATGTTTCGTCGTAACGGCAAACAGTTTGTTTTTGTTCCTGGTGCTTATGGTGTGCATCTGGGGTGGGAAGGGGTAGATCGCGAACCATTTAGTGAGGAAATGCTCGAAGATATGGCTGCGAATTTTATTGACCCCACGTTGTCTGTTGAGACAGAGGAAGATTTTGAAAAGGCAATTCGGCAAAAGCGGGCAGAACCAGAATTTGTGGACACTATTATCGCCGATGTGCAAACACAGACAACCAAACTCGACCAGTTCGATATTGCACCAATGTTGGTGCAACAGACTGTTGAGACTGCCTGTTGGAAACAAGTATCTTGTGAAGAGGCAGTTACACAGCCAAGGTTGCTACAACTGCTGGAAGACTTAATAACCAGCAAGATTTCTTCGATCACTAGATATCAAACCGCCCGCATCACTGTCGTGGATAAGAGTTGTCTTGATCTTGGTGGAGGGGCTATTGATTTGCAGAAAGCCGCCCAAGGTTGCCGCTTTGAAATTTATGAGCCACAGACTTTTGCACAATTGCAGCATCAGCTTCATGCTGAGGGTTGTGATTTGCCGAGTTGGCGGGAATGGGAGTATCTGTGCAGTGGCGGGCGTACAACATTATTCCCGTGGGGCAATAGCTTCGATTACAACCTAACGATTCCATATTTTGAAACAGGTGATTGTGCAAAAGAAACTGGTTATGATCTGGCCCGCCCGAACTTTTTCGGCCTAGTCATAGCTTATGATCCTTATGCTGGGGAAATTGTCACTAGATCGAGTGCGTTTGGCCGAAAAGGCAGTGATGGCGGGGGACGCATTTGTGGTGGTTTGGGAATTGCACTGGGGTTTCTGCCCACATCGCCGTTCTACCAAGACTGGGATCCAGACATTGCAGGTACTGAGAAAATCAATGGTACATATTATTTCTACCGCCGAGTGATTCGGCTATAAAAACTCAGCACAATATCGCACAAACTGTGCTGAGTAATTAATTTTATTCCAGCAGGGATTAGAAAGAGTGCTGATCCGTGGGGAAACTGCGCTCAGCAACAGCGAGCTTGTAGGCAGCAGCAGCGTCGATAAGTGAGGTGCCAACCTCAGTAAATACTTCCACAAATTTCGGTAACCGGCTGGCGGGGAACATTCGAGCCATATCATGCCAAACCAGTACTTGTGCGTCGGTTTGATTGCCCGCGCCAATGCCAATGGTGGGTACTGGGCATAAAGCAGTAATTTCGGCTGCAAGGTCGGCTGGGATCATCTCAAAAAGTACGAAATCTGCACCAGCTTCCACGACAGCTGTTACATCAGCTTTTACTGTTTCAGCAGCAGCACCACGACCCTGAACCTTGAAACCACCTAGCCCGTTGACTGATTGTGGGGTAAAACCAACATGAGCGCATACCGCGAGACCTGCCGCCTTGAGAGCACGAATACGCGAAGCCATGCGGATTCCGCCCTCAAGTTTAACCATGTGGGCACCACTACGATGCAGCATTTCAGTGGCAGAACGGACGGCTTGTTCATCGGAGGCTTCATAAGTGCCAAAGGGAAGATCAACTACCACAAGGGCATTACCAGCGCCGCGGACTACAGCTGCGGCTAGATATGCCATTTCATCAAAGCTGACTCTAGTAGTGGAGTCATAACCGAAGACTACATTCGCGGCAGAGTCGCCGACCAATAGGCATTCGATACCAGCAGCAGCAAAAGCAGTTGCCGAGGAATAATCGTAGGCAGTCAACATGGCCCAAGGCTGATTGCCTTTGCGTGCTTGTAGATCAGATACTCGCACTTGTTTGGTTGGGGCGAGGTAGCCTTGCGTGTTTTCAGACATGAGTTACGGTACACATCCTTAGAAACTAAGAAATTATTTCGCCCAAAGTGTAGTGCCGAAGCCTGCGATGAGAAAAGGATACTTCAAAATAAACTTCATTCCAGACAAGCTGACCAGGTATGTTTCACTGGTCGTGCACTTAAATATAGTCATGGTCCAGCAAAATAGGTGCGCACGGGGATGTCTATCCGAACGATTGCCAATTTAGCAAGTATCCTCTCTTTAAAGAGGGAGAATAATATGGAAATGGTGATACGCTCGATCGTATCCAAAGGGGAGGAGGATGCGTTACAGAATAAAAGCAGTGTGATTCCAGCCTCAAAACTGGTGGATTGTCGCCAAATGTGCACAGCAAATGGCGCTATTTCTGTAACTTTCACACTGAGTTGGCTCATTAATATTGTAAAGCGGTAAATAGACGTTGGGTTGTTAGGAAGGTCTCATGTCTGATTTTGGTGGAGGTTCGAAGAACGTGGTTGATCGGTACGCCTTTGCTCACGTATGGATGGGCGCAGTCCCAAGCAAAGAAGCCTTTTGGAATTATGTCGACCAAGACAATCTTCCTGACGGACAATACAGCGCTTTCATGGCCGACGTGGGTGAGGCAGCTCCTTACGATGAAGAGTTCATTGTCTTCGGCGGCTGTATGTGTTCCAGCCAGCACCCAATCACTGAACTTTTCGACGACACCATCATTGATCGCAGTGAACATCAAGCAATGGCGGATCGTTGCGCAGAACTGGGAATCACCAATGGAAATGCTTTCATCTGCTATCGTGATCCCGACCTCACTCCGGCTGAACGGGATTATTGTGGCTTGCGCTACCTTGGTCAGTTCAAAGTTCAACGGATTCCGAAAATCCGTCAATACTAAGTGCAAATCAGCTAGCACCATGCCAGCAAGCTGTTATAACAATGTGCTGAGGTAGGCGAAGCGAGTTGAGCTTGTTCATGACGTTGTGCAATAATGACGCGGTTGTCTGGTTTTGCCAGCCTTCATGAATTTGTTGTGGATATGAACCGGCCGAGCGCCCAAAAAAGGGAAGCGCCGCTAGGATCCTCTTTCCTAAAAAGTAAAGGATTATGTTCAATGAACATTCTTGACAAAGTCGATGCAGCATTCCTGCGCGACGACATTCCAGAGTTTAACCCCGGCGATACTGTAGAAGTTCACGTTAAGGTTATCGAAGGTTCCAAGTCTCGTATCCAGATATTCAAGGGTGTTGTCATCCGTCGTCAGGGCGGTGGCGTTCGTGAGACTTTTACCGTTCGTAAGATTTCCTTCGGCATTGGTGTGGAGCGTACCTTCCCGGTTCACTCCCCAAACATTGACAAGATCGAGGTTGTTACTCGCGGTAAGGTTCGCCGTGCGAAGCTGTATTATCTGCGCGATCTGCGTGGTAAGGCTGCCAAGATCAAAGAAAAGCGATAAGAAAATTCTTCGCGCAAAACCTGACCAGTAATGTGTTGTAGTTGCTGGTCAGGTTTTATTTATTCGCATCAACTTCAACCTGGTAGGTAGGGTTCTTTTTCGGTAGCCATGGAAGTACGATCACACCAAAGCCAGCAAAAATCACTGCGGCAATGTACATAGCAGCGGTGAACCCAAACTGCGCAACACTGATCCCAGTGAGCACTGGTCCAATAGCTAGTCCAGCTGTATAAGCAAGGGTATAGAGTGCGAACGAACCACCTAAGGTCATAGGTTTAGCACGGAGTCCCTGTTCACTTATCAAAGCAGTGGCAGGTGCTTGTAGAAAAGCTACAGCTGCTCCTAATAACGCCATGCCTAGGACTGTAGACCACAGTTCTGGGCCAGTATGCCCGATCGATAGCAGGGAAACTGCGGCTAAAACCACACCAATACCAATCAAAAAGCGTGGGTTCACCCTAACCACTAAGCTGCCTGCAAGCGGATTAAAGATAATTCCAGTGAAGGCAGCAAGTGCAAATAATAAGCCTATACTGGTAGCACTGGTTTCAAGTTGTACCGGTAGTACTGGCTCGATCCCAGCCATGACCGCTGCCCCGACAATAATGGTGACCACGATTGCCCATGATCCTGGCACGCGCAAAACTGTAAATGGGCCAGCAGGATCATCTGTGACTTTCGGCGAGTCTTTAATGAGCACAATGCGCAAACAACCGTCGATAAAGGCGCAGAGCGCTGCTAAAAGGAAAGGCGAGGCTGTGCCGAAGTGCTCCACCATAAACCCCGATAGTGGTGGTCCAATGAGGACGCCTAGGGTGATAGTAGAAATTGCAATTCCCATCTGTTGGCCGCGCTTTTCGAAACTGGTGGTTGCTGCAATCAATGACAGTGCTGCCACCCATGACATACCACCAGCAATGCCTTGGGCGGTACGGGCAATGAGCAGTAACCACAATGGGCCACCGGTAGCAAACAATAAAGTAGCTATGGCCAGCCCAATCATGCCGATTAAAAGTGGGGTTTTGGGTCCGTGCTGATCGACAAATCGGCCAGCGAAAACTGCGGCGATAAGAAGAGCAGTGGCATAGGAGCCAAAAAGAATGCCAGTCCAAGCTGGCCCAGCCGCTACCACCGAAGGTAGTAGTGGTAATACTGGAATGGCAATTCCAATAATAAGGTTATCAGTGAACAATGCGATACAGGCAACAAGTAGTGCCCGATGAGAAGTGGTCTGTGTAGCAGGCATCTATAAAAACACCAGTCCTTTCAACAGGGTAGCTCTGATAGCACCTTGGTCGTACTTTGAGTGGTCGTACTTTGAGTAGATCTTGAGACGATCACGGCAGTGACGGTGAATCTCCTGTGGTGGGGATTAACGATCCCAACCGTGCAGAAAATAGACGGATACCCTTGGTGGTTTTTGATTGGCCATGTCTGCGATGAGGTGGAGGCTTGAATTCTGGGGCTCACACAAAGCTGGAGGAGGTTATCTAGAGGGGCTAAGGATTTTCTGCCTTTGGCATCATCTTGATGAGATTTCCTTGCGTCTGTCGCTGTCCGTCTCATATATACATGTTAGATCGTATGTAAATATAAACCGCATTGGTTGTGGCATTTGCCCTGATATGGGGGTGGGGTAGGGGGTTGGGTATGCAGGTGGTGACGCTTTATGACGACCGAGCTTAAGGCGTGGCAGGATGGGGAGCTTTTGGATGCTGGGTTGTGAGATTGGGGATGGGTAACTGGTTTTGATTAGTGGATGAATGTGAGCATTCAAAATTCGTATCAGGTGCAAAGCTTTGTTTGATCTGGAGGGTTCGCAATCAATACTTAATTACTTTTAAGGGGAACCATTGTTGGAGTCTGGGCGTGTGACCAGTTCATTCTTTGCTGGTATATGAACTTGCGCATGGTGTTCAAGTTAACTTTTGGGCATAAAAGTGATTCTTGTACTATAACGATTTGTGTCGTTAGGGATATTTCTCCCCTCGCCTGCTGCTATGCTCGTTGTTTGTGACTGAGCAGGATAACAACGAAGCAGTACAGGAGTCCGCTCCAACTAGCGGAAAAGCCGTGGGCAAAAGAACTGAGTCAGAATTAGCGAAAAAGCCGCTGCCGTGGTACGTGGAAATCCCCGTGGTTGTTATCCTGACCATGCTTTTTATGGTTTTGTTGCAAACCTTTGTGGGCAGAATTTATATGATTCCCAGCCAATCAATGGAACCGACCCTGCATGGATGTGCTGGGTGTGTGGGGGATCGTATCTTCGTTCAAAAAATTACCTATAACTTTAGTGATCCGAAGCCTGGCGATGTCGTGGTCTTTGAGGGTACTGAATCATGGAATGCTGGTTTTGTTACTCAACGGTCATCAAATCCGGTTATCCGGGGTCTGCAAAATGTTGGTTCCATCGTTGGCATTGTTCCACCAGATGAAAACAACCTAGTTAAGCGGGTAATTGCCACTGGTGGACAAACTGTGCAATGTCACAAGGATGATCCTGGCATCATGGTCGATGGGCAAAAAATCGACGATTCCTTCACCTTGCAGCCCACTCAATATCCCATTAATCCTGAAACTGGTTCTGAGGCCTGTGGTGGTGAGTTTTTCGGCCCAGTAACAGTTCCAGAAAACCACCTGTTTATGATGGGTGATAACCGTACCAATTCGGCAGACTCTCGCTATCACATTGGTGATGAAAGCCAAGGTACAATCCCGATTGAAAATGTCAAGGGTAAAGTAGAAGCCATTATTTTCCCCTTCAGTCGTATTGGCACCATCGACGACCCTGAGCTTTAACCTTATCTAGATCTCGGCGCGACGGTAAAAGGAGCGAACATGCGCACCTTAAAGCACTTGCGTACCTTCGAAGTTGCGCTTTTTAAAGCAGGTTTCGGACCGGTTGTGGGTGTGGATGAAGCGGGTCGTGGAGCTTGTGCTGGGCCTATCACGATCGCTGCTTGTGTCTTACCTCCACAACCCATTAAGGAACTAGCACGTTTGACGGATTCAAAAAAACTCTCCCCAAAACTACGGGCCGAACTGTATCCCCTGATCCAAAACCACGCCCTTGCCTGGTCCATTGTGCATATTGGTGCCGACCAGATTGATAAATACGGTATTCAGCATGCCAATACTTCAGGAATGCGTCGGGCAGTCGCTCAACTTTCCTGCGTGCCAAAATATGTGCTTACCGACGGCATACGTATCGATGGCTTCACTATGCCGTCTTGTTCCATCGTTGGTGGGGATGCGATGTCTCGTTGCATTGCAGCAGCTTCAGTTTTGGCGAAGCATTCACGAGATACCATCATGGGGCAGCTGGAACAGGACTATCCGGGCTATGGCTTTGCCAAACACAAAGGTTATGGCACCCAAGCACATATGGCAGCGGTGCGTCGTCACGGCGGTAGCCCGGTTCATCGCTATAGTTATGCCAATGTGGCTGAAGCACACCGCCAGTGGCAAGAAACATCATTAGTAGAAGAGTCCTAATCGATTTTCGTGCATTGGCATCGGATGTGGTTCCATCACATGGAATGATGAAGTGATTGTAATGAGGTGCGGGTAGATCCCACACTAGGAGGAACGTCGATGAGTGCCGAGGAACTCGAAAATTATGAGGCAGAAGTAGAACTGTCTTTATACCGGGAGTACCGTGATGTGGTCAGCCAGTTTTCCTATGTGGTGGAAACGGAACGGCGATTCTATCTTGCCAATGCAGTGGAATTGATCCCGCACACCCAAGGCAGCGATGTGTATTACGAGATTCGGATGTCGGATGCCTGGGTATGGGATATGTACCGGTCAGCCCGATTTGTCCGCTATGTTCGGGTAATCACCTATAAGGATGTGAATATCGAAGAACTTGACCGACCGGACTTTGTGATACCAGAGTAAAATACTTGGGGTATAAACTCATTTTTCACCCTAAAATCCCAGGTCAAAGTAGCTAACAATGGGAAGTTTTTCACAGGCCCAGATTTCTTCATTTCCCTCTAGACAGGGCAATTTTGGCTCGGCAAAGTAGGAATTATCAACCTTCTTTTAACCTTTTCGGCTTTGCCTGTGGATAACTCAAAAATCCTAGGTGTTGCCGGAAAAGAAAGCCGAGCACACTATGGAAAATCACACTACTGTACAGCAAACATACTGCCAGTGGAGTAGTCAGCAACTAGCAGACTGGGGCGAGAATGCCGCCGCAGAATTTTTAATAGGCAATAACTACCACATTCGTGGACGGAATATTGGTTATGACGTCGGTGAGATCGACATCATAGCCACTGATCCTACGGGAGTTGTAGTTTTTGTCGAAGTGAAAACCCGCAGCGGGGAGAACTATGGCGTGGCAGAGTCTGTCACTGGTCTTAAGTTGCTGCGTTTGCGTAAAGCAGCATACTGCTGGCTCAGCGACCAGCCCTATGCCGATATTCGTTTCGATGTGATCGCTATTGTTGTTGATCCCACAACTATTAATGCACCTGCTACCTTAAATTGGTTTCAGGGGGTCGAAAATGGCGCTCGCTAAAACCTGCTCCATCGCATTCTATGGGGTAGAAGCTCATTTAGTTGAAGTTGAGGCAAATATTGGTCCTGGACTGCCAGGGACATATATTGTTGGCCTAGCCTCTACTGGCGTTGCTGAAGCTAAAGATCGAATGAAAACCGCTGCCCAAAACGCAGGTTTAGGTTGGCCCAAAACCAAAACTATCCTTAGCTTGCTCCCGGGTGACTTGCGTAAAACCGGATCACATTTTGACGCGGCAATGGCAGTAGCGGTTTTAGCGGCTATGCGCAATTGTCGGGCAGAAAAAGCCACACTGGCGGACACCATGATCTTGGGCGAAATTGCGCTTGACGGGAGTCTGCGTGCGGTTTCAGGGGTATTGCCAGCATTATTAGCAGCAGCAAAAGCTGGGATTAAAACCGCAATTATTCCGCCTGACAATGGTGTGGAAGCACAGATAGCACCAGGGATCACCGTATTGCAGGCCTGCAACTTAGCTGAGATCCTTGCGTGGAGCAATGGGGAATCACAGCTGCGCCCAGCAGGAAGCCAACTCACCCTAGACTCAGTGCCTATAACGAAACCAAATGTGGACATGAACGACATTGCAGGCCAATCCGAGGCAAAATTCGCAGCTGAGGTAGCCGCCGCGGGTGGACATAACCTTTTCCTCATTGGACCACCAGGGTCGGGTAAATCCATGATTGCCGAACGCCTTCCCACGATTTTGCCGCGCTTATCTACTTTTGAGCAGATGGAGACCACAGTGGTGCATTCCATTGCGGGACAGCTGAAACAACAGGTGGTATCGGTTGCGCCATTCGTGGCACCACATCACAGCATCACTAAGGCGGCATTGCTTGGTGGTGGGGCCGGAAATCCTCGACCTGGAGCGGTCAGCCTTGCGCATAATGGAGTGCTGTTTTTAGATGAGGCCTCAGAAATCCCAGCGCGAATCCTCGATACCTTGCGTGGACCAATGGAATCCGGTTTTGTGCAGCTCCAACGGGCAGAACGCAGCTTGAGATTTCCAGCACGATTTCAACTGGTACTAGCTGCGAATCCCTGTCGATGTGCTGCAGAACTCCCATCGCAGTGTAGTTGTTCTTCTTCAACCCGAGCGCAGTACCTGAGCAATATTTCTGGGCCATTGCGGGATCGGATTGATATTTTCGCCCGCACCTATGCCAAAGGTCCGATCCACATTGATGATGCACACTGCTCGGCGGTGGTGGCTGAACGAGTAGGGCAGGCTCGTGACCGGGCTACCCATCGGTGGTGTGGTGCTGGATTCCCGCAGACAACGACTGCTGCGATGCGGTCGAGTGTGATCCGTCGGAGTTTCCCTGCAGATGATGCTGGTATGGCGTTGTTGGAAAGCTTCTTGCTGGTAGGCAAGATTACCCAGCGCGGTGTTGATCGGGCTTTGAAGCTTGCTTGGACACTTAGCGATTTAGCTGGGGTTGCCACACCAGGCTTGGAGCAAGTCGCTACCGCCTTGGAGCTGCGGGAGGAGGATCTGTGATGCGCGAACAGTTCAGTGAGCGTCGAAAAGCATGGGCGTACTTGTCGCGAGTGCTAGAGGGGCCGAGCCGAAATCTGCAGGCGCTACTTTCTGCAGGAAGGGAACCAGAGGCTATTGCCGTGGGCATTAAACAGCGCGAAGCGTGGTTAGGTCCAGTGCTGGCAGAGACCGAAAGTCGCTACACATGGGATTGCGCCGCAGAGGATCTTGCGCTGGTGGAAAAACTAGGTGGCCGCATGATTTCACCAGATGATCCAGATTGGCCGGTGGAGGCGTTGGAGTCTGCATTTGGGTTTGCTGCAAGTGGAACAAGTGAGCATATTCGCAGTTATCAAGCTGATGCGGTTGCACCACATGTGTTGTGGGTTAGGGGAGCTAATTTGCGACAATTAACAGCGCAAGCAGTTTCAGTGGTGGGAACGCGCGCAGCCTCGCAGTATGGTCTGCAGGCTACTCGCTTGATCTGTGGTGGACTGATCGATCGGGGATGGACAGTGATCTCTGGTGGTGCTTTAGGCATTGATACTGCGGTGCATACTGAGGCACTGAATCGAAAAGGGGCGACGATTGTGGTGCAAGCCTGTGGGCTCGATCGAACCTACCCAGCGCGTAATACAACGATGCTTCAGGCTATTGCAGCCCGTGATAATGGGGTGGTGGTCACGGAGTATCCGCCGGGATTAGCGCCACATCGTCATCGCTTTCTGACGAGGAATCGCTTAGTGGCGGCGCTCGGTCAGGGGACGGTGGTGGTGGAAGCCGCGTGGCGTTCGGGGGCATTAAACACGTTGAGCTGGGCAGCTGGGTGTGGTCGGGTAGCGATGGCGGTGCCGGGTCCTATCACGACCCCTGGCTCGTTGGGATGCCATGAACGGATTCGAAATGGTGAGGCCGTGATGGTGTGTTCAGCAGATGAGGTGCGGGAATTGGTGTCCAAATTTGGCGAAGTTGATGTGGGTGCGCAATATGAATTGGAGTTTGCGGCGGATGTGGTGCAACGTTTAAGTCGTAATGAGTTGCGGGTCTTCGATGCACTGGAAAATGATATTGCGGTGACAGCGGAGGTAGTGTCAGCGGAGTCAGGTTTGCCGATCAAACTTGTCGTGCATTTGCTGGTGGAGTTGATGCAGCGGGGTTTGGTGGTTCGGGTTGGCGGAAGCTGGAAACGGGCTTAGGCACTTGTTAAGTGCAGGTACTGGCCGGTTTTATTAATAACTGATGTAAATTTTAGGGAAAAATTTCGTGATTTGCTTGCGTGATTCCCAATTGCCCGCTAAGGTGGGGTAGGCAAACCTAAGTTGGTTAGATGTGAGGTTCTGGGCTGGTTCTTCATCATCCAACCCCAAGCCACTGAATGTCCTTGGGCTCAAGGACTGGTCATTGGCTGCTAGGGTATGCACTATGGGTGAGTCAGAAACGAAAGTGGGGCGGCCAGATACAGTCGCTCCACTTTCGCTATCATCAACGCAATTAAGTGAAGCAGTTTTGGACTTTGCTGAGCATCAGCAGCTTGTGCTAGGACGGTCACCAGCAACCGTGAAGGGGTATCGCAGTGACCTATTGGACTTTTGTCGTGGTGCTACAACTTTCGACGATTTCACCTTGTCGAACCTTCGAGCGTGGCTAGCTCAGGCGGTAGAAGAAGGGAAAACTCGGGCTACCATTGCGCGTCGTAGTGCAGCAGCGCGAACCTTTAGCTCATGGTGTGTTCGGCAAGGGTACATTGACACTGATGTGGCAGCTCGACTGGTGGCGCCCAAACCAAGTCGATCGCTACCGACTGTGGTATCGCAAAAAAATATTGAGCCATTATTGGAAGCATCCACTGCGACCAAGGAGCCGGAATACCTGCGCGATGTTGCCATGATGGAATTGCTTTATGCGACAGGAATCCGGGTATCAGAATTATGCGGCATTGATCTGTCGGATATTAGCTTAGATCGAATGTTAGTCACGGTCACCGGAAAGGGTGACAAACAGCGAGTAGTACCTTTTGGTGCCCCTGCGCAAACTGCCATTCAAGCGTGGCTGGATCAGGGGCGTGGGCAGCTAGTGCACCCAGAGAAGAAAACTAATGCTTTATTCTTAGGGGCGCGGGGCGGTCGGATTGATCCACGTATGGTACGTAAAGTTGTTTCTCGGGCTGGTCAACTATTAGGTGTTGATGGGCTTGGCCCGCACTCGCTACGGCATTCCGCAGCCACCCATATGCTTGATGGTGGCGCCGATCTGCGTGTGGTACAGGAATTGCTGGGGCATTCTTCTTTGCAAACCACACAAATATATACCCACGTGAGTACGGAACGGCTGAATAAGATCTACCGGCAAGCCCATCCCCGAGCATGATTTATGTGGTTCAAAGCGTACTTGGATTAATCTGTGACTGCTTTGAGCCGAATCTCGGGTCGGGGTAGTAGTGAGAGTGGATTGATATAGTCATCAGCACCGTATTTTGCGCCCCAATGGAGCCCTGCTTCCCCGGTTTTGTTTGGGGCGAGTGTGCCAATTCGATCACCGATTGCTACTTGGTCACCGGTATGTACTGTGGCAAAAACTGGCTGATAAGTGGTTCGCAAGCCACCAGGGTGTTCGATAGATACCACTGGAGTGCCAGCGATGGTACCAACAAATAACACCGTTCCGGTAGAAGCGGCGAAGATTGGATCACCCAATGTAGCAGCAAGATCGACACCGCGATGCCCAGGAAGCCAATTCTTATCTGGTTTTTCGAAACCTCTTAAGACTCGACCGGGAGAGGGGGTATTGGTTACTGGTCCAACAAAGGCGCTGCCGTTAAGATCTGACGGATCTACTTGCTCCATATTGGGAGTTGGGACTGCCTTTAATGGTGATGAAGCTGATGGTTGGGCAAGAGCGTGCGATGGCAGATTGGGGTTAGTAATGAGCAGCATGCTGAGTATGGGTAAAACCAAGTGCAATCGGTAGTGGTAATGATGGAAGATGGAAAACAGCTGAAGTAAATGTGATGTGATGGTCATAGTTTTGATGGTGCCCTGTTGGTTACCGCTGTGGGGTTTCGTGGTTTATACCCTGTAGGATTTGCAACTGCAGTGATAAAAATATATAAGAGTGAAAATGTTTAACAATGGTTTTCGCGTGGCTGTGGATAATGTCTGTGCTATCCGGTTGGTGTGATCTGACAATCAATGAACTATTTGCTGGGATGGCAGGGAAGAAAAGGCAGGCACAGTTTGTTATTTCCACCCAAAAGCAACTAAGATGGCACGTCGGCAGTACAGCAGCACACCTAGGGTGGTTAGCTGAACTGACTACGCGCAATCACGAACTGATGGACAGCGATTAGCTGGCCCAAAAGTGCCGAAAATCTGCGAATGTGGTCCATGCTTCTTGCATTAAAGTTGTCATGGTGTTCCAGACGGTGTTGATTGCTAGGTCGCAGGGAAAGCCTGTGAGATGAAAACCAAAACCTCTACATTAGAAAGGGAGCACCATCATGGCAGTTGTAACCATGCGTGAGCTTCTTGATTCTGGTGTGCATTTCGGCCACCAGACCCGCCGTTGGAACCCTAAGATGCGTCGGTTTATCTTCACTGAACGCAACGGCATCTACATCATTGATCTGCAGCAGACGCTGACCTATATTGATGAAGCCTTTGAGTTCATCAAAGAAACTGTTGCTCATGGTGGCACCGTTTTGTATGTTGGCACCAAGAAGCAGGCTCAAGAGCCTATCAAGGTTGAAGCTGAACGGGTTGGGATGCCCTATGTCAACCACCGGTGGCTTGGCGGTATGTTGACCAACTTCCAGACGGTATCTAAGCGACTGCACCGTATGAAGGAACTCCAAGCAATGGAGGCAGCTGAGAACGGTTACGAGGGCCGCACCAAGAAAGAAGTCTTGATGCTCACCCGCGAGCGCACCAAGCTGGAGCGTGTACTCGGCGGTATTGCCGAAATGAATAAGGTTCCTTCCGTATTGTGGGTTGTTGACACCAACAAGGAACATATCGCTGTTTCAGAGGCACACAAGCTCAACATCCCAGTTGTAGCCATTTTGGACACCAACTGTGATCCAGACACCGTTAACTACCCAGTTCCAGGCAATGACGATGCTATTCGTTCCATCGCTGTGCTGACCCGTGTGATCTCTTCCGCCGTGATCGAGGGCAAGAAGGCTCGCGAAGAACGTGCACTCGCTGCTGCTAAGGACGCCGCAGGGGACACCAACCGCGACGAAGTTGTCGAGGTTGCCGCTAAGGTTGAAGCACCAACCGAAGTTGCTGCCAAGGTTGAGGTAGCCGCCAAGGTGGAGGCACCTGCAGAGGTCGCTGACGAGGCACCCGCCGCAGAATAATCTGCTACACGGTCGCTCTGTTAGCGACTGCAAGACGAATGCCCCTCGCCGGTTGTCTATTATCAGTTCGGCTGGGGGCCTTTGTTTCAACTACACATTCCTAGGTACGCCACTGCATTCCCACTTGGGTAGGTGGCGGACCAACAACTCTAATCACGAGAGGATCGCCCTAATAATGGCGAATTACACTGCTGCGGACGTTAAGAAGCTCCGCGAACTCACCGGTTCCGGCATGATTGACTGCAAGAAGGCGCTGGAAGAAACCGCTGGCGACTTCGACAAGGCCGTGGAAATCCTGCGCATCAAAGGTGCTAAGGATGTGGGCAAGCGTGCTGAACGTAATGCCCTCGAAGGACTAGTTGCCGTGTCTGGTAACACCATGATCGAGGTCAATGCCGAAACTGACTTCGTTGCCAAGAATGCTGAATTCAAGGAATTCGCTCAGAAAGTTGCTGATGCTGCCGCCGCAGTAAAGGCTAACTCCCCAGAAGAGCTCGCAGCCGTTGAGGTTAATGGCAAGCCTGCCGCTGAGGCTATCTTGGAACTTTCCGCCAAGATTGGTGAGAAGCTAGAGTTGCGTCGCGCTGTGACCGTTGCTGGTGACCAGATCTCGGTCTACCTACACCAGCGTTCCGCTGATCTGCCACCTGCTGTGGGTGTCATCGTTGCATACACCGGTGAAGGCGAGGCTGCCAAGGCTGCTGCACACCAGGCTGCCATGCAGGTTGCTGCCTTGAAGGCTTCCTACCTGACCCGTGAGGATATCCCAGCTGAGGTCGTCGAAAAGGAACGCAGTATCGCTGAGGAAATGACTCGCTCTGAAGGTAAGCCAGAAGCTGCTATCCCGAAGATCGTAGAGGGGCGTCTCGGCGGCTTCTACAAGGATGTCGTGCTGTTGGAGCAGCCTTCAGTGTCTGATTCCAAAAAGTCTGTCAAGCAGTTGATGGATGAGGCGGGTGTTACCTTGACCGGTTTCGCTCGCTATGAGGTTGGCCAGCACTAATGTGCCTGCGCTGAGCTAAAATCACTAATGCCCTACGTTACCTTGGGTGCGTAGGGTGTTTTGCATTTTGGCTCAATGCCCAAGTTTTCTCACCTGCTGCTAGGCATTAGCGAAGGTAACGGGGTAGAATTTAGACCTTGAGATTCTATGATCTTTCCCTAAGCGCATAAAGCGGTGGGGATTTTCAACCTGATAACATGATCGTGGCTTAAGGTAAGTAACAACAACACTACCAACGCTTTGCACTTTTAATGCCACGTAACTGGAAAGGCAGCTTAGAAAACAATGACCGAACCAGCCACCAAGCGCACTGGATACAAACGAGTAATGCTCAAGCTTGGGGGTGAAATGTTCGGCGGCGGCTCTGTAGGTATTGATCCCGATGTGGTTGCTGGGGTGGCTAGGCAAATCGCCAGTGTCGCCCGTGATGGGGTAGAGGTAGCTGTGGTTATCGGCGGTGGTAATTTCTTCCGTGGGGCGCAACTACAGCAACGTGGTCTCGATCGGAAACGCTCCGATTACATGGGGATGCTAGGCACTGTGATGAACTGCCTTGCTCTGCAGGATTTCTTAGAGCGGGAAGGCATCGATTGCCGAGTACAAACTGCGATCACCATGGCTCAGGTCGCTGAACCCTACCTTCCGCTACGGGCGAAACGCCACCTAGAGAAGGGGAGGGTTGTTATTTTTGGTGCAGGTATGGGTATGCCATATTTCTCCACCGATACCACTGCTGCCCAGCGGGCTTTAGAAATCGACTGTGAGGTGCTGCTCATGGCTAAAGGAGTCGATGGCGTCTATTCTGACGATCCGCGCACCAATCCAGATGCTGAACTTTTCTCTGAGATCACTCCATGGGAGGTTATTGAGCGCAGCCTGAAGGTCGCTGATGCCACTGCTTTCTCCCTCTGTATGGATAATGACATGCCCATTTTGGTCTTTAACCTCTTGGTGGAAGGAAATATTGCTCGCGCAGTGGCTGGCGAACAGATCGGTACTCTCGTGCAGTCCTGATCCGATATAAACAAATTTTGCTGTCGTTTCACTTTTTGGCTGATAGCCTAGAAGCTTGAATATAGATCGGCTTGCTCTTGTCACTGTCATGGTGACATTATCTGCAGGCCATAACCATTAACTATAAGGAATGAGCACCATGATTGATGACATCTTGCTTGAATGTGAAGATCACATGAGCACCTCTGTCGATCGCACTCGAGAAGAGTTGGTCAATATTCGTACCGGCCGCGCCAATCCCGCCATGTTTAATGGCGTCGTGGTGGATTATTACGGTGTACCCACCCCTGTGAATCAGGTGTCAACTGTTTCAGTACCAGAAGCTCGCATGCTGCTAATCAAGCCATATGAGATGTCCATGATGGGTGAAATCGAAAATGCCATTCGTAACTCCGATCTAGGTGTTAACCCCACCAATGATGGACAAGTGCTCAGAGTTACCATTCCACAGCTGACCGAGGAACGACGTCGCGATCTCGTTAAAGTTGCAAAGGCCAAAGGCGAAGACGGCAAGATTGCTATTCGCAATGTGCGTCGCAAAGGAATGGACCAGCTTAAGAAGATCCAAAAGGATGGTGAAGCTGGCGAAGACGAGGTACAGGCTGCTGAAAAAGAACTTGATAAAATAACTCAGCGCTATGTCAGTAGCATCGACGAGGTGGTGAGCAAGAAGGAAGCTGAACTCATGGAAGTCTAAGACTTTCTGATATATAACTGACTTCCCTTCCTGTCACACCCACTCACGAAATGTTCGTTACTGCCAACAACTAGGATCATCACTAAGTGTTCTGGCTGGGTGCTTGATTACGAACATCTTCATGCAAACCCCATGGAAGCGAACCCGCTCCTTGGGGTTTTAAAAGTAGAAGAAAGCTGAAACAGAAAAAGCCATGAACAACGCCGCGCCACACATGCCGAAACCAAAAAACTCCGCTGGGCGTGACCTGAAACTCGCGATTCCCGTTGGCATTGGATTGTTCGTCATAGTGCTTTTGGCTATTTTTGTCATTCCCTTCGGGTGGTACCCCTTGGTGGCCATTGCATTGTTTTTAGCTCAGTGGGAGGTTACATCCCGGCTGCAGGAAAAGGGGTACATTATCCAGCGGTGGTGGTTACTATGTGGTGGCCAATTAATGATCTGGATGTCGTGGCCGTTTGGCCCTATTGGACTGGTTTCGGGATTTGTTGCCGCGGTATTATTGCTGATGTTTTCTCGGCTGTTTTACCACGGTAAACATTCCGCCCCACAGAACTATCTTCGCGACACTGCAATGGGAGTCTTTGTCTTAACATGGATTCCCTTGTTTGGTAGTTTTGCAGCTATGATGTCGCTGCTACGTGGTCAGGACGGCGTGGCAGGCGAGATGTTTATTATCACCTTTATGATGTGCGTCATTGCTTCGGACACAGGGGGCTATGTTGCTGGTGTTATGTTTGGTTCGCATCCAATGGCACCGGCGGTAAGCCCGAAGAAGTCATGGGAAGGCTTCGCTGGATCCATCATCTTGGGAGCGATTGTTGGTGCCTTATCTGTGTGCTTCCTGCTTCACTATAATTGGCTGTGGGGTGTTCTTTTAGGTATTGGACTGGCCTTATGCGCTACCTTGGGTGATCTGGTGGAATCCCAATTCAAACGGGAACTGGGAATCAAAGATATGTCCGCTATGATCCCTGGTCACGGCGGGATCATGGATCGACTAGATGGTATGCTACCATCGGCGATGGTTACATGGCTGGTGCTGTCTTTTATTTCTCTATAGACGTTTTACCCAGCAGTTTCGCGGGACCGTTTCTTAATCTGTCGGCGCAGCTGAATCATACGTACGCCGCCGACCAACGCCATAATCAATGCTCCGGCGATGGCTGCTAAGAGGAAACCAACCCCCGAGGGAACAGTAAACTTCCAGCTTAATAGGATTAATTCAACCGGCTGTTGGTTTTGTAGAATGAATACTAGCAAAATAATGAGCAAGAATGCTCCAGCAATCAATGCCACCCAAGTCCCACCAGCTAACGATCCTTGGACTGCAGCGGTGGATGTTTGAGTAGCTTTATTGGCTTTCTTTTTCTTCTTCTGTGAGGATTCAGCTGACTCTGCAGTCGGAGATTCAGCAGTACTGGGGGCAATAGCAGCTTCATCATAGGTGGCAGGGACATTTACAGTCGCAGAAGTGGCTTGATTAAGCATGTGATCGGTCTCTGCGGAAGCATCACCAACGTCGCTTGTATCTGCTGTACTGAATGCTTCTTCATGTTTATGGTCTGACATGCTTTCTATTCAACGGCAATTTTAGACTCAACACAATCATTGCAGTTTTCCTACCCCTGCCGAAAGTTTTCACCAACTTCAAAACCAAAACAAGATAGTGCCAGCAAAAGCATTATTATCACAGGTACGCTTATCGACGGCCCATTCGCTGCGCAATCGGCTTAGATTGGTTTGCCCGGGATGGTGTGAAAATCAAACTATAGAAAAACCACGTGCGTGCGTCGCAGTTGGTAAATCGACCTTGCAGGTAAAACATGAGAAGATGAATAAACTATGGCTACACCCATCCCTTTGAATTTCTCCACCCCGCGACGCGCCATGCCACCCAAGCATTTCGCCGATCTTGACTTGCAGCAGCGCATCAATGTCCTCGCCGATATTGGTTTACCCAAATTTCGTGCTAACCAACTGGCCAAACATTATTATGGACGGCTGGAAGCCGATCCACGCAGCATGACTGACTTACCAACAACTATGCGCGAGAAAGTAGCGGAAGCACTCTTTCCAATACTTATGACCCCAATCCGCCAAGTCGAAGCTGATGATGGTGAAACTCAAAAAACTTTATGGCGATTGCATGATGGCACCTTATTGGAATCAGTATTGATGCGTTACCCCAACCGTGCAACCTTGTGCATTTCCTCCCAAGCAGGGTGTGGGATGGCATGTCCATTCTGTGCCACTGGGCAGGGTGGGTTGGATCGGAATCTATCTACTGGTGAGATTGTTGACCAAGTTCGGGCCGCTGCGGCAACTATGCAGCGGGAAGGGGGTCGTCTTTCTAATATCGTGTTTATGGGAATGGGAGAGCCGCTAGCTAATTACCAACGGGTGGTTTCTGCGGTGCACCAGATCACCGATTCAGTCCCGAACGGGTTTGGTATCTCGCAACGAAACGTCACGGTCTCTACTGTTGGACTCGCACCGGCAATACGGAAACTTGCTGATGAAGAGTTATCAGTTACCCTCGCAGTCTCATTACACACCCCAGATGATGAATTACGCGACACCTTGGTGCCGGTTAATAATCGATGGTCTGTTGCAGAGGTACTCGATGCAGCAGCGTATTATGCTGATCGTTCTGGTCGCCGGGTGTCAATTGAATATGCCCTCATTCGTGATATTAA
>JBHACV010000102.1:0-3124 GCA_041854705.1 Corynebacterium sp.
AAGTAAGGTGCTGCAACCGATAGGGTGGAGGGCATGAAACGCCTATCGGTCCTTCTGTCCTGCTGTGTGTTGGTGTTGTGTGGCTGTACCAACGATGAGCCAAATTCGGTGACCAACACCTCAGCCACGCAGGTGACGAGCACGGTAACTACGACGCAAAAGGCGTCGGAAAGCTCGGTAGCTGAGGTGCCGCAGGCGGATCTGCGGGCAACTGTCGGGCAACTAATGATGGTTGGGGTCCGCAATTATGATGATGCGTTGGCGGCATTGGAACAGGGGGCTGGTGGGATTTTCATTGGGTCGGACACCGATGCGGCGATTTTGACCGAATCGGGGCGCGATATTGCCGCACTGCGGGAGAAAGTGGGGCGGCCGTTCGCGGTGAGTATTGATTTCGAGGGTGGTCGAGTGTTGCGCCATGCTGAGGTACTGGGGGATTATCCAGCGCCGCAGGTGATGGCGGAAACTAGGACGCCAGATGAGGTCCGACAATTGGCCCAAGAGATGGGGGAGTCGTTGGCTAACCATGGAATCACCATGAACTTTGCTCCCGTATTGGACCTAGATGGTGCTGGGCTAGAAGTCGTGGGCGATCGGGCTTTTTCGCATGATCCATTAATCGCAGCTGATTATGCAGCAGCCTTTGCTGATGGCATGTTAGCAGCCGGAGTTACCCCGGTATACAAGCATTTCCCAGGTCATGGGCGCGCTAGTGGCGATTCGCATTTGGGGGCGGTAGTCACACCGCCCCTAGCAGAGCTGAAAACTCTCGATCTCATTCCGTATACCAAGGTACTACCAGGCACTCAGGCGGGTGTGATGTTGGGCCATCTTGTGGTCCCTGACCTAGGAGAGTTACCAGCGACTTTGAACCCCAAGGTGTACCAGTTGCTGCGGGACGGCGACTATCCCGGTGGTGCGCCGTTTGCCGGTCCAGTGATTACCGATGATTTGTCGGGAATGAAGGCGATTACAGACACCTACTCCGTGCCTGATGCGGTTACTTCTGCTCTTGCTGCTGGTGCGGATATTGCTTTGTGGATCACCTCTGATGAATTGTCGGCCGCTATTGACGCGACCGTAGCGGGGGTGGAAAAGGGTGAGCTTGATGCTAGGGAGATCGAAGCCAAGGCTGGCCGGGTGAGTTCCTTACAACGATAAGATTTACTCAAAAGTTATCCATCTAAATTCTCATACTTGGGCTTAAGCTACTACCCTTGGTGTGGTGATCGGACAACATTCTCAGCCAAAAGAAGGGCGGCGTACAACCCGGATTATCGCTGGCATTGGCCTCGGTTTTCTCGTATTGTGCGGTGTTGCTTATGGCATTGATTTGGCGCTGAGCAACGGTTCTCTGCCCCGTGGCACTACTATCGCTGGGGTAAATGTTGGTGGTAAAGATCGTGATACCGCCCTAACCATGTTGCAAAGCTCGCTTAACGACGCCACCAGTAAACCAGTGACCGTCACCGCAGGTGAACGCACAGCAACCTTCGATCCGGTGGCAGCCGGTTTGGTGGTAGATTGGCAGGCCACGCTGGATGCGGCGGGCAATCAACCATTAAATCCCATTACCCGACTTACCTCTTTCTTCACTGAGCATCAGACACCGGTGATTTCTGAGACTGATGAGGCAGCGCTGGGGCCGATTGTTGATAAACTGACTGCCGAACTAAGCCCTGAGCCAGTCAATGCCGGGGTAGTTTTGGTTGATAGCAAAGCTGTGATTGAGCCGAAGCCAGAAAACGGCCAGACCGTTGACCCTGCTGATGTGCGAGAAGGCGTAGTCGGTTTTTGGCTTGAACCCGAAGGTGTGAAAGTCACAGCTGAGATCAAACCCCCAGAGTACGGTGAGAAGCAGGCACAGAAGGTAGTGGAAGATGCTGGGGCCAATGCGGTTTCAGCACCGATGATTCTACATGGTCGTGATGCTATTGATGGTGAGATCCCCACTGCACGCATGGGTGAGGTAGTGACCTTCATCCCGGAAAATGGTGAGTTCCGAGTGGATGTCAATCACGAGGTAGCTAAGGGCATCTTCCTGGAACGATTGCACGAAACCGAACATCCAAAAACAAATGCCAATATCACTTTTGAAGGTGGTACGAAGGTTGTTACGCCGCACAGTGATGGTGTGTTGATTAATTGGGAGGAGACGTTTGCGAATCTCAATGATCGGATCATTGGCAATGAGGCTAAGACCTTTGATGCTATTTATGTAGATGAACCAGCTACCTTCACTACCGAAATGGCTGAGGCTGCCACATTCGACGAGGTAGTGGGCGAATTCACCACTGGGGGCTATTCTGATGCATCAGGTGTCAATATTGCTAAAGTAGCGCAGATTGTTAATGGGGCAATAGTGGCCCCTGGCGATACCTTCAGCCTAAACAACTACACCGGTCCGCGCGGTACCGCCCAAGGTTTCGTAGAATCAGGCATCATTCTCAATGGTCGGGCTGACAAGGCGGTTGGTGGTGGTATTTCGCAGTTTGCCACCACCTTATACAATGCTGCCTATTTTGCCGGTATGGAGGACGTGTCGCACACTCCGCATAGCTACTATATTTCGCGTTATCCGGCAGGCCGCGAAGCCACGGTTTTTGAAGGCCAAATTGACTTGGTGTTTAAAAACACGTCACCTTATCCAGTGCGTATTGTTTCCTCTGCTGGTGGTGGAGAAGTGACAGTTCAGCTGATGGGAGTGAAAACAGTCAATGTGGAATCCATTAATGGTGGCAGGTGGGCTACGACTCAGCCACATACCGTTAATGTCAGTGGTTCTGATTGCAGTCCTTCCAGTGGTACACCCGGGTTTACCACCTCAGACACGAGGGTAGTTCGCGACTTGAACGGCAATGAGATTTCTCGGGAAACCACAACCACCGTTTATGATCCTTCCCCGATCGTGCGCTGTAGCTAGGTATGCGATTGGTTGGGATACAACCGAAGTAATGGGTTAGGCTGACAGGTGCATTGGGGCACGTGTCGGCCATAGTTTTTCTGCAATTGCCCCCCACTCGTGGGGGTTTTCTTAATCCGAAAGCATTATATCCTCAGCAAATGCTCATAATAATATTCGCATATCCACTACTAAAAGGTAGGTTTTCAAGTGGTATTTATT
>JBHACV010000103.1:0-9641 GCA_041854705.1 Corynebacterium sp.
AGATAATTGCTACCTGTGGGTTTTACTGGCTTGTTGACTACCAGACGTTAACTGTTTGCTGTGAGTGCTTATCTGCCAGGTTTGCCCACAGCTGAGTGTTACGCGCAATCCCGACAAGTTTGTGTCGTGGTGTGTCTAGCGTGGATCACGTGATCCGATTTAAAAGACGTTTGATGATTAGTCCATACCAGTGGTTTGTGACCTTGGTGTCCAGTGTGTTCTAGTTCTTGTCACATGAGATCGCCGAGTTGTTTTAGCACCACCTAGGGTTACAATGCCGGATTGACCTATAGGCAACTCTCTGTCAGCTAAAAGCGAATTTGCTCCCCTATGGTTCCGCCCAAAAGGGTAAAACCTCTTTACGTCACCGTGACGTAAAGAGGAAAATTTCAGGCTTGGCTAGAAAGTTCGGTCTTCGATGGTTTTTCTCGGTTCTGGTAGACGGAATAAATCTGGTATCCAGTCAATGCAGACAGGAATGCGCCAATGCCAACAATAAGCCACAGATCTTGAAATGCCACAAAGATCGTAAATGCCATCACAATGACGAGTCGTAGCCACAAAAATGGCAGCATACGTTCAGAAAGCATATCCGTTAGATCACTGCTCCTTTTCCAACGTCAGCAAAACTTTGACCAAACCTACTTCGTCGATGGTAGCAGCGACGAATTCTGGTGTTTCGACACCAAAATCCAACCGATTGATTTCGATGGCAGTGCTGAGCGAAATCTTGTCGCCATCACGAAGAACCAAATAATCGCTTTCCACCGTCTGGGTTTTGCCTTTAATTGTCAACTGGCCAGCGATTGGTATGGTGGTCATAGTGCCATCATCTGGGATGTTTTCAAGTTTGACCGGTTCAGTAACTTTGAAGAATGCCTCAGGGTATTGATCGGTCTGGAAAATCTTGCTTTGCACATTGATGTCTCGTTTTTGAATATCGGTGGCAACCGAGGTCATATCAACCGAAATCTCCGCGGCAATCAAGGTATCGTTTTCCACCGTTACTGTACCTTTAACGCTCCTAGTTGAGCCGGAGGTGGTGCGTCGATCAGAGGGAAGAATCTCATTAAAGGTAAAGCCTGCAGAAGTAATGTTGGGAGCATCACCTGCCACAACCATCCAAGTTCCATTGAGTGGGGTTGAGGCTGGTACTGCCTTTTCGTCACTAATCTCTCCGGTCTCCACGCCTGGGTTTTGCAGCAAAGAAATGACAACCGTTGCTACTGCGAAAACTGCCAGCAGGATGATGACAATCACCACGCCAATCACAACTGGCTTCCGAGTGGAATTCATAACAGGTCCTACCTACCTTATCCTGAGCTTTTCAATGTTGCGCGCCAAGGTGACCAGTTCATCGCATAATTGCGAAACCTCTTCAGGGTTGGCACCCTCAGCATTAGCTGTTTGAATGTCTTCTGCCGCACAGCGAAGCTCAAATAGTGAATCTTGTATCTCAGTGACACGCTCAGGCCGGATAATAACTGCTGCTGCGGGAATTTGAGTCCCAGCCACAGCATTACGTTGTTCATAAGCGCGTTGACGGCATGCTTGGCAGCAGAACTTCCGTGGGCGACCACGGTTGGAGGTTGCTACCTCATTCCCGCACCACTCACAAGTCGGTTGTCGTTGCACTGCCATTCGCCTTAGTCTAGTACCTTCCCCCACGATTTCACGATCAAAATGCATTGACAGCTTCCGATTCTGGCAGTTGTCAATCAAAAATTCACCCTAGAACAGGGCTGTTCAATATCGCTATCCTAGTCGACTGTGGCTACCGGATCTCATGGCCAGATTTCTCGGTTATGGGCTAAAGGAACAAAAGTCCGTGAGAATGCGTTATACTTTACGAGTTTGCGGACACACCATGATTGCGAAAATCTTGGTGTACTGCAGTATCGAAGATGCAAGGGAGGAAGAACGTATGGCAGATCGCGTTCTGCGGGGTTCTCGCATGGGAGCCGTAAGTTATGAGACTGATCGTGACCATGACTTGGCACCCCGTCAAATGGTGCGCTACAAGACCGAGACTGGCGAAATCTACGAAGTTCCTTTCGCAGAAGACGCAGAAATCCCCGGAGAATGGCTGTGCAAAAACGGTCAGGTTGGCATCCTCGTGGAGGGTGAAGGTATTGAGGCGAAACCAGTAAAGCCACCCCGCACCCACTGGGATATGCTCCGGGAGCGGCGTTCAATCGAGGAGTTGGATATCCTTTTAGAAGAACGAATTGAGCAACTTCGTAAACGCCGCCGCAATGCCGCTCGCCTACTGAAGCAACAGCAAGAAGAGGAAGCTGCGGCCGCAGCGGCAGCCGCTGCAAAAAAGTAATACAGACTAATATCATCCGCCCAACAACACTCCACCAGGGTGTTTCGTTTGGGCGGATTTTTAGTTTTCAAACCGCATTGAAGCATAGTGCTGCTGCGCTAGTAGAATAAGTGCATCTAAAGCTGGTTTCCGCAGGATGCTCCCGAGGGCCATGACATGAGCCATTTCCTCTGGATTCTGATGCATTGATATTGCATCAATGTCGAGCCGTCCGATCATATCTGCCGCATTGGCGTACCGGTTGAGCTGCTCAATGATCGGTGTGAGCTTTTCACGTTCCAGTGCCGCTACCGCTTGGGTTGCATTCTTGAAGGCAATGGAGTCTTCACTGCAGTTCCAGCCTTGAATAGCAACAGTTCGCTGGACAATCTCAACAGCTGACAAGTCATCGGACTTGTCTATACTTTCAGATGCTAAGGCATCTTGAACTACTGCTAAGGCATCTAAGGTGTTCGCTTCCCCACTCAAAAATTGCAAAACTGCCGCGGTTTTATTGATGGGCAGACCGACAATTTTTGTTAGCACATGAATAAGCCGTAGTCGGTCTAAGTGGCTTTGGTCATAGGTTGCTTGATTCACCCCAGTGCGTGTGCCTGGATGTAGTAGGCCCTCACGCAGGTAGTATTTGATTGAGGCAACACTGATGGCTGATTGTTTTGAAAGTTCAGAAATCCGCATATCCACTGGACTGTCTCCCTCTGCTCAACTTTAGATATTATAACTATCTATATTCGGATAGTACAACTATCTGCTAGTGGCATTTTATGCCCTTAACTGGAAAAATATGATTTGAGTATGGGAGGGCAGGCTAGCTATAGCAATAAAAGAAACCCACCAAGGGGCTTTACTCCTGTGGGTTTTATTGATGCCACTGCAACAAGTGGCGGTTATTAAATCATATGCTTTTTACGCCAGCTTTTAATGCCCTTTGCTCCAAGCCGACCAAATTCTTTTGCCATGTTGGTGATTTGTGTCTTCCGGTGATGAAAGCCCCATTTGGTTACTTCCATCAAGGAGTCTTTGACGAAGGAGCCATCTAGTTTTGACTCCCCGATCTCTCGCTCAGTGAAGGTGATTGGCACTTCCCGAACGTCGAATCCTTCCTGTAGCACCCGCCAAGCCATCTCCACTTGGAAGATGTAGCCAGCGTTAGACAGCTCTTCAAGGCTGATGGCTTCAAGTACCTGACGCTTAAAGGCACGATAACCAGCGGTCATATCCTTCAGGCCGCCGCCTAGGGCGAGAGAAATGTAGAGGTTGCCTCCTTTGGACAACAGCCACCGACGTTTTGGCCAGTTTACGACTTGACCACCAGGGACATAGCGGGAACCGATTA
This sequence comes from Corynebacterium sp., assembly GCA_041854705.1. GTDB lineage: Bacteria > Actinomycetota > Actinomycetes > Mycobacteriales > Mycobacteriaceae > Corynebacterium. The sequence goes on from JBHACV010000103.1 coordinate 3,666, forward strand.
CGAGGTCTGCACCATCCTTGATGGCATCCAACAATAAGTGCAGCTGCTCTGGTGCATGTGAACCATCAGCGTCCATCTCACACAGCACCTCGTAGTCGTTTTCTAACCCCCAAGCAAAGCCTGCAGCATAGGCAGCACACAATCCCTTCTTACCCTCACGGTGTAAGACATGAATATTTGCATCCTCTGTGGCCAGCTTGTCGGCTAAGTCACCAGTACCATCGGGACTATTGTCATCGACAATGAGGATTTCCACCTCAGGAACGGCTGCACGGACACGTCCTGTGATAAGGGGAAGGTTTTCCAACTCGTTGTAAGTCGGGATGACAACCAGCGTTTTCATGAGTGTTCTCCGTCTCCTTAAGCAATCACGGGGGTTGTGTCAGATTGAGTTATTTTTGCTGTGCCTTTTTGGCGGACTTGGATAATGGCCGCCGCAGCTACCAACCATCCCATGATAACCAACGAGCCCTCAATGAGATAACCAAAGCGCGCTGCAATGGTAAGTGAGTTTCGCAAGGGTAAATCTTCGATCAATGTGGCGTTGGTAAAGATCTCGGTTTCTTGGCTGACACTGCCATCTGGGTGAACAATCGCTGAAACCCCACTGGTGGCAGCAACCACTACTGCCCTATCGAGTTCAATCGCCCGCATCCGACTCATTCCTAGCTGCTGATAGGTCATATTAGTAAACCCAAAAGTGGCATTATTAGTTGGCGACGTCAAGATTTCGGCACCCGCTTGGACGGCCTCACGGCCAGCAGCATCAAAGGCTATTTCGTAACAGGTGGCAATTCCCACTGTTATGTCATGTCCAGATTGTGCTGCAGTGACAGTGACCGTGCCAGTGCCATCACCAGGCTGGAAATTACCAGCTTGGTCAACTAGCGGGGAAAACAGTCGGAAGAAGTCGCGCATGGGCATATACTCACCAAAGGGTTGGAGAAATTTTTTGTAATGGTACTCCCCTGCCCCCGTTTGCGGATCGAAGACCACCATGGTGTTACGCGGTCCCACGTCATCAGCAGTGATGGTGCCAACCAAAATGGGCGTTTTAATTGTTTGAACCGTATCAGTTATGAGTTCGCCAGCTTGTGCATCAGCAAAGGGACTGACATCTGAGGCGTTTTCTGGCCAGACCACCATGTCCACTTGGTCGCTTGGATTGAGCTCTAAAGTCTGATTGACATGATTACGCAAAACAGCTCGACGCTGGGCGTTGAAATCCAGCCCCATACGTGGAACATTGCCTTGAATCGCTGCAACTCGCACTTGTCCCACGTCCTCCCCCCGATTTAACTGTGCATTCATTGCTAAGGTGGCCACCGCAATAATTACGATTGCCGTGGCAAAAGATTTGGTCGGGATGCGTCGAAAAGCGAGAGCGCAGCAAAGGCATGCGAGCAGAATGACCAAAAAACTTACCAGCGCTGGTCCTCCCATGCGCGTCCAAGCAGCGAGTGGGCCACTGACTTGTCCCCATGCAAGGCGCACCCAAGCAAAACCACCAAAAGGATAGTTGGAACGCAACCATTCGACTGCGATGAAGAAAAATGGAAACAACCACAACCCATACTTCAACTGAAGAATCTTAACCCCTACCCCGCCAATGAGTATTCCAAACAATGCGAGGTAACCAGCGAGTGCGAGATAGGGCATTGCGCCGACGAACTCCCCTATCCACGGCAGCAATAACACGTACAGGCTAAAGAAATGGGTAACGCCTAGCGCCATGCCCATTATGACGGAAACCCGCCCAGAAAAGGCGGGAAGCAAAGTTGCGATAAATAGCGCCATGCCAATGATGCCTGCCCAGAACCACCCCACTGGTTCATAGGAGGCATAAACTAAAACCCCTGAAAGCGCCGATAAAATCAGCCGAAACGCATTACCTGCCATTGATGTCCATTATTTAGAATCATTGGGATTGGTGCGAAAATCTTCTGGGGTGACATCACGTGACCATTTCTCAATTTCTTCCTCATCAATGATGATGGGGGCAGCTGGTGATTGGGAGGTGTTATTAGCATTGGCGTCACCAAAAGAGCCGTAGCTGGCTTTTTGCCGATAAGCATTAGCTGCCTCAAAGCTACGGACTCCCATTTCCTCAATCTGCACCCGCACCCGCTTGGCTACGATTTTGCGAATGAGTAACCGAGTTGGTGGCAATACGAAAATTAGACCAATGATGCTGCTTAAGATACCTGGCAGAGCTAACAATAGGGTGCCTACACCTACCAGTCCAAGATCACCTGCTAAGACGGCAGGATTGTTAGCGCCACGAGCAAGTTCGGCGGTGATAGAGCGCATTTGCCACGCAGCGAGCAGCGCACCACCAAAAATCGAAGCGAAGAGAATAAGTAGTGCGGTGCCAACACCCAGCCAGGTAGCAAGTAAATAAAAGGTTATGGCTTCAAGGATGAAATAGCTAAGGGGAAGAATCAATCGCATACCCCTAACGATACCGCTGAATGTCAAGAAAATTGTGGCTGCAACTGGAAAAAACCTGTGAAAACCGGCTGTGTTCGCTAAGAGCGTGTAAAACGGCTGTGACGTGCATGGGTTTGCATCGTCACAGCCGCCAAACTGTTAGTTTGATCGATCCTCTATTGTGCCTTCCATTTCTAAGAAGGTTGAACGCAAGGTATCAAGTGCTTCGGCTGATGGTTCTTCCCACAGTTTTCGGTCTGCTGCTTCTAACAACCGTTCAGAAATGTCTCGCAACGCCCATGGGTTAGATTCCTCGAAGAACTTGCGGTTGATTTCGTCAGCGACATAGGTTTCGGTGAGCGTTTCGTACATCCAGTCCTCCATTAACCCAGTGGTGGCGTCATAGCCGAAGAGATAATCGACGGTTGCACTCATTTCAAAAGCACCCTTATAGCCGTGCTTGCGCATTGCTTCTATCCACCGCGGATTGACCACTCGAGCACGGAATACCCGGCGCGATTCTTCGTGGAGGGTGCGGGTTTTGACGGTTTCTTGGCGGGTGGAGTCGCCGATGTAGGCTTCGGGGTCTTCTCCGGTGAGTGCGCGGATGGTGGCGACCATGCCGCCGTGGAATTGGAAGTAGTCGTCGGAGTCGGCGATGTCGTGTTCTTTGGAGTCGATGTTTTTGGCGGCGACTTGGATGCGTTTGTAGGCGGTGCGCATGTCGTCGGCGGCTTCGATGCCGTTGAGGTCGCGGCCGTAGGCGTAGCCGCCCCAGGTGGTGTAGACCTCGGCGAGGTCTTGGTCGTTGCGCCAGTTGCCGGATTCGATGAGTTGGAGGAGTCCGGCGCCGTAGGTTCCGGGTTTGGAGCCGAAGATGCGGCGGATGTGGTTGTGGGTGTTGGGGGTATCGGTTTTGGCGTGGGCTTTGATGTAGTTGTGTTCGTCGGGTTCGTCGAGGTTGGCTACGAGTTGGATGGCGTCGTCGAGGAGGGCGAGGACGTGTGGGAAGGCGTCGCGGAAGAAGCCGGAGATGCGGACGGTGGTGTCGATGCGGGGGCGGCCGAGTTCTTCGAGGCTGATGACTTCGAGGTCGATGACGCGGCGGGAGGCTTCGTCCCAGATGGGTCGGATGCCGAGGAGGGCGAAGATTTCGGCGATGTCGTCGCCGGAGGTGCGCATGGCGGAGGTGCCCCAGATGGAGAGGCCGACGGATTTGGGGTAGTGTCCGTGTTCTTTTTGGTAGCGGTTGATGAGGGAGTCTGCGAGGAGTTGGCCGGTTTCCCAGGCGAGTCGGGATGGGAGGGATTTGGGGTCGACGGAGTAGAAGTTTCGTCCGGTGGGTAGGACGTTGATGAGTCCGCGCATGGGTGATCCGGAGGGGCCGGCTTCGATGAATTCGCCGTTGAGGGCGCGGAGGATGTGGGTGATTTCTTGTGGGGTTTGGTCTAGTCGGGGGATGATTTCGGTGCAGGTGAATTCTAGTAGGGTGGTGAGGTTTTTTTGGTTGGTTTCGGTTGGGAGGATGGTGGTTGCTTGGGTGAGGATGGTGGGGATGGCGGTGGGTTGCCAGTTGTGTTCTTCGAGTTGGGTGAGGAGGTGGTGGGCGATTTTTTCGATGTTGTCGGTTTTGGTGCGGGTTTCGGTGCCGGTTTCTTGTAGTCCGAGGGTTTCTCGGAGTCCGGGGATGGTTTGTTCGCCGCCCCAGAGTTGGCGGGCGCGGAGCATGGCGAGGATGAGTTCGGTGCGGATGTTACCGGTGGTGGTTTCGCCGAGGATGTGGAGGCCGCCGCGGATGGCGACGTCTTTGATTTCGCAGAGCCAGCCGTCGATTTCCATCATTTTGTCGTCGAAGGTTTCTTCGTCGGGTCGTTCTTCCCAGCCGAGGTCGCGGTCCATTTTTGCGGCTTGGAGTAGGGTCCAGATTTCTTGGCGGATGGCGGGGAGTTTGGCGGGGTCCATGGCGGCTATGGAGGCGTGTTCGTCGAGGAGTTGTTCTAGGCGGGTGATGTCGCCGTAGGATTCGGCGCGGGCCATGGGTGGGATCATGTGGTCGATGAGGGTGGCGTGGGCGCGTCGTTTGGCTTGGGTTCCTTCGCCGGGGTCGTTGATGAGGAAGGGGTAGATGAGGGGGAGGTCGGCGATGGTTTGGTCGGGGTAGCAGGAGGCGGAGAGTCCGGCGTTTTTTCCGGGGAGCCATTCCATGTTGCCGTGTTTGCCCATGTGGATGATGGCGTCGGCGTTGAAGGTGTGGCGTAGCCAGTGGTAGGTGCCGAGGTAGTGGTGGTTGGCGGGTAGGTCGGGGTCGTGGTAGATGCCTACGGGGTTGTCGCCGAAGCCGCGGGGTGGTTGGACCATGATGACGATGTTGCCGAATTGGAGGCCTGCGATGTAGATGTCGCCGGTTTCGGGGTGGGTGTAGTGTTCGCCGGGTGCTGGTCCCCAGTGTTTTTCCATTTCTTGTTGCATGGTTTTGGGCAGGGTGGCGAAGTAGTTGAGGTAGTCGGTTTTGCTGAGTTTTAGTGGGTTGGTGGCGAGTACGTCTTCGGTGAGCCATTCGGGGTCGTGTCCGCCAGCGGCGATGATGGCGTGCATGAGTGCGTCGCCGTCGAGGGTGGTGTTGGGTTCGTTGAGTGGGTGGTAGCCGGGGATGGTGGTGGTGTCACCGAGGTTGTATCCGGCGGCGTCGAGGGCTTGGAGGAGTTTGAGGGTTGATAGTGGGGTGTCTAGGCCGACGGCGTTGCCGATGCGGGCGTGTTTTGTGGGGTAGGCCGAGAGCATGAGGACGAGTTTTTTCTCGGCGTTTGGGAGGTGGCGTAGTTTGGCGTGGCGGTAGGCGATGTTTGCTAGTCGGGTGCAGCGTTCGGTGTCGGGGACGTAGGAGATGAGTCCGTTGGCGTCGTATTCTTTGAAGGAGAAGGGTATGGAGATGAGGCGGCCGTCGAATTCTGGTACGGCGATTTGGGAAGCGACGTCGATGGGGTTGAGTCCTTCGTCGGATTCTTCCCATTCGGTGCGGGAGTTGGTGAGTGCTAGTCCTTGGATGATGGGGATGTTGAGTGCTGCTAGTTGTGTGACGTCCCAGGCTTCGTCTTCGCCGCCGGCTTGGGCGGTTGCTGGTTTGGTGCCGCCTGCGGCGAGGACGGTGGTGATGAGTGCGTCGCAGTGTGCGAGTTCTGCTAGTAGTTCTGTGGGTGCTTGGCGTAGGGATGCGGTGAAGATGGGAAGTGGGGTGGCGCCGGTTTTGGTGATGGCGTCGGCGAGTGCGGTGATGTAGGTGGTGTTTCCGGCGAGGTGTTGGGCGCGGTAGTAGATGATGCCGATGGTGGGTTGGTGTGGGTTGGTGTGGGTTGGGTAGTCGAGGTGTCCCCAGAGGGGCATGTGGTGGGGTTTGTCGAAGCCGAGGCCGGTGAGTAGTAGGGTGTCGGAGAGGAAGTTGTGGAGGTTGTGGAGGTTTTTTTTGCCGCCTTCGGCGAGGTAGGTGTGGGTGGTGGTGACGACGCCAGCGGGGACGGTGGAGATTTCGGTGAGTTCGGCGTCGACGGC
>JBHACV010000104.1:0-4791 GCA_041854705.1 Corynebacterium sp.
AATCACATTATTTGCCTTGAGAAGCATCAAGGTGACAAACAAAAGGAACGACCTTTTGGGTGGTTCCCTTTACAAGAGGCTCCCCCTCCAATCGGATGGCTATTACTAGCCCAAGCCCTTGGTTGCATAGGTGCATGACTTGCAGCTAAGGGCTTGTTGTGGTTTTTGGAGTTCCTCAAAAGACAGTACTAATTGGGTTGGCGCAGTGGTGCTTAAGTATTTGACTAGGAAGCCTGCTGCGGCCCGTTAGAATCATTGCCATGCTCACTGGACTTATTGGAATCAATGGTGCGGGTAAAACAACTCGACTGAAATATCTATATGAAACCAATGTTCAAACTGCTGCTTTTCTGCCGGATTCCCCGGTTATTCCGATAGAAGTAACTGCCTGGGATTTACTGTTCCATGTAGGCAAACTGCATGGCTTAGAACATGACACTGCCAAAAGTCGCGCCCAAGTACTAGTAGACACGTTGCTTATCGACGGTGGACATGATCGTCCCATTGGGGTTTACTCCGCTGGCAATTACAAGAAGACGGCACTCGCCACCTTGTTGGTGCAGCCACCTAAAACATTGTACTTGGATGAACCTTTAGAAACTGTTGATGCTATTTCTCGGCATCAGGTCATGACTATTTTGCGTCAACTAGCAGATAATGGCACTGAGATTCTGATTTCCACTCAAGACCTACACATCGCAATGCAGTGCGATGAAGTGCAGGTTTTTTCCAAGCTTAATGTGGTTGCGGCAGGGACACCTGCGGAAATCTTAGGAGAAGATCCTTTTCAACAGCTACTCAAATATTCCAGTTTTACGCTTAATCCAGTACAACTTGATTGGATCGATACATGTTCAGGCTGATCCTTAAAATACGCTATGGCAAAAATGCTAAAACCATTGATCGATTCTTGGAATTCATTGGTGCAGCATATTTCGTGATTCTGGCGGCAGCACTGCCGTTACCTGCCACCTTGGTGGTTACATCTGGGATTATGTTGTTGTTCTCCTATGCAGTGGGGAGCCAAACATGGCGAGTATTTTCTACCCCGCCGTTGGCAATTGCCCCAATGAAACTGGCACTATCACTATTTTTGTCCACTCTTGTTTCTGCACCAATGCTTGCTGGCATTGTGATGTCAGCAGTAAAACTAAACTTTGCAATCATAGCAGTTATGCTTGCATCGAATGCGGTTACCTTTGCTGTCTATGCTTGGTTTCCACCCGTAAGACATAAAAAGGCCTGGTTAGTGCGCACACCACCACCGAGTAGAATAGCTAGTGGAACTAACAGCTTTCCTCTTGAACTCAGACCAGTGCATTACCAGCGTTTAGACTGGCAGCGGCGGCGACTTCGGTGGTGGAGTCGGATTGTGATTCCTTATCTGCTTTACCCGCTGGGCGGAGTTGTGGTTACACAGTTACTGGCTTTTCATAGCAGTGGTGAACTGTCTCTTGCTGCAGTAGCGATTGGCGCATCATTGGGACTTGTGTGTAATTTTATGTATCTCTACACCGATGATCTGCCGGGAAATTTCGTGCGAACAATTACTAAGGTATCTGTTTTCTGGCAGGTGTTTCCGCTGAGTTGTGTTGTGATTATTTCAGTCATTGTGGGGCAAGTTCTGCAACCAAGTGTGACGACGTTTATAGCTCTACTGGCAGCCACTGGTTGCGCCCTTGCTTTGGGGAAAACAAAGAGCATTGTTAGCGATCATTCCGCACCCATGCAGGAAACAGTAACAGCAATCGGTCCAACTGTGGTCCAAGATGTTATGGGAGTCTTGCTCATTCTTGGGATTTATGCCGGTACCTTCTTAGCCATCACCTTGGGGACCTAGTCATGAACCACCTAGCTGTTCCTATACGCTGTTCCTATACTTGCAGCGACCGGAATGGTTCGAAGGGGAGAAGTCGTACTATTGTCCAGATAGCTACCACAATCCCAATGACCCACGGCGTATAGCGCCATCTATGCCACGTTGGAATGTGTTTACCAAGAATCCCACCAGTCCAAGCAATCCAACTCCAGATCAGTAAAAGTACTAAAGCAAAGGTCAAGGCATTGTACCGCAGAGCAGCTGCTAGATCGAGGTGGCAAAGTGAATAGAGCATTCGTGCAGTCCCACAAAAAGGACAATTAATGCCAAACAACGCCTTAGTGGGACACACCGGAGTTGGTCCACCTGGGGTAGTTGGATCAGCCAAGTTGAGCAATACACAACCACAAGCTGCCGTGGCAGCAATAATCAGCGGAGCAGCTATTGGCGGGAGAGTCTTAGACATGGCGTGAGACATCAGGAGCTTCAGGTTTTATTCTGACACGGTTTCGGAATGTTTGACCCACCGGATTACCAGATAGGTAATCGGCATGACCAATACCTCCACCAAAGTCTTCCAGATAAAGCCCACCACCACGAAATTTACAGTATCACTAACAGTACTGATGCCAATCACCGGTGCAGCAATCAAACAGAAAATGAGCGTGTCACCAAATTCGCCAACCACCGTGGAACCCAACAGACGCATCCACAAGGATTTCTCACCAAACCGATCTTTCATCCGTGTCAATAACCAAGCATTGAGAATCTGGCCAACCGCGTATCCACACAAGGAAGCAAACACAATCTGTGGTACCAAACCCAATGTTGCCCGGAACGCCTCTTGCCCGTCGTAAAATTCCGCTGGAGGCAAACTGATAGCAATATAAAATGCCACCACAGCAATCACAGTGGTAAAAAACCCAGTCCAAACAGCCTGCCGAGCCGCCTTAAAGCCATAGCACTCGGCAATCACATCCCCAATTACATATGCGGCTGGGAAGAGGAAAAATGCCCCATCGGTGACCAGCGGCCCAATCATCACGCCTTTGGTGGAGGTGATATTAGAAATAATAAACACCGCCACAAACAAGGTCAGTAAGATGGGATAGGCACTTTTGCGGACTGGAATGTAATTACTCATGGCAGGGATTCTACGATGAATTGCATGAATAACACTCATTCAGGGGCAGGGCGCTATGCTCCAAGCCCCAGTGGAGACCTCCATTTCGGCAATCTTCGCACTGCAACACTAGCATGGGCTTTCGCACGACATACAGGCCGAGCATTCTACCTACGTATTGAAGACATTGATACCCAACGCAGCTCAGCACAATCTGCTCGTCGGCAATTAGAAGATCTCAGGGCACTCGGCTTGGACTGGGATGGTGAGGTTTGTTATCAATCAAAGCGTGACGCACTCTACACCGCAGCACTGGATCGCTTGCCACATTATGAGTGTTACTGTTCGCGCCGGGACATTCAAGAAGCTGCTCGCGCGCCACATGCTATTCCAGGGCAGTACCCCGGTACCTGCCGCGATTTGACTGACGACGAGCGGCGGCGTCGTAAAGCAAAACTTGCTGCCGAGGGTCGGGTGCCCGCGCTTCGATTGCGTGCAAGCGTTTCGATGTTCACCGTACATGATTTCTATGCGGGGGAAGTCACTGGTGAAGTAGATGATATGATTCTGCGTCGTGGTGGTCAGCAGCCGGACTGGGCCTATAACCTTGCTGTGGTAGTTGATGATGCCGATCAAGGGATTGACCAGGTAGTTCGAGGTGATGATCTATTGTCTTCGGCGCCTCGGCAGGGATATTTAGCGCAGTTGCTGGGATATTCCGTACCAGAGTACGTGCATGTACCATTGGTGCTCAATGCACGGGGACAGCGGTTAGCCAAGCGGGATGGGGCGGTGACGTTTCGAGAGATGACTGAAGTCTTTCCAGCAATTGCGCAGTCGCTTGGGAGCAGCACCAAAACGCCACAAGAGTACTTGGCAGAGTTTGATCCGATGACAGTACCACGTGAGCCGTTTATATGGAGAAAGCCGGAATGAGCATGGTGTTGTTAACCTGCAAATTCCGAGAAAGTCGCGGTTAGGTTGTTGAATCATCTTTTTTGTCGGAGGCTGCAACCCGATCCATAATGACGGTTCGGCCTCGAAGAATTCCTGCGATTGCCACCGGAACATAGAGCGTGGCAACTCCAATTGCGAGGACATAAATACTGGTGAAGCTCAGAAGTGCTGTAGCGGCAGCCAACCCGAATGGTTGGGCGACAAGTTGGATGGCAGAAAAGAGCGAGAATGCGCGGCCGCGGGTATCATCTGGAATATTTTCGGTGACGATCACTGTCTGGAGTGGCCCATGTAAACCACTACCGATCCCAGCAATTGCCATCCCCGCAATGACTACAGGTGCAACTTGCAATACAGCCAGACACAAGGAGGCAATGGTGTAGCTGATAAGACCAATGGTCCACATTTGACGCCGCTTTGCGGTGCCTACCCTTGCCACGACAATGCCGCAGACGATCATCCCAATGGCAAATCCAGACATGGAAAAACCGAGATAGGTGGGCTTATTAATGAGCTGAAACTGTGCAGGTAGCAGCACCATAAAATACGGTGAAATAAGGATCAAGGAAGCAAAGTTCACCCAGGCCAAGAGTGAGACTTGTGGGTCTGTGAGTATGTTTCGCCACGCACGCCAGCCAGAAAAGACATTGGTGTCTTCCAGTGCTTCTGCCGCTGGCGAAAGACTTGATGGTTCCTTATCAGTGATGCTTCTGGGGGGAATAATGCGAACGAGGGTGGTCAGTAGTGCCGCCAATAGTGAGCAGCCAGCGGTGATATACAAGACACTTGTGATTGGTAGGAAGCCGATAAGCATACCTGCCACAGCTGGTCCGATCAGTAATGTCACTCCCGCAATGCTTTGAATGCCGCCAGATAGCCAGTCTAACGACCT